>JAIRVJ010000061.1 GCA_031253955.1 Burkholderiaceae bacterium | reverse complement strand
TTCACCGCGCAGTTCTTGGCCAGGATGGTGATGCCGCGCTCGCGCTCCAGATCGTTGGAATCCATCACGCGCTCATCGACTTTTTCGTTGGCGCGAAAGGTGCCGCTCTGGCGCAGCAGTTGATCGACCAGTGTGGTCTTGCCGTGATCGACGTGGGCGATGATGGCGATGTTGCGGATTTGCTTGTTCATGGTGTGATGGGGCTGGAAAGAATTTGTTCGATTTCGATGGGATTGAGCAGGCGGGCGGGAATCATCTCGCCTGAATGGATACGGGCGGTGCCGAGGAAGACGGTTTTCTCCCTCTCCCCGCTGGGAAGAAAGTTGGGGTGAGGAGCTAAGGCTTGGCACGGCATATCTTTCCTCTCCCCCCCGTGTGGGAGAGGGTAGAGAGAGGGGGAGCGCAACGCGGGCGCTGTTTCCTGAACCAACGCCGCTTTCCCCCACCCCAACCTTCCCCCGCAAGCGGAGGAAGCTGCGGTAGATGACCTCACTCCCCCCCTGCAAGCAAGGGAGGATGTAAGACCGCCTCGCATATCAACCTCAGCTTGCGCTGCGGAACCGTTGGCGCTGCCTTGGCTTGCGCTCCTTCCTCCGCTGGCGGGGGAAGGTTGGGATGGGGGCAAGCGGCGCTCATTCAAAACCGTTGCGCAAATGCCCGCGTTGCCCGGCCCCGATTCCAACCCTCTCGCACAAGCAGAAGAGGAAGGAACAAGACCTCCCCGCATATCAACGCCAGCTTGTGTTGCGGAACCGTTGGCGCTGCTCTGGCTTGCGCTCCTTCCTCCGCTGGCGGGGGAAGGTTGGGATGGGGGCAAGCAGCGCTCATTCAAAACCGTTGCGCGAATGCCCGCGTTGCCCGGCCCCGTTCCTAACCCCCCCTCGCTTGCGGGGGAAGGAGCAAAAACAGCCACCGCCTCGGCATCCGCCCAAGCCCCGCGCCGCCGCAATCCGGAGAGAAAGCGCCCCGCGTCTTGCGCGTCCAGAACCACGCGGGCGTGGTCGGGGATCAACGATTGCACTGGCAGCAGGCAGGCCAGCCGCCGCGCTTCGTCCATCGCCTCCAGCGCCTGTAGCGTAATGCAGCGCGACACCTCGAAGCCGCCGGTCGCCACGCGCCGCAAAGCCGTCAGGTGCGCGCCGCAGCCCAGCGCCTGGCCGATGTCCTCGGCCAGCGTGCGGATGTAGGTGCCTTTGCTGACCCGCGCCACGATGCGGATTGAAACCGCATCAACCGGCGCGATGTCGAGCCTGAACACCGTCACGTTGCGCGGGGCGCGTTCCACTTCGACGCCCGCGCGGGCGTATTCGTACAGCGCCTTGCCGTCTTTTTTCAGCGCGCTGTGCATCGGCGGAATTTGCCGGATCGCGCCGGTGAATTGCGCGGCGACACGCACCAAATCTTGCGCCGTGACCTGCACTGCGCGTTCCTCAATCACCTCGCCCTCGGCATCACCCGTGCTGGTGCGCGCGCCCAGCCGCGCCACCGCTTCATAAGTCTTGTCAGCGTCCAGTTGCGCTTGACCGAACTTGGTGGCCGCGCCAAAACACAAGGGCAGCACGCCGGTCGCCAGCGGATCGAGCGTGCCGGTATGCCCGGCCTTTTCGGCGCGCAGCAGCCACTTGACCTTTTGCAACGCCTGGTTGCTGGAAAGGCCCAGCGGTTTATCGAGCAGCAACACCCCATGCACAGGGCGCCGCTGCACCCGTGTGCGTGGCGCGTTCACGTTCAGTCGTCCTTAGAGCGGGACGCCACCGCCTTGGCGATCAGCGCGTTCAGATCGGCGGCGCGCTCGGGCGTGCGGTCGAAGATGAAGTGCAGCGTCGGCACGGTATGAATGTGCAGCCGCTTGTACAGGCAGCTGCGCAAGAAACCGGCGGCCTGATCGAGCGCCTCTTGCGTCTGCTGCACATCGCCCACCAGCACGCTGTAATAAACCTTGGCGTGCGCGTAGTCGGGCGAGACCTCCACGCTTTGCAGCGTGATCATGCCCACGCGCGGGTCTTTCAACTCGCGCGCGATCAACTCGACCAGATCGCGCTGGATCTGGTCGGCCACTTTAAAGGCGCGGTTGGGGGATGAAGATCGTTTGGCTAGCATAAACAAGGTTGAGGAAAGCCGCAAAGCACCACGGGCAAGCCTTGTTAAACTTTTGATTTTAACCGCCCTACCACCCATGAACGCCGTAGAAATCGAACAAGCCATCTCTGCTTTGGCAGAGCAGCCTTTCGATGCGGTTGAGTTTCCGTATGCCTTTCTGGCCGCTTTCGGCAACAAGGACACCACCCTCAAACGCCTGCGCAGCGGCAACAGCAACGCCTCCGATATACCCGGCGGCGTGCTCCAGCGCAACAACATCTACATCGCTGTATGCCAGTCCGGCAACGTGGGCGCAACTCTCAAGGCATTGCACGCCAGCCCGGTTACCGCCAAGGCCAAGGCCAAATTCATCCTGGCTACCGACGGACTAACCCTGGAGGCTGAAGAACTGGTCAGCGGCGAAACCATCGCCTGCGACTATCCCAACTTTGCCAACCACTTCGGTTTCCTGCTGCCGCTGGCAGGCATCTCCACCATCAAGGAGATCAAGGACAACCCCATTGATGTGCGCGCCACCGGACGCTTGAACAAGCTCTACGTCGAACTGCTGCGCGAAAACCCCGACTGGGCTACCGACCAACGCCGCCATGACATGAACCACTTCATGGCGCGGCTGATCTTCTGCTTCTTTGCCGAAGGCACCGACATCTTCAACGTCCAGGGTCTGTTCACCCGCACCATTGAGCGGATGAGCGAGCGCGACGCGGCCAACACCCACACGGTGCTGTCCGAAATTTTCCGCGCCATGAACACCCCCATCGCCGAGCGTGCCGCAAAACTCCCTCCTCTGCTTGCGGAGGAGATCTGGGGTGGAGGCGAAGACGCATCCGCAGCCCCCGCATCAACCCCATCCCCCCCATCCCAACCTTCCCCCGTAAACGGGGGAAGGGGAATGCCCCACTGGGCCGATGCCTTCCCTTACGTCAACGGCGGGCTGTTTTCCGGCAGTACCGATGTACCGCGCTTCACCCGCATCGCGCGCACCTATCTGCTGCACGCGGGCAATCTGAACTGGAAAGAAATCAACCCCGACATCTTCGGCAGCATGATCCAGGCCGTCGCCGACGACGCGGAACGCGGCGCGCTGGGTATGCACTACACCAGCGTGCCCAACATCCTGAAAGTGCTCAACCCCCTGTTCCTCGACGGCCTGCGCGCGCAACTGGCTGAGGCGGGCAGCAACCAGCGCAAGCTGCTCAACCTGCGCAAACGCATGGCGCGCATCCGCGTGTTCGACCCGGCCTGCGGCTCCGGCAATTTTCTGGTCATCGCTTACAAGCGGATGCGCGAAATCGAGGCGCAAATCAACCAGAGACGCGGCGAACCGGACCGCAAAACCGATATTCCGCTGACCAATTTTCGCGGCATTGAATTGCGCGGCTTTCCGGCGGAAATCGCGCGGCTGGCGCTCATCATCGCTGAATTTCAGTGCGACGTGCTGTATCGCGGGCAAAAGGACGCACTAAAGGACTTTTTGCCGCTGGCCAAACAAAACTGGATCGTTGAAGGCAACGCGCTGCGGCTTGATTGGCTGGGAATTTGCCAGCCTGAAGGAACGGGCGTAAAAATCACGGCGGATGATTTATTTGAAACGCCGCTGGATCAAGCGGAAATTGATTTCGAGAATGAAGGGGGTGAGACGTATATTTGCGGAAATCCGCCGTATAAAGGAAGTCAAACACAAACCAAGGAACAGAAAGCTGATCTGGCTGCCGTCTTTGATCCTTATGGTATTTCGTCCAAACAGATTGACTATGTGGGCGGTTGGTTTATGAAGGCCGCCGCCTATGCGCAAGCCACAAAAACGGAATCGGCTTTCGTTAGCACAAACTCCATTTGTCAGGGCCGCATTGTCCCAATTTTATGGCCCAGGATTTTTGAGTTGGGTTCGATCATCTGTTTTGCCCACACATCGTTCAAGTGGGCCAATCTTGCCAGCTACAACGCGGGTGTCACAGTTGCCATTATTGGTCTATCAACGGATGCCAGCAAGAAGCGGCAGATTTATGATTTGAACGATGATGGTGAGATTATTGTTCGAGAAACCGTAAATATCACGCCATATCTAACAACCGGTAAAACCATATTCGTGGAAACACGGCGTGAGAGTATTTCTGGATTACCAGAAATGGCATTTGGCAACATGCCGATTGACGGTGGAAATCTTCTTCTCTCGGCAAATGAGACTATTTCACTCAAATTGAGCCAGCAAGATGAAAACATATTTATCCGCCGAATTTATGGCTCTGCTGAATTTATTCGTGGGCTTGTTCGTAAGTCTCTTTGGATTTTTGATGAAAACTTACCTCAAGCATTAAAGATTGATTCGATTCGTGCCCGAATTGACGGTGTACGGCAAATGCGACTTAAGAGTAAAGATGCAAGCACAAAAGAAATGGCATTGCGTGCGCACCAATTCAGGGAAATGTATTGCGCTAAAAACTATACATTAATTATTCCTGGAGTCTCATCGGAAAACCGTGAATACCTTCCTGCTGGCTTTATTGACAATCATTCAGTTGTCAGCAACGCCGCCTTTGCCCTCTACGACGCTCCCCTCTGGAATATGGCGCTGATCGCCTCCCGCCTACATCTGGTCTGGATCGCCACCGTCTGCGGCAAGCTGGAAACACGATACCGCTATTCCAACACCCTCGGCTGGAACACTTTCCCCGTGCCGCTGCTTACCGATACGATGAAGGCCGATTTGACGGAATGCGCCCAAAACATCCTGCTGGCCCGCGAGGTGCATTTTCCCGCGACCATAGCCGACCTGTATGACCCCAATAATATGCCCGAAAATCTGCGCCACGCCCACGAGCGCAACGACGAAGTGCTGGAGCGCATCTACATAGGCCGCAAATTCAAGAACGACACCGAGCGGCTGGAAAAATTGTTCGAGCTTTATACCAGGATGACAGCGGCCAAGGTCAAACCTGAAACAAAACGGTGAGGAGGAAAAAATCGTGAGTGAGTTAATTCTTTACAGTTCCGGTGATGGTCAGATAAAGCTCCATTTGCGAGTGGACGGGGAAACGGTGTGGCTGAGTCAATTGGAGATTGCCGAGTTATTCCAGATCAGCAAACAAAATGTCTCCCTCCATGCCAGGAACATTTTCGAGGATGGAGAGTTGAGCCGACAAGCAACTGTCAAGGAATCCTTGACAGTTCAGAACGAAGGCGAGCGCCAGGTGCGGCGCGAGATTGCGAACTACAACCTCAACCTGATTCTCGCCATTGGCTACCGCGTGCGCTCGCCGCGCGGTGTGCAGTTCCGTCAATGGGCCAGCACCCACCTCAAGGAGTTCTTGCTCAAGGGCTTCGTGCTGGATGACGAGCGCCTGAAAAATCCCGGCGGCTGGGATTATTTCGACGAGTTGCTGGCGCGTATCCGCGAGATTCGCGCGTCGGAAAAACGCTTTTACCAAAAAGTGCGCGAACTGTTCGCTCTGAGTTCCGACTACCGGATACGCGAGCAGGAAACCGCGCTGTTTTTTGCCGAGGTACAAAACAAGCTGCTGTATGCCGCTACCGGCCATACCGCCGCTGAACTGGTAGTGGAACGCGCCGATCCCAGTCAGCCCAACATGGCGTTGATGACCTGGAGCGGTTCACGCGTGCGCAAGCAAGACGTAATCGTCGCCAAGAATTACCTGAGCGCCGATGAAATTGATACGCTCAACCGCCTGGTGGTGATTTTTCTGGAGCAAGCTGAATTGCGCGTCAAACAGCGTCAGGACTTGAGCCTGGATTTTTGGCGCGGCAACGTGGATAAAGTGCTGGCTTTCAACGATCAGCCTGTTCTGCAAGGCGCAGGCGCGGTCAGCCACGAGCGCATGGAGCGCATCGCCCATGAGCGTTACGGTTTGTTTGATCAGCAGCGGTGCCAAGCAGAACGCAAACAGGCAGATGCCGATGATTTGAAGGAAATCGAGCAGATCGAGCGCGACATCAAACAATTAGGCAAGACGCCATGACCGATCCAACATCCGCCAATCCCACCAATGCTTACACCGTTCCTTCGGTGTCCATCACCACGGCGCGCACGGGCGCGTCGGCCAAGGCCAATGAATTGGGGATGCGCCCGATGCAAGAGCGCGCCTATGCCAAGCGCGGCGAACAATACTTGCTCATCAAATCACCACCCGCATCGGGAAAGTCCCGCGCGCTAATGTTCATCGCGCTGGACAAGTTGCACCACCAAGGCTTGCGGCAGGCCATCATCGTGGTGCCGGAACGCTCGATTGGCGGGAGCTTTGCCGATGAGCCGTTGAGCCGATACGGCTTTGATTGGGATTGGCAAGTGGCCCCGCAATGGAACCTGTGCAATGCCCCCGGCATTGATGAGCCGCGTGTAGCCAAATCCAAAGTGGATGCGGTGCGCAAGTTTCTGGGTAGCACGGACCTGGTGCTGGTCTGCACGCACGCCACCTTTCGCTTCGCGGTGGAAGCGTTGGGCATTGAGGCGTTTGATGGCCGCTTGCTCGCCATCGACGAGTTTCATCACGTCTCCAGCAATCGGGACAATGTGCTGGGCAGCCAGTTGGGCTCGCTTATCGCACGCGACAAGGTGCATATCGTGGCGATGACCGGGTCTTATTTCCGGGGCGACAGCGAGGCGGTGCTGGCCCCGGCGGATGAAGCGCGCTTTCAGACCGTGACCTACACCTATTACGAGCAGCTCAACGGTTACCGCTGGCTCAAATCGCTGGATATCGGTTACTTTTTTTACACCGGGCGTTATGTGAATGCGGTCGCCAAGGTGCTCAACCCGACGCTGAAAACTATCGTGCATATTCCCAGCGTCAATTCACGCGAAAGCCTGCAAGACAAGGAGAGCGAAGTCAACGAAATCATGGGCGCGCTAGGCGAGTGGAGAGGCGTTGATCCAGTCACTGGCTTTCATTTAGTGCGAACCGGCGAAGGCCGCCTGCTGAAGGTGGCTGATCTGGTTGATGACAGCGATCTTGACCGTCGTTCGCGCGTGCTGGCGGCGCTGAAGGACCCGGCGCAAAAGAACAACCGCGATCACGTGGACGTCATCATCGCGCTGGGCATGGCCAAAGAAGGGTTCGACTGGATCTGGTGCGAACATGCGCTGACCATAGGCTACCGCAGCAGCCTGACCGAGATCGTGCAAATCATAGGCCGGGCCACCCGCGACGCGCCGAACAAGGAAAGAGCGCGCTTTATCAACCTGATTGCCGAACCTGCCGCTGATCAGTCCGCCGTGGCCGAGGCGGTGAACGACATGCTCAAGGCGATTTCAGCCAGCCTGCTGATGGAGCAGGTGCTGGCCCCACGCTATGAGTTCACGCCGAAAAATCAGGGCGCCAAGGATGGCTTCGATTACGGCCCGGAGGGTTACAAACAAGGCGGCCACAATATCGGCGTCAATAAGGACACTGGCCAAATTCATCTGGAGATCAACGGTCTGACCATGCCGCAAAGCATCGAGGCCACGCGCATCTGCCAGGAGGACTTGAACGAGGTCGTCACCAGTTTTTTGCAAGACAAGACCGTGCTGGAACGCGGCCTGTTTGACCAAGAAAACACCGTGCCCGAAGAACTGACGCAGTTGCGCATGGGCAAGATCGTGCGCGAGCGTTACCCGGAGTTGACCGAAGCTGATCAGGAAGCGGTGCGCCAGCACGCTATCGCTGCCATGAACATCACGCAGCAGGCCAAGCTGGCTTTGGCCGAGAGCGACGCCAGCGGCAGCGGCGCAGCGCAGGGCAATACCAGCTTGCTTGATGGCGTGCGCAAGTTCGTCAATGTGCGCGATCTGGATATTGACCTGATTGACCGCATCAACCCGTTTGACGCCGCCTATGCAGTGCTGGCGAAAACGATGGACGAAAAATCGCTGCGCCAGGTGCAAGCGAGCATTGCCGCCAAGAACGTAACCGTTCCCGAAGACGAAGCCCGCGAATTGGCAAAACGCGCCTTGCTGTTCAAACACGAGCGCAGCCGCTTGCCCGATATCAATGCCGCCGATCCTTGGGAAAGACGCATGGCCCAAGGCGTAGCGGCGCTGACGCGTTACCGTGCGCAAGCGAAAGCAGGACAAGCAAAAGAAAGTATCAGCAATGGCTGAAATGGATGACGACGAACTGCTGGATGCGCTGGGTGTGCCAGTCGGGCCACTGGAAACCGCCAGCCACACGCCGCGTGAGGAACGCATCATCGCCGGTTTCGAGGACATCTTGCGCTTTCATCAAACACATGGCCGCGCGCCGCTACATGACGAGCACGGCGACATCTTTGAACGCCTGTATGCCGTGCGCCTAGACCAGATTCGCAAATTACCGCAAGCCCATGCGCTACTGTCGGAACTGGATACCGCCGGATTGCTGACCCAGGCGGAGGAGACCGCGGCCAGTGTGGATGCGCTGGACGAAGACGCCTTGCTGGCTGAATTGGGCGTACCCGATTCGCCCGTCGATGAAGGCGACATTACCGTGCTGCGTCATGTGCGCGCCCATGCCGAGAAAAAAGCGGCGGAAGAAATCGCGGAACGCGAATCCTGCAAAGACTTTGATCGCTTCAAGCCTTTGTTTGAACGAGCGCAGTCCGGCCTGGATGCGGGAACATGGGTAACCAAGCCTTTCAGCAAGGACGCCAGTATTGAATTGGGCGATTTCTTTATTCTGGGCGGCCAGATGGCCTACGTCGCGGAAATGCATAGAGGCACGGTAACCAAGGATGGGCGAGACAACCCGCGTTTGCGGGTGATTTTCAGCAATCACACCGAAAGCGATTTGCTATTGCGCTCGCTCTCGCGCGCACTCTACCCCGACGGCAACACACCTGTAGGCCGCCGCCTGGTCAAGATGGATGCTGGTCCGCTGTTCGGCGGTACCGCCGAATCTGACGATATCGAATCGGGCAGCATCTACGTACTGCGCAGTCTGTCCGACCATCCCTTCATTGCCGAACACCGCGAACTGATCCACAAGATCGGCGTGACCGGCGGCAAGGTAGAAACGCGCATTGCCAACGCCGAAAAGGACGCCACCTATCTGCTCGCCAAGGTGGAAGTAGTCGCCTCTTACAAGCTCCACAACCTCAATCGCGTCAAGCTGGAAACTCTTTTTCACCGTGTGTTTGCCAACGCGCAACTGGACCTGACCCTGCAAGACCGTTTCGGCAACCCGATCAAACCCAGAGAATGGTTCCTGGCCCCGCTGGCGGTAATTGACCAGGCTGTCGAGCACATTCGCGCCGGGTCGATTACCAACGTGGTCTATGACCCTAAAACAGTGCGGTTGGTTACCACCTAGTAAAGCAGCACATCAAATGCTATAGCTTCTGCGAACGGTGCGAAGAATCACCGCTGTTCGCCATCGCCCTGGATCACGACACAAGGAGTTCTATTGGCGTTTTTTGAAATGCGCTTCTCGATTAGTTACGTGACCCGCCATATGTTTCGTTGGCAGCTCTTTCGTGTATGTGTACTCGCCGATTTCCTTGTCTGCATCAATACAGAAAACAATGTGAACCCCTTCAACGGCCCATACTCTTTTTTCAAATTCATGTGCTTTCATGCCTGCCTTTCCTTCTTGCTCATTGAAAACAAAGTGGTGAGCCTTCCTCACAGCGTGCGCGCGATCTCCTTGATCTCGAAGAACTCCAACTGGTCGCCTTCCTTGATGTCGTTGTAGCCCTTGATCTTGATGCCGCACTCGAAGCCTTCCTTGACCTCGCGGGCGTCGTCCTTCATGCGCTTGAGCGATTCCAGTTCGCCGGTGTAGATCACCACGTGGTCGCGCAGCAGGCGCAAACGCGCGTCGCGCCGCACCAGACCGTGCGTGACCATGCAGCCGGCCACGGTGCCGATCTTGGAGGCGACGAACACGGTGCGGATTTCAGCCATGCCGAGCACTTCTTCCTTCTGCTCCGGAGCCAGCATACCGGACATGGCGGCTTTCAGATCATCGACGGCGTCGTAGATGATTTCATAGTAGCGGATTTCCACGCCATTGGCCTCGGCCAGCTTGCGCGCGGACGCATCGGCGCGGGTGTTGAAGCCGATGAGGATCGCCTTGGAGGCAATCGCCAGGTTCACGTCGCTTTCGCTAATGCCGCCCACGCCGGCATAAACCATCTGCACCTTGACCTCGCCGGTGGAGAGCTTGACCAGCGAGGCAGCCAGCGCCTCCTGCGAGCCTTGCACGTCGGCCTTGAGGATGATGGAGAGGGTTTTGACCTCGCCCGCGCCGATGTCGGAAAACACGTTTTCCAGCTTGGCCGCCTGCTGCTTGGCCAGCTTGGTGTGGCGGAATTTGCCGGCGCGGTAGGTGGCAATCTCGCGCGCACGGCGCTCGTCGGCCAGCACCATGAACTCGTCGCCGGCCTGCGGCACTTCGCTTAGGCCCTGAATTTCCACTGGAATGGACGGCCCCGCCGCCGCCACCGGCTTGCCGTTTTCGTCGAGCATGGCGCGCACGCGGCCCGAAGTTTGCCCGGCCAGCACCACGTCGCCGGTTTTGAGCGTGCCCGATTGCACCAGCACCGTGGCCACGGGGCCGCGCCCCTTATCCAGCCGCGCTTCGATCACCAGACCCTTGGCCGCGGCATCCACCGGCGCCTTGAGTTCCAGCATTTCGGCTTGCAGCAGCACCTGTTCCAGCAGTGCGTCGATGCCCTGCCCGGTTTTGGCCGATACCTGCACGAACGGCGCCTCGCCGCCGAATTCTTCCGGCACTACCTGCTCGACCACCAGTTCGCTGCGCACCCGCTCCGGGTTGGCTTCGGGCTTGTCCATCTTGTTGATGGCCACCACGATGGGCACCTGCGCGGCCTTGGCGTGCTTGATGGCTTCCTTGGTCTGCGGCATCACGCCGTCGTCGGCGGCCACCACCAGAATCACGATGTCGGTGGCCTGCGCGCCGCGCGCGCGCATGGCGGTGAACGCCTCGTGGCCCGGCGTGTCCAGAAAAGACACCACGCCGCGCGGCGTTTGCACGTGGTAGGCGCCGATGTGCTGGGTGATGCCGCCGGCTTCGCCCGCCGCTACCTTGGTGCGGCGGATGTGGTCGAGCAGCGACGTTTTGCCGTGATCGACGTGGCCCATCACCGTGACCACCGGCGCGCGCGGCAGCGCCTGCGCATCTTGCGCCTGCACCTCCCGAGCGGTAAAGGCTTCCGGGTCGTCCAGCGCGGCGACCACGGCGGTATGGCCCAGTTCCTCGACCACGATCATCGCCGTGTCCTGATCCAGCGGCTGGTTGATGGTAACCATCTGGCCCATCTTCATCAGCGCCTTGATGACTTCGCTGGCCTTGATCGACATCTTGTGCGCCAGCTCGGCCACGGTGATGGTTTCGGGCACGTGCACTTCGATCATGCGCTGCTCCGCCGGGGCGGCAGCGGCCATGCTGGGCGTTTCCTCGCGGTCGCGGGCGCCGCGGCGCCCGCGCTGGCCGCCGGCGCCGCGCGAACTGGTGCGGCCCGCCACACCACCGGCGCTGTTGCTGTGCGTGGGCGGCCCCTTTTTCTTGACCGGATCGCCCGACCAGCTGGACGAGAGCTTGGCCGACTTGATTTCCTTTTGCTGCGTGGCGCCGGCTCCCGGCGCGCGCGCGCCGCCGCTGGCAGCGGGTTTGCGCGCGGCGGTTGTCTTGACGGCGTCCTTGGCGGTCTCCTTGGCCGCCGGGGGTTTCTTCTTGGCCACCAGCACCTTGCGCGGCTGGCTGAGCATGTTGCGGATGGCCTCGGCTTCGGCCTGCGCCTTGTGGCGGCTGGCCTCGTCGGCGCGCTCGCCCGCCTCTTGCGGCGGCTGCACCCGGGCAGGCGTGGCGGGCGCGGCTGGAGCGCCCGTTTTGCGGGCAGCTTCACCCGCCTTGGGCCGGGCAGCGGTCTTGGGCGCCGGCTCTGGGCTGCCGGACGGCGCGGGAGTTTCGGCTGGCTTGGCCTCCTGGGTTTCCTTGACCTCTTTGACCTCTTTGACCTCTTTGGCCGCTTCCGCAGCGAGCGCCTTCGCCTCCTCCTGGGCCTGGCGCTGGCGGCGCTTTTCGGCGGCTTCCTGCTCCTGGCGCCTGACCAATTCCGCCTGGCGCTGCGCTTCCTGCTCGCGCCGGGCGCGCTCGGCCTCGTTAATCACGGGCGCGGCGGGCGCGCGCGCCGGTTTGACCGGCTCCGGTGCGGCCGCCGACGCATCGCCCTCGCGCTTGACGAAGGTGCGCTTTTTGCGCACCTCGATCTGGATGGTGCGGGCCTTGCCGGTGGCGTCGGCCTGCTTGATCTCGCTGGTCGATTTGCGCGTGAGCGTGATCTTCTGGCGCTCCGCCGGCTGTGTGCCGTGGCTGGACTTCAGGTGACTGAGCAGCCGCTGTTTGTCGGCATCGGTCAGCACGTCGCCGACGGCGGCTTTGGCGACGCCGGCGGCCTTCAACTGCTCGAGCAGCAGTTCGGTCGGTTTCTTGAGTTCATTGGCGAACTCGGCAACGGTGGTACTTGTCATTTTGGGTGCGCGCCTCCATGATCTTTACTCTTGACCCGCGAACCAGTGCTCGCGAGCCTTGAGAATGAGCGCGCCGGCTTCCTGCGGCGTCTGGCCGGTGATCTCGGCCAGTTCGTCGGCCGCCAGATCGGCCAGATCGTCGCGGGTCTGGATGCCGGCATCGGCCAGCTTGGCGATCAGATCGGAGGTCAGACCCTCAAGGCTGACCAGGTCTTGCGAGGCGGCTTCAACTTTTTCTTCGCGTGCGATTTCCATGGTCAGCAGCGCATCCTTGGCGCGGGCGCGCAATTCGTTCACGGTTTCTTCGTCCAGATTGGCGATTTCGAGCATCTCTTGCAGCGGCACGTAAGCCACCTCCTCCAGGTTGGTGAAGCCTTCCTCGATCAGGATGCCGGCGATCTCTTCGTCCACGTCGAGCTTTTCCATGAACAGCCGGCGCGTGGCGCCTGCCTCCTCGGCCTGTTTGTGCGCCGACTCGTTAGCGTCCATGATGTTGATCTTCCAGCCCGTAAGCTCCGAGGCCAGGCGCACGTTCTGCCCGCCGCGGCCGATGGCGATCGCCAGGTTTTCCTCGTCCACCACCACGTCCATGGCGTGCCGTTCCTCATCAACCACGATGGACGACACGTTGGCCGGCGCCAGCGCACCGATGACGAACTGCGCCGGGTCTTCGGACCACAGCACGATGTCCACGCGCTCGCCAGCCAGCTCGTTGGTCACGCCGGTCACGCGGCTGCCGCGCACTCCCACGCAAGTGCCGATGGGGTCGATGCGCTTGTCGTGACTGAGCACGGCGATCTTGGCGCGGCTGCCCGGATCGCGGGCGCAGCTCTTGATTTCCAGCAGCCCCTGCTCGATCTCCGGCACCTCTTGCCGGAACAGTTCGATCATGAATTCCGGCGCGGCGCGCGACAGCAGAATCGGCGCGCCGCGCAGCGTCAGATCCACTTCCATAATCATCGCCCGCACGCGGTCGCCGTTGCGCAGGTTTTCCTTGGGAATCATTTCGCTGCGCTTGAGGCGCCCTTCCACGCGCCCGGACTCCACCAGAATGTCGCCCTTGTCCATGCGCTTGACGGTGCCGCTAAAAATCTTGTCGCCCCGGCTCATGAAGTCGTTGAGCAGCATCTCGCGCTCAGCGTCGCGGATTTTTTGCAGAATCACCTGCTTGGCCGTCATGGCGCCGATACGGCCGATAGGCACGGATTCCACCGGCTCCTCAATGTACTCGTCCACCTCGATATCGGCAATCTGCTCGCGCGCCTCGAACAGCAAAATTTCCTGATCGGGCAGTTGCAGCCCCGCCTCGTCGGGCACCACATGCCAGCGGCGGAACGTCTCGTAATCGCCGCTTTCGCGGTCGATGGCCACGCGGATATCCACGTCGCCCGGATAGAGTTTCTTGGTCGCCTGCGCCAGCGCCGACTCGACGGCGCCGATCACCAGCTCGCGCTCGACGTTCTTCTCGCGCGAGATGGCGTCCACCAGCATCAGCAGTTCGCGGTTCATGTCGTCATCAACTCCCAATCAATCCCGTGTCAGTCGCCTGGCGGCTCTGTTCATGCCGGCCCTTGCCCTTGAAATCCACCACCGGCGCCAGCCGCGCCTGTTTCAGCTCGCCCAGATCGAATTCCAGCGCGTGCGTTTCGGGCTGTGCGCGGCGCTTGCTCACGCGCTGGCCGGGCTTGCCCGCCGCCGCCGGATCGCTCCAGACGATGCGCCAGGGCGCCGCCTGGCCGCGCTGCAACTGGCCGCGAAAATGCTTGCGGTTAGCCGCCACCTGCCCGGCGGCGGCCTGGCCGCCAATCGGCTCGGCCAGCGCGATCTCCACCACTTCGCCCAGAAAACGCTCGAAATCCCGCGCGTCGCGCAGCAGCCGGTCGATGCCCGGCGAAGATACCTCCAGCCGGCGGTACTCCACCTGCCCGGCTTCCAGCGCGTACTGCAACTGGCGCGTGACCTGTTCGCAATCGTCCACCGTGATGGGCGCGGGCAGCGGCGCGGGCGACTGCCAGGGCCGGTCGATCACCACGCGCAGCAAGCCGCCGGCGCAGCGTTCCAGCTCCACCAGTTCCAGCCCAAAGCCGCGCACGGCGTTTTCCACGGTCAGTTGCAGACTCACCTCGCCACCCCGACAACCCCATCGTCAAACGGCCAAAAAAAATGGGCGGTAAAAACCCGCCCGTCTGGCCGTGAATCCAAATGATTTTAGCACATTCGGACGAGTCGGCAGCGGTATTAGGGTCTGTTCACGCTATTTTCCCAGCCGCGTTGTGCACCCAAGGGCCTGCACCGCCGTGCGCGCCGCCCTGTCCAACTCGTTTGCCTTCGGCGGCAGCAATGCGGTGTTGGCGTTCAGGGCGGCGGGCCGCGAGTAAACAAAACAAAGCCGGGAAAGCCGCATAGGCTTCTTTGCGGAGGCGAAAAATTTTCGCCCTGCGACGTCTCAATCAAAGCGCTGCTGCTGTTTGAGCGCAAGAGCGAAAAAATCCTTCGCTCCTGCCATGGACGGTTTCCCTTGTCCAAATTTAATAGCTGCCTGCCCAAGCGTGGCATGGTTTTTTTGTATAAAAATACAAAAAACACATATAATACTTTGGCAAGCAGCTATCTAATTTGATAGCGTTACAGCGATTCCCAAAAATACCTGGACTCCCCGCGCTTTCACCCCGAATGCGGGCGCTTGCCGGGGTTTTTCTTGCTGCGCGTGTGCGAGCCGCGCTCCAGGCTGCGGCGTTGGCCGGCGCTTTGGGGTTTTACGGGGGCGCCCGGCAGCGGCTTGGCGGCTTTGCGCATGGCTTCGGTCACGATCTTGTGGCCCATGTTGGGAGGTTCCTTTCGTTGCGGAAAACTTGATATTGTCGCCGAAGGCTACCCGGCAGCGGTCTGCTCGGCCGCTTCCAGTTGCTGCGAGAGCGCAAGCCACTCGTCTTCCAGCGCCAGCAGGTCTTGCGCGAGGCGCTTGAGTTGGCGACCCGCCTCGGCTAACTCAGTGGGGGATTGGGGGCTTTGCAGCTTGGCTTCGAGCGCGGCCTTTTGCCCGCTGGCGGCCTGCATGCGCTCTTCGGTCTGGGCCAGTGCGCGCTTGAGGGGGCGGGTGCGTTCGGCCAGTTCGGCGCGGCGCTTGGCTTGCAGGCGGCGTTGCTCGGCGGGGTTGGCGGCATCTTCGCCGGGTGGGTTTTTTGCGCTGCCGGCTTTTGCGAAGGTTGGCGCGGCATCAAAAGTTTTTGCCGCTTCGCGGCGGGCGCGGGCTTCGTCCAGCAGGTAGCGTTGATAGTCTTCCAGATCGCCCTCGAAGGGGGTGACCTGGCCGCGCGCCACCAGCCAGAATTCATCGCACACGGCGCGCAGCAAGGCGCGGTCGTGGCTGACCAGCATGAGCGCGCCCTCGAATTCGTTGAGCGCCACGGCCAGCGCCTCGCGCGTGACCAGGTCCAGGTGGTTGGTCGGCTCATCGAGCAGCAGCAGATTGGGGCGCTGCCACACCAGCATGGCCAGCACCAGCCGCGCTTTTTCGCCGCCGCTGAATTGGCCCACCGGCTGCGCAATCATCTCGCCAGGGAAGTTGAAGCTGCCCAGAAAATTGCGCAACTGCTGCTCGCGCGCCGCCTCGGTGTTTTCCTGCCCGGTGCGGCGCGCCAAGCGCACCATGTGTTCCAGCGGCGTGCTCTCGGCGTGCAGCACGTCCAGTTCCTGCTGCGCGAAGTAGCCGATGGCAAGGCCCTTGCCCTCGGTCACGCGGCCCGCCAGCAACGGCAATTCATGCGCGATGGTCTTGACGAACGTGGATTTGCCCTGCCCGTTGGCGCCCAGAATGCCGATGCGCTGCCCCGCCAGCACGCCGCGGTTCACGCCGCGCAAGATCACTTGCGCGCCCTGCTCCACGTCATGCTTTTTTAGATCAAAACGGCTTACAGCCCAATCTGGTTCTTGGCTGTCAGCTATCGAATCAGCAGCATCCGGCGGTTCACCCGCGCGGTAGCCGAACACGCCGCCGGTCACGGTGAGCATCGGGTTGGGCAGGCCGGCGGGCGGGCGGAACTCGAACTGGAACTCCGCGTCCAGCAGCACCGGCGCGATTTTTTCCATGCGCTCCAGCGCCTTCACGCGGCTTTGCGCCTGCCGCGCCTTGGTCGCCTTGGCCTTGAAGCGGTCGATGAATTTTTGCAGGTGGGCAATTTTTTCTTGCTGTTTGGCCCAGGCCGCCTGCGCCTGCTCGATCTGCCGCGCGCGCAGCTCCTCGAACACGCTGTAGTTGCCGCCGTAGCGCGCCAGCCGCCCGTTTTCCAGATGCAGCGTGGCGCTCGTCACCGCATCCAGAAACTCGCGGTCGTGGCTGATGACGATCAGCGTGCCCGCATAGCGCGCCAGCCAGCTTTCCAGCCACACCAGCGCATCCAGATCAAGGTGGTTGGTCGGCTCGTCCAGCAGCAGCAGATCGCTGGGCGCCATCAGCGCGCGCGCCAGTTGCAGGCGCATACGCCAGCCGCCGGAAAAGCTGTTCACCGGGCGCTCCAGTTGATTGGCCGTGAAACCCAGTCCCAGAATCAGCGCCTGCGCGCGCGCCGTGGCATCGTGCGCGCCAGCGTCGGCCAAATCGCCGTGAGCGTGCGCGATGCCCAGCCCGTCGCCCGCCTGCTCGGCCAGGCGCAGTTGCTCGCGCAAAGCCGCCAGGCGCGCGTCGCCCGCCAGCACGAACGCGGTGGCGCTGTGCGCGGTTTCCGGCATCTCCTGCGCCACCTGAGCAATGCGCCAGCCCGCAGGCCGGGCGAACTGGCCGCCGTCTTCATGCAGCGCGCCGCAAAACAGCGCCAGCAGCGAAGACTTGCCCGCCCCGTTGCGCCCCACCAACGCGAGCTTTTCGCCCGGATGAATGCTCAGGCTCACGCCATCGAGCAGCACCTTGGCTCCCCGGCGCAGGGTTACATCTTGAAGTGAAAGCATGGAGCGTTGAGCGGTTTATGTTTTGCGTTGAGCGAAGTTTCCCCGCAAGCGAAGGAAGGGGTAAAACGCCGGCGATTTGTCCTTAAGTTAGCGCCTATGTGTCTTCGCGGGAATGACGACGATTATTTTCATCGCCTTAAAATAAAAATAGAGTCACACAACCGGAAGCAAAATAAACACCATCACATCCCAGACGGCATGTGAAACCAGCAGCGGCCACAGGTTGCGGTGTTTCAGGAGCATGCACAGCGCGCCCCAGAAAGCGCCGCAGACGGCGGCGGCCAGCAGGAGCATGAGGTTGAATGACCATACATGCACCAGGCTGTAAATCAGCGTGGTGATAGCGAAACCGGCCAAGTCGCCCAGGCGGGCCATTAAATTGCGCTGGACGAAACCCTGCCAGAAAATGGTTTCCGCCGGGCCGACGATGAACAGCAGCAACAGCGCGATCCAGATGTGGCTGTTGCCGTCGCGCAATCCGTAAATTGCGCCGACCTGGGGGCTGGCGAAAGAAAACAGCGCGGTGGATAGCCTATGCCCCAAATAGAATACGCCCCACAGCACGATGGCGGAAACTAACCCGATAGCCACCGCCCTAAAACTCAGGCGCAACTGCGGCCGCCAGTCGCGGCCCCAAACGACGCTCATGGCAAGCAGGGTGGATGCGGAAAACAGCATGGCCCACCAGAAATTCAGGCGCGGTGCCGTCCACGGCGAGAACATGACAAACCACAGCGCCGCCGCAATGGCAACGGGAAAAGCCACGGGGGGCGCAGCGCGGCTCACAGCCAGGCGGACAGAAAAATAAGCCCCGACAGCAACGCGCTGAATGTGAGTTGCAGCTTCGCTGTTCTCACATCGAGATCGCGGATATTCTCTGGCTGCCCTTCGCACGCCCCTTCCATAACCCGGCAGTTGCCAATGGCCAGCGGCAGCGTGAGAAAAACGCACAGCGTCGCCCAATGCAAAATACCCGAAACGGTGAGTGCCGCCATCAACAGATAGGTAAGAACAATCAGCAGCTTGTATTCGAAAATGGCGGCGCGCACGCCCAGCAGCATGGCAAGGGTTTTGATATTGGCGCGCCGGTCGTGCGCGATGTCGCGGGTGTTGTTGGCATGCAGGATATTCACCGTGATGAACGCGATGGGCAGCGACACGACCACGATGCGCCAATCCAGCAGGCCGGTCATTACATAAAAAACGCCAAGGGAAATCAGCGGGCCGTAAATCACGAAAATCAGCGCGTCGCCCAGCGCATGGATTTTGAACGTGTAATAAAACGCGGCACCGAAGAAGCCCAAAAGCCCGATCATCAGCAAGGGCCACCCGGTTTGCACGACCAGATAAAGACCGATCAACACGCCGAAGGTCATGAAGCCGATGCCGTACCAGAGAATGGCGCGCGGCCTGAAAATCCCGTTCACCAGCAGGCGGCTGGAGCCGAAGGTGTCTTCGCGATCCACTCCGTGCGTGTAATCGAAATAATCGCTGATCAAATTTCCGCTGATCTGGAAAACCAGCGCGCCGAGCACGGCCAGCGCGCCAGCCAGCCAGTTCACTTCCAGCGCAGCATCCTGCCGGGTCAGAAAAAAGACATAAACGAACGTCACCAGCGCCGGCATACTGGATGCCGGAAAAGACCACGGGCGCGTGGCAATCAGCCAGTGGCGCAAGGAAGGGAGTGTTGTTTTCATCATTCCGAAAATTGGCAGAAAACCGATGAAGCCCGAAACCGTGATGACGCCGGGCCTCATCACGAACTACTATTTTGATAGCTACATACCAAAATAAAATATGTATTAATGATATAAAACATTTATAAATGCAGCATTATCGTTGGCATAAAGCTATCAATTTTGTAGTTAGCGTCAGGGCCACTGCTTCTTCCCGGTGTTTTCGCCTGAAAAAACCCGCACGCTGGCGGGTTGGGCATGGGCTGCCAGGCTTGCGCCTGGCAGGCGGCGGTGGCGCTATCCGGCAGCAGCGGCTTGGGCTTCGTGCCGCAGCAGGGCGTAGATCTGGTCTTTGACGTGCAGTTTTTCTTTCTTCAAGGTCTCGATCTCGCTGTGCATGCCGCCGGCATCGTGGTTTTCCAGCGAGACGATCTTCTGGTCCAGTTCGTTGTGCTTGTCGAACAGGTGCAGAAAGCGATGGTTGGCTCCTTCGGCCTTCAGGCGGGTAATCAGGTCGCGGTATTCAGGGAACATCTTCTCTCCTTTCTCTCGGTCGGGGCAATCATAGCTCAGGCAACTGGCCGGGCGGCGGCGGCCACGCAGTCGGCGTAGTAGCGCAACTGGCCGCTTTCTTCCTCGCGCACTTCGACCAGGCCGTGGATGTCGGTCTCGAAGCCCGGCAGCAGGCGCGAGAATTCGCGGGCAAATTTCAGGTAGTCCACGATCTTGCGGTTGAAGACTTCGCCCGGAATCAGCAGCGGTATGCCCGGCGGGTACGGCGTGATGAGGCTGGTGGTGATGCGGCCTTCAAGCTGGTCGATTTCCACCCGCTCCACCTGCCGCCGGGCGATGCAGGCGTAGGCGGCGGCGGGGTTCATGGCGGGGGTAAGTTCCGACAAGTAGATTTCGGTGGTCAGGCGCGCGATGTCGTGCCGGGCATAAAGCTCGTGCACGTGCTGGCACAGATCGCGCAGGCCCATGCGCTCGTAGCTGCGGTGCTGCTGGCAGAACTCCGGCATGATGCGCCACATGGGCAGGTTGCGGTCGTAGTCGTCCTTGAATTGCTGCAACTCGGTCAGCAGCGTGTTCCAGCGGCCCTTGGTGATGCCGATGGTGAACATGATGAAGAAGCTGTACAGCCCCGTCTTTTCCACCACCACGCCGTGCTCGGCCAGGTATTTGGTGACGATGCTGGCGGGGATGCCGGTTTTGTCGAACTTGCCATCCAGGTTCAGCCCCGGCGTGACGATGGTGGACTTGATCGGGTCCAGCATGTTGAAGCCCGGCGCCAGCTTGCCGAAGCCGTGCCAGCTCTTGGATTTGACGCTGCCGTTTTTAATGACCCAGTCGTCGGCCCGGCCAATGCCGGCCTCGGCCAGCTCGTCCGGCCCCCAGACCTTGAACCACCAGTCGTTGTCGCCAAAGTCCTGCTCCACCTTGCGCATGGCGCGGCGAAAGTCCAGCGCCTCGGCAATGCTTTCTTCCACCATCGCGGTGCCGGCGGGGGGCTCCATCATGGCGGCGGCCACGTCGCAACTGGCGATGATGCTGTATTGCGGACTGGTGGAGGTGTGCATCAGGTACGCCTCGTTGAAGAGGTACCGGTCCAGCTTGACGGTTTGCGAATCCTGCACCAGCACATGGCTGGCCTGGCTGATGCCCGCCAGCAGCTTGTGGATGGACTGCGTGGAATACACCACCGATTGTTTGGGCCGCGCGCGCTTTTTGCCCATGGCGTGGTAGGGGCCGTAAAACGGGTGAAAGGCCGCGTGCGGCAGCCACGCTTCGTCAAAGTGCAGGTTGTCCACGTAGCCGTCGAGCATCTGCTTGATGGTCTCGGTGTTGTAGAGCACGCCGTCGTAAGTCGATTGCGTCAGCGACATGATGCGCGGGCGCACCTTGTCGGCATCGACGTGTTTGAGCAGCGGATTGGCGCGGATTTTGGCGCGGATGGCCGCCGGCTCGAACTCCCCCTTGGGTATCGGCCCGATGATGCCGTAGTGGTTGCGCGTGGGCTTCAAAAACACCGGAATCGCCCCGGTCATGATGATGGCGTGCAGGTTGCTCTTGTGGCAGTTGCGGTCCACCACCACCACGTCGCCCGGCGCCACCGTGTGGTGCCACACCATCTTGTTGCTGGTAGAGGTGCCATTGGTCACGAAAAAGCAATGGTCGGCATTGAAAATGCGCGCCGCGTTGCGCTCGCTCTCGCCGATGAAGCCGTCGTGGTCGAGCAACTGGCCCAGCTCTTCCACCGCGTTGCACACGTCGGCGCGCAGCATGTTCTCGCCATAGAACTGGTGGTACATCTGGCCGATGGGCGACTTCAAAAACGCCACGCCGCCGGAGTGCCCAGGGCAGTGCCAGGAGTAGGAACTGTCTTCCGCGTAATCGAGCAGTGCCTTGAAAAACGGCGGTTGAATGCCTTCCAGATACGTCTTGGCCTCGCGGATGATGTGCTTGGCCACGAACTCCGGCGTGTCCTCGAACATGTGGATAAAGCCGTGCAGCTCGCGCAAGATGTCGTTGGGCAGGTGCTGGCTGGTCTTGGTTTCGCCGTGGATGTAGATCGGCACGTCCAGGTTCTTGCGCCGCACTTCCTGAATGAAATTGCGCAGGTTCACCACCGCCGGATCCAGATCGGGGCCGGGCGTGAACTCCTCGTCATCGATCGACAAAATGAACGCGCTGGCGCGGCTTTGCTGCTGCGCGAACTGCACCAGATCGCCGTAGCTGGTGGCGCCCAGCACCTCGAAGCCCTGCGCCTCAATCGCCTGGGCTAGCGCCCGGATGCCCAAGCCCGAAGTGTTGTCGGAGCGGTAGTCCTCGTCGATGATGACGATGGGAAAACGAAATTTCATGGAAACAGTCCTTCGGCACAAGGGCGACGCAGCGCGCAAGTGTACGGAATCGGCAAGAAAGCTGCCCGCCGCGCGTTTGCCCGACAATAGCGCACCAACCTCCCGACCCGCACGCAACATCATGGATATCGCCGACTCGACGCTCTGGTGGATTGCCGCCGGCCTGCTGGTGGCCGTCGAACTGATGACCGGCACCTTCTACCTGCTGATGCTCGCCCTTGGCGCCGTGGCCGGCGCGCTGGCCGCCCATCTTGGCTTGGGCGCTTCCGGCCAGTTGCTGACTGGTGCCTTCGTGGGTAGCGCAGTGGTGTTAGCAGCCTACCTGGTCAAACGCCCCAAACCGGGCGACCTGCCCGCACGCGCCGACCGCAGCGTGAACCTGGACATCGGCGAAACCGTGCAAATCGACGCCTGGAACGCCGACGGCACCGCCCAGGTGCGCTACCGCGGCGCGCAGTGGACCGTTTTGCCGCGCGGCGACGCGCCCACGCGCACTGGTGCGCACCGCGTGGTCGAACTGTCGGGCAACCGCCTGCTGGTCGAGCCAATTTGATTCCCCATTTCAACGCCGCAAGGAGTATTGCACCGTGTCACCCGTATTTACAGCCATCCTCATTGTTTTCATTGCCGCCGCTTTGTACATCTACTACTCGGTCAAGGTCGTGCCGCAACAGCACGCCTGGGTGGTAGAACGCTGGGGCAAGTACCACACCACGCTGGCGCCCGGCCTGAAATTCGTATTTCCGCCCATCGACCGCGTGGCCTACAAGCACAGCCTGAAAGAAGTCCCGCTGGACGTGCCCAGCCAGGTCTGCATCACGCGCGACAACACCCAGTTGCAGGTGGACGGCATCCTGTATTTTCAGGTCACCGACCCCATGCGCGCCAGCTACGGCTCGAGCAACTACGTCATGGCCATTACCCAGCTTGCCCAGACCTCGCTGCGCAGCGTGATCGGCAAGCTGGAACTGGATAAAACCTTCGAAGAGCGCGACACCATCAACGCCCAGGTGGTGCAAGCCATCGACGAAGCGGCCCTGAACTGGGGCGTGAAAGTGCTGCGCTACGAAATCAAGGACCTCACGCCCCCCGCCGACATCCTGCGCGCCATGCAGGCGCAAATCACCGCCGAACGCGAAAAGCGCGCCGTCATCGCCACCTCCGAAGGCAAGCGGCAAGAGCAGATCAACCTGGCCGAAGGCATGAAGCAGGCCGCCATCGCCAAATCCGAAGGCGAAAAGCAGGCCGCCATCAACACCGCGCAGGGCCAGGCGGCCGCCATCACCGAAGTGGCCAACGCCACCGCCTTGGCCTTGGCCCGCGTCGGCGCGGCCATCGGCCAGCCCGGCGGCATACAGGCCGTGCAACTGAAAGTCGCCGAAAGAGCCGTGGACGCCTACAGCAAACTCGCCGCCGAAGCCAAAACCACCCTGGTCGTGCCCAGCAACATGACCGAAGTCTCCACCCTCATCGCCTCAGCCATGAAGATGATCCAGAGCCAGCAGAACCCCGTTCCCGGCCCGGCTCCCCGCCCCTGAACGCGCCTCGGCCATGCTTGTCAAGCTACGAATTCCATAGCTGTAACCATAAGTTACATAAGAACTTGTGGCTAATTTGACATGATTTACAGCACACCTCGGATTCGTCATTCCCGCGCAAGCTGGAATCCATTCCGCATCCCCCGCTGCTACAATCGCGCCCTCGCGCGGAGAGGTGGATGAGCGGTTTAAGTCGCACGCCTGGAAAGCGTGTGTGGGCCAATACCCCACCGCGGGTTCGAATCCCGCCCTCTCCGCCAAAAATCATGTTTTGACTGTTCGCCATTGTTCAGGACAATCCTCTTAAAGCCTCGTAGATCAAGCCTCTACGGGGCTTTTTTGTTTTTCGGTGTTCGCCGTCGTTCGTTGACAGCCGGTAGTTTTTGGGGGTGGATTTCGGGATATGGTGGTATCCCGTTGGGGGTATCACCTCAGTCGGAGCCTCTTTATGCCCCTCACGAACACCGAAATCCAGAAAGCCAAGCCTTCTGCGGCACCCGTCAGGTGTTCCGCTTTGCGATCGCGCACGACTTGGCAAAGCGCAACCCGGTTGCTGACATCCGGCCAGTTGACATCCTGCCGTCACGCAAGAAAACCAACTACGCCCGCATTGATGCCCGTGAACTGCCTGAGCTGCTGCGCAAAATCGACATGTACCAAGGCAGCCCCACCACCCGCGCCGCCATCAAGCTGATGGCCCTGACCTTCGTTCGCACGTCCGAATTGATCGGCGCTCGCTGGACTGAATTCGACCTCAAGGCGGGCCGCTGGGACATTCCCGCCGAGCGGATGAAGATGAGGGCACCGCACATCGTGCCCCTCAGTACTCAGGCTATCGAGTTGCTGCGTACCTTGCACACGCTGAGCGGCCACGGCGCCCTGCTATTTCCCGGCGAGCGCGATCACGAAAAGCCCATGAGCAACAACACCATTCTGATGGCGCTGGAGCGCATGGGCTACAAGGGCCGCATGACCGGCCACGGCTTCCGTGGTGTCGCGTCAACGATCCTGCATGAGCAAGGGCACGAACACGCCCACATCGAACTTCAATTGGCGCATCAAGAGCGCGATCAGATCAGCGCCAGCTACAACCGCGCCACCTATCTGCCGCAACGTGCCAAGATGATGCAGGCTTGGGCTGACCACCTGGACCGGACACGCGCCGGCAACGTGATGAAACTGCGGCGCGCAGCATGAAAAAAAACCGCGAAGTTCCCGCGCAGCTCATCGAGGGCAAAAAGGCGGGGCCGCACAGTGTCAGAAACACGAATGCAGCCCCTGACCACCATCAAAAAGGAGGGCGGTCTCAACTCCGAAATGCAACACCCCCCACCGGGTAATGTACGCAGATGGAACAGAGATACACGCAGTTGCAACCTGAAGAGAGAATGACGCTGACGTAGCTGAGCCAGCAAGGCTGGAGCATTCGGGCGATAGCCAAACTGCAAGGGCACAGCCCCAGCACCATCAGCCGCGAGCTGCTGCGCAACAGCACCCTGGGCAGCTACGCCAACGGCCCTGCCCAAAGCCTGTGCGCGCAGCGGCGCGTCTAGGCCCGCCCGCTGCCCAAGCTTCACCCCGATGGCGCGCTTTGGCATCTGGTGTGTGATCTGCTTAACTGGCGTTGGTCGCCCCAGCAGATTTGCCGCACACTCAAGCGCATGTTTGCTGATCGTGCCAGTCATGTTTCTCACCAGAGCATCTATAGTCGACTCCGTAATAAATCAGAGATACACTAAAGATTGTGTCCATTCAGGAGAACGTCATGGCCTACAGCGAAGACCTCAAGCAAAGGGTACTGGCTTTTGTGGCTACCGCAGGCAGCAAGGTTGAGGCGGCCAGGCTGTTTTCGCTAGCGCCCTCGACGCTGTACATGTGGCTGGGGCAGCCTCCCGATCACCAAAGACGCAAACCCGGCCCCAAAACCGGTCACACGATCGACCGTGCCAAGCTGGCCCAGCTCATCAAAGAGCAGCCCGGCTTGTTGCAGCGCGAAATGGCCCAAATCATGGGCGTGAGCGCCAAC
>JAIRVJ010000038.1 GCA_031253955.1 Burkholderiaceae bacterium | reverse complement strand
GAAAAACTCGGCGTCAGTCCCAAGGGCAACACGGTGCACGCGATGGTCGCGGCCTGGGAATGGGGCGCGTACCTGGGCGCGGAAGGCTTGGCGCGCGGCATCCGGGTGCGCGTGAGCAGCTATACCCACCACCACGTCAACGTGGCGATGACGCAGGCCAAATCGGTCAGCAACTACACCAACTCGATTCTGGCCAACATGGAAGCCACCGACGACGGCTACGACGAGGCGATTCTGCTGGACCCCTCCGGCTTCGTGGCCGAAGGGTCCGGTGAAAACGTGTTTCTGGTCAAGGACGGCGCGATCTACACGCCCGACCTGTCGGCGGGCGCGCTCAACGGCATCACGCGCAACACGGTGCTGCACATCGCCAAGGATCTGGGTATCGAGGTGGTGCAAAAGCGCATCACGCGCGACGAGTGCTACATTGCCGACGAAATGTTCTTCAGCGGCACCGCCGCCGAGATCACGCCGATCCGCGAAATCGACCGGATTGCCGTCGGCAGCGGCGCGCGCGGGCCGGTCACGGAGAAGATTCAGCAGGCCTTCTTCGACATCACCAGCGGCAAAAACGCCCGCTACGCGCATTGGTTGACCCCAGTTTGAGGAGAACACGCCATGACCAGCAGCGCAATCCAAACCACGCGGGCGGTGGAACTCGACGCCCAGGACCTGACGCCCGGCGGCGAGGCCTGGTGTCCGCATCCCAAATCCGGCATACCGGCGTGGAGCGGCCATCCGCGGGTGTTTCTCGATCTGTCCGGCGGCCAGGCGCGCTGCCCGTATTGCGGCACGCTCTATCGGCCCAAAACCGCCTTGCCCGGGCAGACGGGCTGAATTGGCACATTGCCCCCCCAATGTGCCAACCGCCAAGCTGGACACGATGTCAACCGCAGCATCTTCCAGCAGTGCGTCCTCTGGGTTTGACGGCGCGTCCGAAACACTAGATGGCTTGTACGTCGTGGTGCTGGCGCGTAACGAGGCGCGGCGTTTGCCCGCGTGCCTGCGCAGCAGCCGCTTGGCCGAGCGCACTGTGGTGATCGACGGCGGCAGCAGCGACGACACCGTGGCGCTGGCCCGCGCGCTAGGCGCGCAAGTCGAAAGTTATCCCGATTGGCAAGGTTTTGGTGTGCAGCGCAGCCGCTCGCTGCAACATTGCCTAGGCGCGCGCTATATCTTTTTTCTGGACGCGGATGAAGAGATCACGCCCGCGCTGCGCGCCGGGATCGAGGCCATCGTGCGCGGCGGGCAATCAGGCGCGTGGACGGTGCGCTGGGAGATGGTCGCTTTCGGTCAGCCGCTCACCGGCATGCCCAGCGCGCCCGGTATGCCGCGCCTGTTTTCTATCGACTGTTTGCGCGGGTTCGACAGCGTGGTGCATGAGCAGGCGCTGCTCGCGCCAGGCACGCCCGTGGCGCATTTGCAGGGGCTGCTGCGGCACCATTCCTACGATTCGGTGCGCACCAGTCTGAACAAACTCAGCCAATACGCGCTGCTGGGCGCGGCCAAGCGCGCTGAACTCGGCCAGCGCGGCGGCGTGTGGCGTGGACTGGCGTCGGCTGGCGCCGTGTTCTTGCGGCTCTACTTGGGGCAAGGCGGCTTTCTGCATGGCGGGCCGGGTTTTCTGTATTGCTACGTCCGCGCGCAGGAATGTTTTTTCCGCTACGCGGCGCTGCGCTACGACCGCGATAACCTGACCGAACTGGTCGAACGGGAACCGTGATGCACCGGCTGCGCGACTGGATTTGGCGGTACGGCGCAAGCATCGCCGCCGTGATGACGCCCGGCCTGGCGCTGTGGCTACCCAGCGGCTATTCGTGGGGGCCGGTGTGGCTGCTGTTGTGCGCGCTGGTCACGGTCGATTACTGGGCGCCGGCAGTGCGCGGGCAACTGCGCGACCGGCGCTGGGCGGCGCTGGCCGCGTTGTTCGCGCTGATGGGGCTGTTGTGGTGGATCGACACCGGGCCGCAAGCCGGGTTCAACAACTTCGACATCCCCTCCAAATACCTGCTGGCGCTGCCTTGTCTGGCCTACGCCCTGGCCGCCCCGCCTAGGCCAGGGGCGCTGTGGCTGGGCGTGGCCGTGGGCGGCATCGGCGGCGGCGCGGTCGCGCTGGTGCAGCGTTATGGCCTGGATATGGATCGGGCGCTGGGGTATTCCAACGCCATCCAGTTCGGCGACATCAGCCTGCTGCTGGGGCTGATGGCGCTGACGGCGCTGGTGCTGCGCTGGCGGCGTTGCCCGAAGATCGGTCTGGCGCTGCTTGCGGCGGGCGCGGCGCTGGGGTTGGCCGGATCGCTTTTGTCGCAATCGCGCGGCGGCTGGTTGGCGCTGCCGCTGGCGTGGCTGGCGTGGGCCATCGGGTTGTGGCGCAGCAAAGGCGCGCGCGCGGGCTGGTCGCTGCTGGCCGGGCTGACGGTTGCGCTGGCCCTGGCCGCCGGTTTGCTGGCGGCGCTGCAACGCGCCGAAGTGGAACGCCGGATTGACTCGGCAATCTCCGATGTCTCGGCCTATGACCGGCATGGCGAGGCCGACACCTCGGTCGGTCAGCGGCTGGCGCACTGGCGGGTCGCGCTCATCATGGGCCGCGAGCGCCCGCTGCTCGGCTGGGGCAGCGGCTACGACGCCGAAAAAGCCCGCCTGGTCGCTACGGGAAAAGGCAGCCCGGCGATTCTGGCGTTCGACCACGCGCACAACGAATGGCTGGACATGTACGCGCGACGCGGGTTGACCGGCGTGACGGTGCTGGCGGCTTGGTTCACGCTGCCGCTGCTGATCTTTTTTCCGAAACGCCGCGATGGCAAAAACAGCGCGGCCTTCGCCATCCGCATGACCGGGCTGCTGCTGCCCGCAAGCTACCTGGGTTTCGGCCTGACGCAAGTGCTGCTGATGCACAACAGCGGGCACCTGGTGTATCTGTACGGCCTGGTGATCTGGGCTGGCGCGCTGGAAGGCGCGGCGCGGCCCCAGACGCCTAAGTCTGGTGCTTGACGAAGATATAGCCCAAGCCGCGCACGGTCAGAATGCGCTTGGGGTTTCTCACGTCGGGTTCGATGATGGAACGCAGGCGGCCCATATGCACGTCAATCGAGCGGTCGAAACTCCCCACTTCGCCGCCGCGCACCATTTCCAGAAGCTGTTGGCGCGAGAGCACCTGCCCGGCGCGCATGGCCATTGCCGCCAGCAAATCGAATTGATACCCGGTCAACGCTACCGGCTTGCCGTAAATCCTGACCAGACGCGCGCCGCAGTCAATTTCCATCGCTCCGAAATTCATCACCGGCGCGGGCGGCGGCAAAGGCTGCGCGGGCAGCGGCGCGGCGGCTGCGCCGGGGGAGCGCTGACGGCGCAAAACCGTGCGCACCCGCGCCAGCAGCTCACGCGGTTCAAAAGGCTTGGCCAGGTAATCGTCGGCCCCCAATTCGAGGCCGATAACACGGTCCATCGGGTCATTCTTGGCGGTCAGAATCAGCACCGGCAGGCTGGCAATCGGTTCGGGCAGGTTGCGGATTTGACGGCACACGTCCAGCCCATCCATGTCCGGCAGCATCAGGTCGAGAATCACCAGATCGAACCGCTCCGCCCGCAACTTGGCCAGGCCCGCCGCGCCTTCCAGGACGCGCTCGACGAAATAGCCCGCGCGAGACAGATACTCGTGCATCAGATCGGCAAGACGTTCATCGTCGTCGATCACAAGCAAGGATTGCGGTGCCGTCATGGAAGGGATACGAAATAAAAATCAAGTGTTTGACGCGATGGCGCCTGACTGAGGTAAAACCAGTGCACTATGTCGCCCAAACAGTATATATTACCCATTGTAAACATATGTGATTGTTTGGGCGCCATTTGGACGCATTTTTTCACATTTTTTTACTTAAAGCAACAAATTTTTACTTGGCGCGCTCCTGGACATGCCGGTAACCAGCCTCCGGCCATTCCCGCCCAAACCGGAATGACGAACAAAATATCCAGTGCTTTTCCGGCTAAAGGCCAACCCGCACGACACGCCGCATAATCCGCAACCTTCGTCATAAAACGCGCCATGAGCACATTTGCCGCCATCGTTCTCGCCGTCATTGTTCTGGCGGTGTTGTGGGTCATCATGGCCTACAACGGGCTGGTCCAGCTCAGGAACAACATCGCCAAAGCCTGGGCCAATATCGACGTGACCTTGAAGCAGCGCCACGACGAATTGCCCAAGCT
>JAIRVJ010000026.1 GCA_031253955.1 Burkholderiaceae bacterium | reverse complement strand
GCGCAAAAGCCATGGCGCGAAACTGCTCGGCGCACGAGAAGGTACGCACCCCCGCGTTGCCGCGGTAGCGCGGCACGATGCGCGTGAAGCTCGTCCACGGCACGAACTCCATGATTTGGACCAACACGGTCTTGCCAACGTTCATGGGCGCTCCTGGGGGTTGTCAACCCCAGGAGGCTACGCAAATCGTGGGCAGCAAAGTTCAAATCGGCACCAAACAAAATCAGCCCGCATCCCGCGCCAATGCTGGCTCTCCGCCTTGGCACGGAGCTTTTAACCGGACACTACTGTCAAGGCATCCAGCGTTCCCGCCGTCAAGCGCCGCCAAAACCCCGCATGAATCGCCGCGCCCGCGGGCAAGACGGCAACCTGGTACTGATCGGCAGGTGGCGTTTGCGGCGGCGCGCTTTCCATTGGGCGACTGTTGAGCATGGCGTTTTCTTTCTTGTCTGGGCCGCAAACGCGCGGCGCTGCGCAGGGCGATCGCATCTAAATTCGACTCAAATTAACCCGATGGCTTTCGACGCGGCAGAGGACACCGGCACCTTCGTAGGGGCGAAAAATTTTTCGCCCCTACATCTGTGCTCCATCGCCAACTTGTTGATTCCTAAGAAATTTAGATGCGATCACCCTGCGGCACTCCGTTCGTTGCTGCTTAAAAAATAGCTATTATCCAATGTAAAACATGGTTTCAAATATATAAAATATGCTTTAACACATACAATATAGTGGTATACAGCTATTGAATAAGGAGCATTCACGCAAAATGCCCAACATCATTGCGCCCACGCCGGTTTGCGCTTTTCGATGAAGGCTTGCATGCCTTCTTGCGCCGTATCGAGCATCAGGTTGGCGGCCATGGTCTGGGCGGCGAGCTGGTAGGCGGCTGCCACGCCCAGCTCGCGCTGGGCGTAAAAGAGTTGCTTGCCCAGGGCGATGGCCTGGCGCGGGCGGGCGGCGATGGCGGCTACGAGTTGTTCCACGCAGTCGTCCAGCGCCTCGGGTGCGGTCACGCGGTTAAGCAGGCCGCGCGCCAGCGCCTCGGGCGCGCTGATGAAGTGGCCGGTGAGCAGCATTTCCATCGCCGTTTTGGCGGGCACGTTGCGCGCCAGCGGCACGCTGGGGGTGGAGCAAAACAGGCCGGCGTCGATGCCGTTGACACCGAACCGACAACCCTCGGCGGCCACCGCCAGATCGCACTGCGCGACCAACTGGCAGCCGGCGGCGGTGGCCAAGCCCTGCACGCGGGCGATGACGGGCACAGGCAGATCGCGGATGGCGAGCATGACGCGGTTGCATTGCTCGAACAGGTGCTCGTAATACGCGCGGTGCGGATTGGCGCGCATCTGCTTGAGGTCGTGCCCGGCGCAAAACGCCTTGCCCTCGGCGGCCAGCACCACGGCGCGCGCTTGCCCGTCGGCGGCCACTTCGGCCAGCAGCGTGCGCAGATGGGCCAGCATGGATTCGCTGAGCGTGTTGAAGGCCGCGGGCCGGTTGAGCGTGAGGCGATGCACGCCGCGCGCGTCGCGGGTGTGCAGGATTTCGGGGAAAGTGCTCATGGGAAGGTTGCTTTATTTTTCACTCTCCCCTCTGGAGGAGAGGGTTAGGCAGAGGGGGTGCGCGGCACAGGCGTTGTGACTTCGAGCAGCGCCGCTGGCCCTCTCCCCAGCCCTCTCCCGCAAGCTGGAGAGGGAGTTATCACACATCGGCCAGCACGCGCACATGGGCTTCCACGCTGCGCGCCAGGGCTTGCAGGTTGTAGCCGCCTTCCAGGGCGCTGACGATGCGGCCTTTGGCAAAGCGGCGGGCGATGTCGCGCAGGCGCTCGGTGATCCAGGCGTAGTCGCTTTCCACCAGGCCGAGCAGGCCCATGTCGTCGTCGCGGTGGGCGTCGAAACCGGCGCTGATCAGAATCAGTTCGGGCTGGTGCTCTTGCAGCCGGGGGATCCACATCGTGTCCACCAGTTCGCGCACTTCCATGCCCTTGGTGTAGGCGGGCACGGGGCAGTTGAGCAGGTTGGCGTCGTGCTTTTGCGCGCCGCCTTCGGGATAGAACGGGTGCTGGAAAAAACTCACCATGAGGATGCGCTCGTCGCCGGCCACGATGTCTTCGGTGCCGTTGCCGTGGTGCACGTCGAAATCGACGATGGCCACACGCTTCAAGCCGTGCCGCTCGCAGGCATATTTGGCGGCAATCGCCACGTTGCTGAAAAAGCAAAAGCCCATCGCCTGGTTGCGGGTAGCGTGGTGACCGGGCGGGCGCACGGCGCAGAAGGCGTTTTCCATCTCGCCGGTCATCACCGCGTCCACCGCGTCGATCACCGCGCCGGCCGACAGCAGCGCGGCGCGGTAGGTGTCCTTGCCCATCACGGTATCGGGGTCGAGCGAATAGTGGTCGGGGCCGCCGGCGGTCAGCTCTTCGAGCAGAATCTCGCTCAGGCCGCGCAGCGCCGCCACATGCCGCCGTCCGTGGCCCAGCAGCAGCTCGCCCATGATGGCGGGCGAGGCCTCGCGCCGCTCCAGCGCGTCGCCCACGCCGCTGGCGCGCAGGCGGTCTTCGATGACGTCCAGCCGCTCGGGACATTCGGGGTGCCCCCGGCCCATGTCATGCTTGCGACAATCGGGGTGGGTGAAATATCCGGTTTTGCTCACAAAAGTCTCCAGGATCGCCTAAGAGCCTGTTCACAGTCTTTTCGGGGCCGCGTTGGGTCGCAATCGGGATGAGTTGGTGCGCCGGGCGCGCCATGGGCTACTGCCCATGCAAACGGCTGGCACGCCAAATCGCCCGATTTCGACCCAACCCGAAGGGCAGGTGCCTTTTCGGGCGGTCTGCCGCGTTGCAAATCCTCGCCATAGCACGGCTATGGCTGCGGTTTGCGCCTTGCAGCCCATCCCGAAAAGGCGCCTGCGCGGCCCCGAAAAGACTATGAACAGGCTCTAAGGTCAGAATCCACATCCATGAACGTTGCACAAAAAATCCAATCCATACTCGACCAGCTTAACACGGTCATCGCGGGCAAGCCCGCGCAGGTGCGCGACAGCGTGGTGTGCCTGCTGGCCGGCGGCCACCTGCTGATCGAGGACGTGCCCGGCGTGGGCAAAACCACCCTGGCGCACGCGCTGGCGCGCACGCTGGGGCTGGCTTTTTCGCGGGTGCAGTTCACCGCCGACCTGATGCCCAGCGATTTGCTGGGCGTGTCGGTGTACGACCGCGTGCGCGAAGCCTTCATCTTCCACCCCGGCCCGGTGTTCGCCCAATTGCTGCTGGCCGACGAGATCAACCGCGCCAGCCCCAAGACGCAAAGCGCGCTGCTGGAGGCGATGGAAGAGCAGCAAGTCAGCGTGGAAGGCCAGACGCGCCCGCTGCCGCAGCCTTTTTTCGTCATCGCCACGCAAAATCCGCACGACCAGCTTGGCACCTACCAGTTGCCGGAATCGCAACTGGACCGCTTTCTGATGCGCATCTCCCTGGGCTACCCGGAGCGCGCCAGCGAGCGCGCCCTGCTCACCGGCAATGGCCGGCGCGAAATGGTGGAGCAGTTGCCCGCCCTGCTCGACGCCCCCGGCCTGGCCGAACTGCACGCTGCCGTGAGCCGGGTGCACGTGGCCGAGCCGCTTCTGGACTACGTGCAAGACCTCACCGCCGCCACGCGCTCGGGCCGCTGGTTTTTGCAGGGCCTTTCGCCGCGCGCGGCCATCGCCCTCACGCGCGCCGCCCGCGCCCAGGCGCTGGTGGCCGGGCGCGACTACGTGGCGCCCGACGACGTGCAGGCCATCTTGCCGCAGTGCGTGGCGCACCGCATGATCCCCGTCGGCGACGCGGGGCGCGGCGCGGTAGAGCAGGTGCAAGCCATGATCGACGCCGTGCCGTTGCCATGAACCCTTCCCTCCGCTCCGCCTTGTTTGCCGCCTTCCCCTGGCTGCGCTGGGGCGCGCGGCTGCGCGAGCGCGTGCGGGCGTGGTGGCACGGGCGGCTGACGCTGACCGACCACGTGCAACTGAGCCGCCGCAACGTGTACATCCTGCCCTCGCGCGCCGGCCTGCTGCTGGCGGCCACGCTAGGGGTGCTGCTGGTGGCTTCCATCAACTACCAGCTCAACTTAGGCTATCTGCTTACCTTTTTGCTGGCCGGGTGCGCCGCCGTGGGCATGGTGGTGAGCCATGAAACATTGCGCGGTCTGGCCATGCACCTGATGACGCCGGCGAGCATGTTCGCGGGGCAGTTGGCGGTGCTCGATGTGAAGCTTGTCAACGCCAGCGCCCGTCCGCGCCGGGCCATCGGAGTAGCCCTGCTGGACAGCCAGCACTGGGCCTGGGCTGACGTGCCGGCGCAAGGCGAGGCGCGGGTGCAAGTGAGCTTCAAACCGCCGCGGCGCGGGCTGCACCACGTTCCGACGCTGGTGGCCGAAACGCAGTATCCGTTGGGCACCTTCCGCGTCTGGACGGTGTGGCGCCCCGCCGCGCAGGTGCTGGTGTATCCCGCGCCCGAATCCAACCCGCCGCCGCTGCCGCCAGGCGAGCCGCGCGCCGGTCACGGCCTGGCGGGCATGGCGCGCGCCGGCGGCGAGTTCGACGGCGTGCGCGCCTGGCGGCGCGGCGATCCGCTGAAACTTCTGGTGTGGAAAAAGTTCGCCAAGACGGGCGACTTGGTCAGCCGCGATGCGCAGCAGGCCCAGCGCATGGAACTATGGCTGGATTTTTCCCGCGCCGGCCTCGCCGAAGCCGAAGCGCGCATCGCCCGCCTGACCGCCTGGGTGCTGGCTGCCGACACCCAGAACCTCGACTGGGGCCTGCGCCTGCCGGGCCTGGAGATCGCCCCCGACAGCGGCGCGGCGCACCGCCTGCGCTGCCTGGAAGCGTTGGCGCTGGCGTAAAGCCCTGCAATAGCAAGTAAGGTATGATGCTGAGTTTATGATAGCTTATTGCCATGTAATAAAATGGTTTTTCTGTATATAGTTGAACCCAGAATAAATAGGACATATACTAAAAACCGTGTCCATTCAGGAGAACGTCATGGCCTACAGCGAAGACCTCAAGCAAAGGGTACTGGCTTTTGTGGCTGCCGGAGGCAGCAAGATTGAGGCAGCCAGGCTGTTTTCTCTGGCGCGCTCAACACTGTACGTGTGGCT
>JAIRVJ010000164.1 GCA_031253955.1 Burkholderiaceae bacterium | reverse complement strand
TTTCCGGTACACCTGAATCACATACGCCTTGCGGTAGCGCCGCAAAGCAAGCCAGATCGTTCAGTCAAACAACGCAGTCGGAATTTCCCAAGCCTTGAACTGGTCATTCCCTTTAGGCTTGGCGCACCGGTCATTCCGCAACCATTCCTTGTTCACGTCTGTAAACGGAACCCGCACCAAAACAGGAAACGGGTTGTTGCGCCTGAAAATAACTAGAGTTTTTCCCTGATGCCAGATGGCTTTTAACTGAAAATTGCTCAAACCCTGGAGGATAGGAATCGCTTATTTTTGCGATTCACGGATCGCTGATATTACGCTACGCTCCGTCCTGGCCTACGGGGTTCTTCTTGTATATTAAATCGATGATGTCCTTTTTTGTGGCCTCAAACAAAATCAAAAAGCACAACCAGAACACGCCAAGTATGAAGGCCCAGAATCCGGAAGTCAGCCAAACGGTAAGCGGCGCACTTTCTTTTGAATTGAGGGCAATAGCCAATTCCTTGAAATCCGAATAAAAACTACGCCCAGAACAAACAATACGAAACCGGACACTATGAGAATGGCGAAATATAACCCAAACTTGGCGTTGTCAGAAACGGTATCTTTGATACATCTGTCTCTCCTTAGCTCGTAGTTTGTAAGGCTGAGATGAAGCACAGAGTAATTCCCAGCACCCTCGTTACCTCAACCCCGCATTAATTCCGTTCAGCACCGCCTGTCCTGGGCACAGGTCTTGGGCGGTCAGGGTATTGAGCGGGGCGGCCACGGTGTTGAGGTGCTCGTGCAGGTCGCGCGCGTTGGGATCGACGTAGAGCAGGCCGGTAACGACTTCGCCCTTGGCCTGATGGGCGTGGACGTAGCTGATGGCGGCAACGCTGTCGGTGGGGTCGTAATTGGCGTCGATTTTGCGCAGGCGCAGCACGCTGCCGTCGTGCAACTGGACATCGGCGGTTGCGCCGGGCGCGTAGTCCACCGTGATTTCCTGGCGCGGCGTGATGAAGTCGAACGGGTTGACGGCGTCGTTATGCGCGCGCACGTATTCGTAGCTTTGGCTGCTGTCGGCGCGGTTGTTGAAGCTGACGCAGGGACTGATGACGTCGATGAAGGACACGCCCTTGTGCGTCATGGCGGCCTTGATGAGCGGCACCAGTTGCGGCTTGTCGCCGGAGAAGCTGCGCGCCACGAAGGTTGCGCCAAGCTGGATCGCCAAAGCCACCAGGTCAAGCGGCGTCTCGGTGTTGGTCACGCCTTTCTTGGAGACCGAACCCCGGTCGGCGGTGGCCGAGAACTGCCCTTTGGTCAGGCCATAGACGCCGTTGTTTTCGACGATATAGACCATGTTGACGCCGCGCCGCATCATGTGCACGAATTGGCCCATGCCGATGGAGGCCGAGTCGCCGTCGCCGGAAACGCCCAGGTAGAGCAGCTCGCGGTTGGCCAGGTTGGCGCCGGTCAGCACTGAGGGCATACGCCCATGCACGGTGTTGAAGCCGTGCGACTGGCCCAGAAAATAGTCCGGCGTTTTAGCGCTGCAACCGATGCCCGATAGCTTGGCGACACGGTGCGGCTTGATGGAAAGCTCCCAGCACGCATGGATGATCGCCGCCGAGATTGAGTCGTGTCCGCAGCCCGCGCACAGCGTGGAATTGGCGCCTTCGTAATCGCGGTGCGTAAAGCCGAGCGCGTTGATCGGGATGGTGGGGTGATGCAGCTTGGGTTTGGCGAGGTAGGTCACGGCGGAGGTCTCTCTTTCATCATTTCGCGTCATTCCCGCGAAGGCGGGAATCCACGGCAGCGTTGGTTTTCGTTCGTGGGCCGCTGCTGGAGGTAGCGTTCATGGATTCCCGCCTGCGCGGGAATGACGAAGAAAAAGTCATGGATATGGCTTTTGAAAATTGCACTGGTCAGGGCGTTTTCATCTGCTCGATCTGTTGTTTGATCGCGCCGGTGATGAAACGGGCGGTAATCGGCGTACCGTCGTAATGGACGACCGAGACCAAGCGCGCCGGGTCGATGCCGAATTCGTTGATGAGCATGGTACGCAACTGGCCGTCGCGGTTTTGCTCGACGACGAACACGCGCTCGTGCGCGGCGATAAATTCGGCCAGCGCGTCGGCGAACGGAAAGGCGCGCACACGCGCCGTGTCCAGGTACAGGCCGCCCTGTTCCAACGCGGCCACGGCTTCGTCCATCGCCGGGCTGGTGGAGCCGTAGTAGATGGCGCCCCAGGGCGTTTTCTGCGCGGCGGCGCGGATGGCGGGCGGGGGCACGATCTTTTTGGCGTGCTCGAACTTTTGCAGCAGGCGCTGCATGTTGTAAACGTAGTCCGGCCCTTTTTCCGAATAGCGCGCATACGGATCGCGCGAGGTGCCGCGCGTGAAGTACGCGCCGCGGCTGGGGTGCGTGCCGGGGTAGGTGCGGTAGGGAATGCCGTCGCCGTCCACGTCCTTGTAGCGGCCAAAGTCCTTGCCCGCTTCCAGGTCGGCGGCGATCATTACCTTGCCGCGGTCGTATTCGCGCGCGTCGTCCCACTTGAACGGCGCGCACAGGCGCTGGTTCATGCCGATGTCCAGATCGAGCATGACGAACACGGGCGTTTGCAGGCGCTCGGCCAGATCGAGCGCCTCGGCGGAAAAGTCGAAGCACTCGCGCGGGTCTTCGGGAAACAGCAGCACATGCTTGGTGTCGCCGTGCGAGGCGTAGGCGCAGGCGATCAGGTCGGACTGCTGCGTGCGCGTGGGCATGCCGGTAGAGGGGCCACCGCGCTGCACGTTGATGATGGAAACCGGCACTTCGGCAAAGTAGGCCAGCCCGATGAACTCGGCCATCAGCGAAACGCCGGGGCCGGAGGTGGCGGTGAACGCGCGCGCCCCGTTCCAGCCCGCGCCGATGGCGATGCCGATGGAGGCCGTCTCGTCTTCCGTCTGCACGATGGCGACCCTGTTGGCGCCGGTGGCGGGATCGACGCGGTACTTCTTGCAATAGCTCTGGAAGGCTTCCACCACCGAGGTGGAGGGCGTGATGGGGTACCACGCACACACCGTCGCGCCGCCATACACGCAGCCCAGCCCGGCGGCGCTGTTGCCGTCCACGAAGATGCGCTCGCCCACGCGGTCGGCCCTGCGCACGCGCAGCCCGATGGGGTGCGGCAGGTGGTCCATCGCGTATTTGCGCCCCAGATGCAGCGCCATCTTGTTGGCTTCGAGCAGCTTTTCCTTGCCTTTGTACTGCTCGCCCAGCAGGCGCTCGATGACGTCGATGTCCATGTCCAGCAGCGCCGAGAGCGCGCCCACGTACATGATGTTCTTGAACAGCTGGCGCTGGCGCGGGTCGGGCCAGGCGTCGTTGCAAATGGCCGTGAGCGGCACGCCGATGACGTGCACATCGTCGCGCAACCTCGACTTGGGCAGCGTGCGCGTGGAATCGTAAAACAGGTAGCCGCCGCTTTCGATTTCGGCGATGTCGGCGTCCCAAGTCTGCGGGTTCATCGCCACCATCATGTCCACCCCGCCGCGCCGGCCCAGCCAGCCGTCTTCGGTTACGCGCACTTCGTACCAGGTGGGCAGCCCCTGAATGTTGGACGGAAAAATGTTGCGCGGACTGGCGGGCACGCCCATACGCAGCACGGCCTTGGCGAACAGCTCGTTGGCCGAGGCCGAACCGGAGCCGTTGATGTTGGCGAACTTGACGACGAAGTCGTTGATAGCGGTAATCTTTTTCATGCGGACGCCTTCTGGCTGGCGGTGTTCTGCTGGGCGTGCGCCATTTCGAGCAGGAACTTTTGCATGTCCCACGCCCCGGTCGGGCAGCGTTCGGCGCACAGGCCGCAATGCAGGCACACGTCTTCGTCCTTGACCATCACGCGCTGCGTTTTTAGCGGGCCGGATGTGTACAGGCTCTGCGCGGTGTTTTGCGCCCTGGCCGTCAGGCGCTGGCGCAAATCCCGCTCGTGGCCGTTTTGCGTGAGAGTCAGGCAATCCATCGGGCAGATGTCCACGCAGGCATCGCACTCGATGCACAGCGCAGCGGTGAACACGGTCTGCACGTCGCAGTTCAGGCACCGCTGCGCCTCTTTCAGAGCGGTGGCCGCGTCAAAGCCCAGCTCCACTTCAAGCTTGATGCTTTTCAGCGCCTTGGCCGCGTCCACCCACGGCACTTTGTGGCGCGCGTCGAGCGTGACCGCGTTGTCGTAGCTCCACTCGTGAATGCCCATTTTTTGCGGTGTGAAGCGCGTGGCCGGCGGCGGGCGCTTGGCCACATCGCGGCCCGTGAGCAGCAGGTCGATGGAAAGCGCCGCCGCGTGGCCGTGCGCCACGGCGGTGATGATGTTCTTCGGCCCGAAGGCCGCGTCGCCGCCGAAGAACACCTTGGGCAGGCTCGACTGCATCGTCGTCTCGTTGACCACCGGCAGCCCCGTCTTGCCGTCGAACGCGATGCCCAGATCGCGCTCGATCCACGGAAACGCATTCTCCTGGCCGACGGCGATCAGCACCTCGTCGCACTCCAGCAGCACATCCGGCTCGCCGGTCGGAATCAGCGAGCGGCGGCCCTGCGCGTCGTACTCGGCGCGCACTTTCTCGAACGTCATACCCGTCAGCCGCCCATCTTCATGCACAAAAGACTTGGGCACGTGGCAGTTGAGGATCGGAATGCCCTCGTGCATCGCGTCCTCCTTTTCCCACGGCGAGGCTTTCATTTCCTCGAAGCCCGAACGCACGATCACCTTCACGTCCTTGCCGCCCAGCCGCCGCGCCGAACGGCAGCAATCCATCGCCGTGTTGCCCCCGCCCAGCACGATCACGCGCTTGGCCGCCTTCTTGACATGCCCGAAATGCACCGCAGCCAGCCAGTCGATGCCCAGATGAATATGCGCCGCCGCCTCGCGCCGCCCCGGCACATCCAGATCGCGCCCGCGCGGTGCGCCGCTGCCCACGAACACCGCGTCATACCCCTGGGCCAGCAGCGCTTTCATCGAATCGATGCGGCGGCTGCCCACGAACTCCACGCCCAGATCGAGGACGTAGCCCGTCTCCTCGTCGATCACCTCTTCCGGCAGCCGGAAGCGCGGCACCTGCGTGCGCATAAAGCCGCCCGCCTTGGCGTCCTGCTCGAACACCGTCACCGCATAGCCCAGCGGCGCCAGATCGCGCGCCACCGCCAACGACGCCGGCCCCGCGCCCACGCAGGCCACGCGCTCGCCCTTCTTGCCGCCCGCTGGCGGCTTGGGCAGGCGGGCGCGGATGTCGTCCTTCATATCGGCGGCCACGCGCTTGAGCCGGCAAATGGCCACCGGCTCCGGCGGGTTGCCGCTGCTAGCCTCCACCCGTGCGCGCCGGCACGCCGGCTCGCACGGACGGTCACAAATGCGCCCCAGAATGCCCGGAAACACATTGGCCCGCCAGTTGACCATGTACGAGTCCGCATAGCGGCCCGCCGCGATCAGGCGGATGTATTCGGGCACCGGCGTGTGCGCCGGGCAGGCCCATTGACAATCGACCACTTTGTGGAAATACGCGGGATCGCGGGTATCGCTCGGCTGCACCGGATGGCCTCTTGCTGATGATGGGGATGGGGACGCACGCTCGGCGGGCAGTTTAGCCCAAGCCGCCGCCGCGCCCACCTTAGAGCCTGTTTGCGATCTCGTTTTGATATGCCGCGTCATTGCCGCGCAGGCGCACAGCCGCCCACTTGAAGAAGTGCGCTGTTTTGCACGGTGCGCCGTTTAGCTCCCTCCCCCGCGTGCGGGGGAGGGTTGGGGTGGGGGCGCACGGCGCTGAAACAGGCGCCGGGTTTGCGGTGCGCCACTGGCCCCCATCCCCGCCTTCCCCCGCGTGCGGGGGAAGGGGCAAAAGCCAAGCACGCTCCCGCGCACCTCGCGCCGAGATCGTAAACACGTTCTTAAACCCTGCAGGGCTGGCGGCGCTGGCCTTGGCGCTGTGGGTGCTGGCGGGCTTGGCTGGAAGCGCTGCGTTTGAAATGTGCTCAAATTTTAATAGCTATATACAAATGTATTTTATTATTTTTTCAATTGTTTTATATCTTAAATATATATGATATTTTGGTGATAAGCTATTGAATTTGTAGTTGACGAGTTTGGAACAGTAGAGAGTATTTTTGCGCCGCTCGCCCCCACCCTGGCCCTCCCCCGCACGCGGGGGAGGGAATTCAAGCTCCTTCCCCCGCTTGCGGGGGAAGGTTGGGATGGGGGCCAGCAGCGCATCCATGTCAACCATTCACCTAAAACACCCTAAGTTAGCGCCTATGCGCCTACGCGGGAATGACGAATCCGAGGTATGTCGTTAGCCGCAAGGAAGCGCGGCGGCGGGCGTTGCCTTATCCTTGCCGCCATGAGTTCGGGAACCATCCGCATCCGTGGCGCGCGGCAGCACAACTTGCGCAATCTCGATCTGGACATCCGCACCGGCGAGCTGACGGTGGTGACCGGGCCGAGCGGGTCGGGCAAGTCCAGCCTGGTGTTCGACACGCTGTACGCCGAAGGCCAGCGGCGCTACGTGGAAACGTTCAGCGCCTACGCGCGCCAGTTTCTCGACCGCATGGACAAGCCCGCAGTGGACAAGGTGGAGGGCGTGCCGCCGGCGATTGCCATAGCCCAGTCCAACCCGGTGCGCTCCTCGCGCTCGACCGTGGGCACGATGACGGAGCTGAACGACCACATCAAGCTGCTGCTGGCGCGCGCCGGGCAGTTGTTCGACCGCCAGACCGCGCTGCCGGTGCGCCACGATACGCCCGAAAGCATTTATGCGCAGTTGCAGGCGCGCACAGGCGCGGATGATTGGCGCCTCGTTTTGACTTTTCCTGTCGAACTGCCCGCGGGCACCACCCCCGATGAAATCGCCCAGTGGCTTTCCGCCGCCGGCTATACGCGCGTGCAGGCCGAGCGCAAGGAAGGCGGCAAGAAGGTGCTGGACGTGGTGGCGGATAGGTTTCGCATCAACAGTGTGGAGCGCGCGCGCGTGATCGAGGCCATCGAGCAATGCCTGACGCGCGGCGGCGGGCGCATGACGGCGTATGCCGTGGCGGATGCGCCGCCCGCCGAATCGCTCACGTCTAATGAAAGCAGCAACGGCGCGGCGGGCAGCGCCGGTCACATCTGGAAATTTTCCAGCGGCCTGCATTGCCCGGAAAGCGATTTGCGCTACCGCGATCCGCTGCCCGCGCTGTTCTCGTTCAATTCCCCGGCAGGCGCGTGCGAGACCTGCCGGGGCTTTGGCCGCGTGATCGGAGTCGATTGGGATCTGGTGGTGCCCGACGCGCTGCTCACGCTGCGCATGGGCGCGGTCAAGCCGATCCAGACGCCCGCGTGGCGCGAATGCCAGGACGATTTGATGCGCCACGCCGAAAGCACCGGCATTCCGCGCGACACGCCGTGGGCGCGGCTGACCGACGAGCAAAAGGGTTGGGTGATCGAGGGCGCGTCCAACTTCAAGGAAGGCAACTGGAACAAGCAGTGGTACGGCATCCGGCGCTTTTTCAGGTATCTGGAGAGCAAGGCGTACAAGATGCACATCCGCGTGCTGCTGTCCAAATACCGCAGCTATACGACCTGCCCCGACTGCGGCGGCGCGCGCCTGAAAACCGAATCGCTGCTCTGGCGCGTGGGTTCCAAGGCCGACGCGGACGCGGTGCTGGAACCGGCGCGGCGCTTCATGCCGCTAGGCGTAGCGTGGACGCGCGAGCAGCTTGAAGCCTTGCCGGGGCTGTGCCTGCATGACCTGATGCTGCTGCCCATCGCCCGGCTGCGGGTGTTTTGCGACCGGCTTTCTGCTCCCTCCCCCGCATACGGGGGAGGGTTGGGGTGGGGGCCAGCGGCGCTTGCACAGGCGCAAGGTTCTTTATCAAGCGCCCCCCGGCCTGCGGCCGGCCCTCTCCCCAGCCCTCTCCCGCAAGCGGGAGAGAGAGACAAACCAGAAGGAGAAGGAACCCAAACCGCCGAAGCCCAAGCCGCCAAGCTGGTACTCGACGAAATCCGCACCCGGCTGCGCTATCTGACCGATGTCGGCATCGGCTACCTCACGCTGGACCGGCAAAGCCGCACGCTCTCGGGCGGCGAGGTGCAGCGCATCAATCTCACGACCGCGCTGGGCACCTCGCTGGTCAATACGCTATTCGTGCTGGACGAGCCGAGCATCGGCCTGCACCCGCGCGACATGGCGCGCATCACGCGGGCCATGCAGCGCCTCAAAGACGCGGGCAACACGCTGGTGGTGGTCGAGCACGATCCGGCGGTGATGCTGGCCGCCGACCGCATCCTTGACTTCGGCCCCGGCCCCGGCGCGGCGGGCGGGCGCATCGTGTTCGACGGCACGCCGGAACAACTCAAACAGGCCGACACGCTCACCGGCCAATATCTGGGCGGGCGCAAGCGCATCGGCCTGGGGCTGGCCCGGCCCGTGACCGAGGCCACGCCGCGCCTAATTCTGGAAGGCGCGCGCCAGCACAACCTGAAGAACCTGAACGTCGAATTTCCTTTGCTGCGGCTGGTGTGCGTCACCGGCGTTTCCGGTTCGGGCAAATCGACGCTGGTGCAAGATATTCTGGCACCCGCGCTGGCGCGCCAGTTCGGGCGGGCGGGCGAAGCGCCCGGCGTATTCATCCGTTTATTGGGCGCGGATTATTTAAGCGGCGCGACCTTCGTCGATCAGTCACCTATCGGCAAAACCGCGCGCTCCAACCCCGTGAGCTACGTCGGCGCGTGGGACGCCATCCGCAAGCTGCTGGCCGCTGCACCGCTGGCGCGCCAGCGCAGTTACACGGCGGCCAAATTCAGCTTCAACAACGGCGACGGGCGCTGCCCGGTGTGCGGCGGCGCTGGCTCCGAGCATGTGGAGATGCAGTTCCTCTCTGACGTGTACCTGCGCTGCCCGGAGTGCGACGGCAGGCGCTACCGGCCCGAAATTCTGGAAGTGACCCTCGAGCGCGCCGGGCACGCCTTCAACGTGGCCGATGTTCTGGCGCTCACGGTGGCCGAAGCGGTACAGGTGTTTGCCGCCGACAAAGACGTGCTGCGCGCCTTGCAGCCGCTGCTCGACGTGGGGCTGGGCTATCTCGCGCTGGGCCAGCCAGTGCCGACCTTGAGCGGCGGTGAAGCGCAACGGCTGAAGCTGGCTGGGCACTTGGCCGAAGCCGCAAAAACCGCGCCCCTCAGCGGCCAGCGCACGGCGCGCAAGGGGCAGCTTTTTCTGTTCGACGAGCCGACCACCGGCCTGCACTTTGACGACATCGCCCGGCTGATGCAGGCGTTCAGAAAGCTGTTGGCCGAGGGGCATTCGCTGATCGTCATCGAACACAACCTGGACGTGATGCGCGCTGCCGACTGGATCATCGACCTGGGTCCCGGCGGCGGCGACGCGGGCGGCGAATTGGTGGCGCAAGGCACGCCCGCGCAGATCGCGGCGCACCCCACGTCGCTGACTGGCGCGGCGTTGCGCGAGTATCAGGCGGCGTTGAGTGGAGAACGTCCAGCGTTGAGCGTGCAGGAACCAACACCCGCATGGGCCGTGACTCCCTCCCCTGCGGAGCGGGGGA
>JAIRVJ010000130.1 GCA_031253955.1 Burkholderiaceae bacterium | reverse complement strand
TAGTCGAACATCAGCAGCGTTTTTTTCAACCCCTCGGCGGCAACCTGCGCCACTTGCGGGTCATCGAGCAACTCGATCAGCGGATGCACGTTGTAGCCGCCGACCATGGTGCCCAGCAGCTCGGCGGCCTTGGCCTTGCCGATCAGCCTGACTTGCACGTCACCACGCGCCACGGCGGCCAGAAAACTGGCTTTGACCTTGGCCGCGTCGTCCACCCCCGGCGGCACGCGGTGCGCCAGCAAATCGAGCAACTCCGCCGGGTTTTCGCCAGCGGGCGGGTTCTTGATGAGTTCGATCAGCGCGGCGGTTTGCTCTGCCGACAACGGCAGCGGCGCAATGCCCAGCGCGGCGCGCTCGGCAACGTGGTCACGGTAGGCTTTCAGCATTTTTTTCTCCAGAAAACGAATAGTGCGGACGGCAACATGCGCCGGCGGCGCTGGCTGTGGTTTTCAAACAAAATCGGGTTCTAGTCCAATTCCAGCAAGGGTATATAGCTCGTTTTTCAGGAGCGTTGCTGGACAACAGGCTGGGCGGCGGGTTTTCTTTCATCCGCGCGGCGAAGGCGGCCTGCTCGGGCGATTGGCATTCGTCGGCCATCCGCTGGCCGGCTTTCTGATCCATCAGCATCGACTTGCTGCCCAGTTGCAGAAACACCGCCGCGTGCTGGTCGTCTTCCATGCGCACGGCGCCGGTGCGGCTGTGCACTGGGTGCATGTAGAAGGTGCGCTTGCCCAAGGTCACGCTGAAAAAGCCCGGATGCGCCGCGTCGGGCGCGAGCAGCAGATGGGCGCCCAGTTCGCAGGCAATATTGCCGACGTAGATATGGCGGGCGGTTTCCAGCTCATCGGGCGTCAGTATTTCGGTGGATGCGGCGGATGCGGCGGCGGCTTTCGGGGCGGGCACTTGGCCTGTCTCTTTTGCCGTTTCCTTGGCCGCCTTCTTCGGCTTTGCCGCGGTTTTTTGGGCCGCCGGTTTTTTGGCGCTGTTGGCGGTTTTAGCGGTTGCGGCAGGCCTGGTTTTCTGGGTTGCGTGCGCCGCCGTCACGGGAACCGACAGGGCGGCCAGCAAGACCGCCAGGGCAAGGTATTTCATGGCGCTGCGGGAACCGGGGGCGAAAACGTTCGTCATGGCACGAAGCGGCTCTGAAACCAGCGCGCTGCGTCAAGGGGCAGGTGTTGGCCGGTGGCGTGCGCGCGTTCCAGCACCTGCCAGAAATGCCGGTAGCTGGCGCGGTCGTGCAACACCCCGCCGTGGCGCACCGGCGCCCAATCGGCGCGCTCGCCGGCCAGCAGAATTTCCACGGCGGCGGCGATCTGGCTTTCGTCGGGCGCGAAGGCTTGCAGGATCGGGCGGATCTGGTTGGGGTGAATGCTCCACATGCGCGTGTAGCCGAACTGGTGCGCGGCGCGGCGCGCGGCAGCGCTGATGGCGGCCAGGTCGTCGATTTCGGTGACGACCGAGTGCGAGGGCACCTTGCCGTGCGCGTGCGCGGCGCTGGCGATTTCGAGCTTGGCGCGCACCACCAGCGGGTGCGTGAATTGGCCGTCGGCGGCCATGCCTTGCGCGGGGATCGCGCCCGCGTGGGCGGAGACGAAATCCATCAGCCCGAAACTGAGCGACTGCACGCGCGGGTGCGCGGCGATCTCGAAAGCGTGGTGCACCGCCAGGGGCGACTCGATCAGCGCCTGCAAGGGCAGGGCGGACGCGCCGACGGCATCGAGCGCGGCGGCGGCGTGCCGGATGTCGGCCACGCTCTCGACCTTGGGCACCATCATGTGACTGAGGCGCTGCCCGGCGCGGGCGGCGATGGTGCGCACGTCGCTCTCGAAGCTGGGGTGATCCACCGGATGCACCCGCACGCCCACGCGCATACCGGGCGCGGCGGCCAGCGCCAGCTCGCTCACCAGCGCGGCATGCTCGGCCTCGCCGCCGACCGGCGCGCCGTCTTCGCAGTCGAGCGTCACGTCGAACACGCAGGCGCCAAACTCTTGCGCCATTTCCGCTTGCAGCACCAGGCTCTTGCGCATTCGCGCCTCCACGCCGCTGTAGTGGTCGCACACCGGCAGCACGGCGCCGGCGGCTTGCGCGCCGCGCAAGACTTCCTGGGGATGGCGCGCCTTGGCGCGCGCGGGGGTTGCGGTGTTCATGAGCTTGGCTTACAGCAGATGCGCCACGCCCGCTTGCTCGTCTTGCAATTCCTTGAGTGTTTTGTCGATGCACTTCTGGCTGAAGGCGTCGATGGGCAGTCCCTCGACCAGTTTGTATTCGCCGTTAGTGGTGGTGACCGGAAAGCCGAACACGATGTCTTTGGGAATGCCGTATTGGCCGTCCGAGGGAATTCCCATCGTCACCCACTTGCCATTCGTGCCCAGCGCCCAGTCGCGCATGTGGTCGATGGCGGCGTTGGCCGCCGAAGCCGCCGAAGATAGCCCGCGCGCCTCGATGATGGCCGCACCGCGCTTGCCCACGGTGGGCAGGAACACGTTTTCGTTCCAGACCTGGTCGTTGATTGCATCCTTCACGCTCTTGCCGCCCACGGTGGCGAAACGGTAATCGGCATACATGGTGGGCGAGTGGTTGCCCCACACGCACAGCTTTTCAATCTCACCCACGGCGCAGCCGATCTTGGCGGCAATCTGGCTGGCGGCGCGGTTGTGATCGAGCCGCAGCATGGCGGTGAAGTTCTTGCGCGGCAGGCTGGGCGCGCTCTTCATGGCGATGTGGGCGTTGGTGTTGGCCGGGTTACCCACCACCAGCACCTTGACGTTGCGGCTGGCCGCCTGGTCTAGCGCCTTGCCCTGCGCGGTGAAGATTTGCGCGTTGGCCGCCAGCAGATCGGCGCGCTCCATGCCGGGGCCGCGCGGGCGGGCGCCGACCAGCAAGGCGTAATCGGCGTCCTTGAAGGCGGTCATCGGGTCGCCATGCGCCGTCATGCCAGCCAGCAGCGGGAAGGCGCAATCTTCCAGCTCCATCATCACGCCCTTGAGGGCTTTTTGCGCCTTCTCGTCGGGAATTTCCAGCAGTTGCAGGATCACCGGCTGATCCTTGCCCAGCATGTCGCCCGAGGCGATACGAAACAGCAGCGCATAACCGATCTGGCCGGCGGCCCCGGTCACGGCGACGCGAACAGGCTTCTTGCTCATTGAAAATTCTCCAGGTGAGGGTGGCAACAACAAAACACGCAATACCCCCGGCGTTGCAGGGCCAGCGCGACAACCTGACAGTGTAGCCGCGCAAGCCACGGTTCGTCAATGTCTTGTGTCTTATATAAGATAAGATAATCTGCTTTTTTGCGCATGGCGCGGTGATGACGTGAACGCCTCCCAACCTTCCATCAGCCCCGGCGACGGCGCGCCGGCCTTCAGCCCGCTGTACCGGCAAATCAAGGCCCTGCTGCTGCAAAGCCTCCAGCAGGGCGAGTGGAAGCCGGGCGAAGTCATCCCCAGCGAAATCGAGCTGGCCGCGCGCTTTCGCGTCAGCCAGGGCACGGTGCGCAAGGCCATTGACGAACTGGCCGCCGACAACCTGCTGGTGCGCCGCCAGGGGCGCGGCACGTTCGTGGCCACGCACGCCGAACAGCAAGTGCAATACCGCTTTCTGCGCTTGCAGCCCGACAGCGGCGCGACCATGGCCGGCGAAGGCCCAGCCGAGCGCGATTTCGTCGCCTGCAAACGCCAGCGCGCCGGCGCGCAAATCGCCCGCGCGCTCGGCCTGCGCACCGGCGAGCAGGTGCTGCAAGCGCGCCGAGTGCTGCGTTTTGCCGGTGTGCCCACCATTTTGGAAGACCTGTGGCTGCCCGGCGGCCCCTTCAAGGGCCTGACCGTCGAGCGCCTGAGCGGCTACCACGGGCCGATGTACGCGCTGTTCGAATCGGAATTCGGCGTGCGCATGGTGCGCGCCGACGAAAAACTGCGCGCCGTGCTGCCCGACCCGCAGCAAGCCAAGCTGCTCGCCGTCGATCCCGGCACGCCCCTTCTGAGCGTCGAGCGCATCGCCTACACCTACAACGACACTCCCATGGAACTGCGCCGCGGCCTGTACCGCACCGACACGCACCACTACCGCAACCAGTTGGGGTAGGGGCTGCGGCTCATCAGCAAGGAGCAAGAATCGTGAAAAAAATCGAAGGCAAGCCGCACAAGCCGCCAGCCGTCTTGCAGTGATGGAACACGCCCAAGCGCAGCGCGTGGGCTGCGTCAAGTGGTACTACTAAATTGATAGTTTCATATCCATGTATTTTATAGTTTTCATGTACTTTTATTCAAAAAAACTATGATATGCTTTGTGAATAAGCCATTAAAAATATATCACTCAGGGTTGGAGTCTAGGGCGATCGCATCCAAATTTCTTAAGAATCAACAAATTGGCGTGGAGCACGGACGTAGGGGCGAAAAATTTTTCGCCCTTGCATTCAAAAGAGCGAGGCACTGGCAAGGAGACACCGCAAGGCGAAAGATTTTTCACCCCTACGAAGGCACAGGTGTCATTCGCCGCATCAAAATCCAACGGGTTGATTTGAATGGAATTCAGATGCGATTGCCCTGGGTTGGGGTCCATGCTGTTCAGTGAGACGCACAGACCCATGATTTCGTCATTCCCGCGCAGGCGGGAATCCATGAGCGCCTCCTTTTGCAACCACGCTGTCTGGATTCCCGCCTGCGCGGGAATGACGATTTCCAGGTTTCCGTGCCAAACGCCAAGCATTCAACTTTATCCAGCATTGTCCTAAACTCGCAGCTTTCTTTTGCCGCGCGGCGCGGCGCAATCATCCAGGCATCAAGGAGATCGAATGACCGCTCAATACACCACCCAGGGCGACGTTGCCGTCATTACCCTGAACAATCCGCCGGTCAACGGCCTTGGGCTTGCCACCCGGCAGGGCGTTGCGGATGCGCTGGAAAAAGCCAGCGCCGATCCGGCCATCAAGGCTATTGTGCTGACCGGCGCGGGCAAGGCGTTTTCGGGCGGCGCGGATATCCGCGAGTTCAATACCAGCAAGGCCACGCAGGAGCCGACGCTGCGGTCGGTGATTGCGGCCATCGAGTATTCGCCCAAGCCGGTGGTGGCCGCCGTGCATTCGGTGGTGATGGGCGGCGGGCTGGAGCTGGCGCTGGGCTGCCACTACCGCATCGCCGCGCCAGGCTGCAAGGTGGCGCTGCCGGAAGTCAAGCTCGGCATCCTGCCGGGCGCGGGCGGCACGGTGCGGCTGCCGCGCGTGCTGGGGGTAGAGACGGCGCTGAACATGATCGTGAGCGGCGAGGCCGTCGATAGCCAGCGGCTGGCCGCTCTGCCGGGGCAAAAGCTGTTCGACCAGTTGAGCGCCTGCGCCGATTCGCTGATGCCGGAAGCCGTGGCGCTGGCGCAAGAAGCGGCGGCGCGGCACGCTGGTGGCGCGGCCTTGCCGCTGGTGCGCGATCTGCCCTGCACGCACCCGCAAGGGGAGGCTTATTTTCTGTTCGCGGGCAACACGGTCCAGGGCATGTCCAAAAATCTGCCTGCGCCCATGAAGTGCGTGCAGGCGGTGGAAGGCGCGGCCACGCTGAAGTTCGACGAGGCGCTGGCCAAAGAGCGCGAGCTTTTCCAGAGCCTGATGCAAACGCCCGAAAGCAGGGCGCTGCGCTACATCTTCGCGGCCGAGCGGGCAGCGGCAAAAATTGCCGACGTGGGGCCGGAGATTGCGCCGCGCGAGATCAAAAAAGTGGCCGTGATCGGCGCGGGCACCATGGGCGGCGGCATTTCAATGAACTTTCTGAATGCCGGCATTCCCGTCACCATCGTGGAAACCGGGCAGCAGGCGCTGGATAAGGGGCTGGCCACCATCCGCAAGAACTATGAAGCGCAGGTTAAAAAAGGCAAGCTCAAGCAAGACGTGGTCGAGCAGCGCATGGCCCTGCTCAAACCCACGCTGAACTATGAGGACATCAAGGATGCCGACCTGGTGATCGAGGCCGTGTTCGAGGAAATGGGCGTCAAGGAAGCGGTGTTCAAAAAGCTCGACGCCATTGCCAAGCCGGGCGCGATTCTGGCGACCAACACTTCCACGCTGAACGTGGACCGGATTGCCGCCTTCACCCAGCGTCCGCAAGACGTGGTGGGTATGCACTTTTTCAGTCCCGCCAACGTGATGAAGCTGCTGGAAGTGGTGCGCGGCGCCAAAACGGCCAAGGACGTGCTCGCCACAGTGATGGCGCTTGCCAAAACGATCAAGAAAACGGCGGTGGTCTCCGGCGTGTGCGACGGCTTCATTGGCAACCGGATGATCGAGCAGTACAGCCGGCAGGCGGGCTTTCTGCTGGATGAGGGCGCCACGCCCCAGCAGGTGGATCAGGCCATCGAAAAATTCGGCTTTGCCATGGGGCCGTTCCGCATGATCGACATGGCGGGCAACGACATCAGTTGGGCCATTCGCAAACGCCGCGCCGCCGAAAGGCCCGACATGAAGTACAGCAAGAGCGCCGACCTGCTGTGCGAAATGGGGCGCTTCGGCCAGAAAACCAGCGCCGGCTGGTACGACTACGCCCCCGGCAAGCGCGAGGCCATGCCGAGCAAGGCGGTAGCCGAAATGCTGGAGCAGCACCGCAAGAGTCTTGGCATCACTCCGCGCAAGATCGGCGATCAGGAAATCGCCCTGCGCCTGGTCTATGCGCTGGTCAACGAAGGCGCGCGCATTCTGCAAGACGGCATCGCCGGCAAGGCCAGCGACATCGATGTGGTTTATCTCACGGGCTACGGCTTTCCGCTGTGGCGCGGCGGCCCCATGCTGTACGCCGACCAGGCGGGCCTGTTCAACGTGGTACAGGCCATGAAGCGCTTCGCGCGCAATCCGCGCGACGATGCCGCGTTCTGGCAGCCCGCGCCGCTGCTGCAAAAACTGGTGGCCGAAGGCAAGACTTTCAACGGCTAACCCGCAAGAACCATCACAGGAGAATTTTGAAATGACCCAGGCCGTCATCGTTTCCACCGCCCGCACGCCGCTTGCCAAGAGCTGGAAGGGCGCTTTCAACATGACCCACGGCGCCACGCTCGGCGGCCATGCGGTGCGCCACGCCATCCAGCGCGCGGGCATCGAGGCCGCGCAGGTGGAAGACGTCATCATGGGCTGCGCCTTCCCCGAAGGCGCCACCGGCGGCAACATCGCGCGCCAGATCGCCCTGATGGCCGATTGCCCCGTCGCCACGGCGGGCATGACGGTGAACCGCTTCTGCTCCTCCGGCCTGCAAACCATCGCGCTGGCCGCGCAGCGCATCATCGCGGGCGAGGCTGGCGTGTTCGTCGCCGGCGGCGTGGAAAGCATCTCCTGCGTGCAGCAGGAAGCCAACCGCCGCATGGCCCAGAACCTGATCCTGGCCCAGAAAAAACCCGAAATTTATTGGAGCATGTTGCAAACCGCCGAGCAGGTCGCCCAGCGTTACGGCATTGGGCGCGATGCGATGGACGAATACGGCGCCGCCAGCCAGCAAAAAGCTGCCGCCGCGCGCGCGGCAGGCAAGTTCGACGCTGAAATCGCCCCCATCACCGTGACCATGGGCGTGGCGGACAAAACGCTGGGCATGATCACGCGCGAAGTCACCGTGAGCCAGGACGAGGGCATCCGCGAAGGCACCACCAAGGAAGGCATCAGCGGCATTCGCCCCGCGCTGCCCGGCGGCCTGGTGGCGGCGGGCAACGCCAGCCAGTTCAGCGACGGCGCGGGCGCCTGCGTGCTCACCAGCGAAAGTTACGCGAGCAAAAAAGGTCTCAACCCCCTGGGCCGCTTTCTGGGCTTTGCCGTGGCCGGCTGCGAGCCGGACGAAATGGGCATCGGCCCCGTATTTGCCGTGCCCAAAGTTCTGGGCAAGCTGGGCCTGAAGGTGGACGACATCGACCTGTGGGAACTCAACGAAGCCTTCGCGGTGCAGGTGATCTACTGCCGCGACAAGCTCGGCATTCCCGCCAGCCGGCTGAATGTGAACGGCGGCGCCATCGCCGTCGGCCACCCCTACGGCGTAAGCGGCCAGCGCCTGACGGGCCACGCCCTCATCGAAGGCAAACGGCGTGGCGCCAGGCGCGTGTGCGTCACCATGTGCATCGGCGGCGGCATGGGCGCGGCGGGCGTGTTCGAGGTGCTGTGATGACACGCACCGTTCAGCAACTTTTCAACCTCGAAGACAAAACGGCTCTCATCACCGGCGGCTCGCGCGGGCTGGGCTTGCAAATCGCGCACGCGCTGGGCGAGGCTGGCGCGCGCCTGATGCTGTGCGCCCGCAAGGCGGACGAACTGGAGTGCGCCGTGGCCCAATTGCAGGATGCCGGCATCGACGCGCGCTGGATCGCCGCCGACGCCGCGCAGGAGGCCGACATTCACCGTCTGGCCGACCAGACGCTGGAGCGCATGGGCGGCGTGGACATTCTGGTCAACAACGCCGGCGCCACCTGGGGCGCGCCGGCGGAAGACTACCCGCTGCATGCGTGGGACAAGGTGATGAACCTGAACGTGCGCGGCTATTTCCTGCTCAGTCAGCGGGTGGCCAAAAAGCACATGATCGAGTGCGGGCGCGGGCGCATCATCAACGTCGCCAGCATTGCCGGCCTGGGTGGCAGCCGGTCCGGTGGAATGCAGACGATTGCCTACAACACCAGCAAGGGCGCGGTCATCAACTTCACCCGCGCGCTGGCTTGCGAATGGGGCCGCTACGGCATCACCGTCAACGCCATTTGCCCTGGCTTTTTCCCCAGCAAGATGACGCGCGGCACGCTGGAGCGCGTGGGCGAGGAGAAGATGGCTGCGCGCGCGCCGCTGCATCGCCTGGGTGACGGCGAGGATTTGAAAGGCATTGCGCTGCTGTACGCCAGCGACGCGGGCAAGTACATCACCGGGCAGTGTCTGGCCGTCGATGGCGGCGTGAGCGCCATCGCGGGCGGCTGAAACTAACACCATGAGCATCGGCTTCGGCGCGCACATTCCGTTTGTGCACGAATTGGGCATCACACTCGAAAAGTTCGAGGGCGGCCACTCCGAGCTGCGCTTTGCGCCGCGCCCGCAGCACTGCAATTCTTTCGGCGTGGCGCATGGCGGCGCGGTGATGACTTTGCTGGACATCACCCTGGCCGCCGCCGCGCGCAGCGTGCAGCCGGAAAGCGGCATCATCACCATTGAGATGAAAACCAGCTTCCTGCGCCCGGCCCCCGTTATTTCCGGCATGGCGCTGACAGCCCGCGGCCATTTGCTCCACCGCACGCGGAGCATGGCCTTTGCCGAAGGCGCGGTGTTCGATGCCCAAGGCAACCTTTGCGCCACGGCCAGCGGCACCTTCAAATACGTGCCGCGCGCCACCTTGCCGGGCCACGAACCCGGGCCGCTGCCGACCGATTAGGCGGCCTGCGCCGCGAGCGCAATCTGACGCAACAGGCGCTGGCCGAAGCCGCCACGCTGCACGTCAATCAGATTCGCCGCTATGAGGCAGGGGCGGCGCAACCAACCCTGGACGCCTTGATCCGGCTGGCCAAGGTGCTGCATGTGCGCCTGGACGATCTGGTTTTTGCCGAGGGCGCGCGCGGCCCCGGTGACGATCTGGCGTTGCAGTTCGAGGCGGTCGGGCAGTTCTCCGAAGAAGAGAAACAGACGGTGCGCGATTTGCTTGAAGGGCTGATCCTCAAGCACACGGCCCGGCGCTGGGATTCCATGCGCTCGGCAGTTCCTGCTCCGGCAAGGCAACCGGCGGACTTGGCCGCCATCGGATGATCCAGGGGCAGGCGGCAAGCGGTCTTTTTTGAGCTGCTGCCGCGCAGGGCGCGGTGGGGGAGAGTTTTACAAGGGTAAATCGGGGTTAAACCAAGGCAACACCTGGGCTGGCAGCTATGAAAGATGCAGCAAAGGGGACGGGCTGGGCTGCGCCCGTGACCGGCGGCGTGGGAGCGGGCCGCGAGCCATGAGCGGCCAATGGGTCAGGGCAGATGCCACAGTTTTACAAGAGAAATAGGACTTAAACCCAGGCAACGCATAGGCTTGTAGCTATGGAAGATGTAGTTGCGGAAAGAGATGCGACGCCGGGCTTGGCGGGCCAGGCCGGGTGGGGCTTGGCGGGTGCGATGGCGGCGGATGAGGGCAAATGTCGGAGTGCGCGGGCCGCTTGAATGTCGGGGTTCACAGGTTCACCCCGACCTACCGGGCTTACGGACTAGGGTTGCAAATAATAATCGCTGGAATTGCGTCACAAGTTACGTGCTTTCATCAGATCTAACATTCGCTTTTTCGAGGAGTATGTGAACCATCTTGTCTGGGCACTTTGTGGATATTCGTATTTTTCGTGGTTCTGTTCGTCGAAGGAATTCAACCATCTTCCCTGATTTATGGACTGCAACTATTTCTTCATAATGAATCACCCATTGATAGAACGATGAAATAACCAAGAAAGAATCATAAAAAGATACGCGACACAGAGGATAAATACCGCCGGAATTAATTCCCAACATCCCGGTTATGTAAACGCTACAACGTTCTTGATAGAGCATTGGAGCGTTGATCTCTACCTTTGCTTTTTTGCTGGGTGCGATGAAGCCAATGACAAAAAAGGCTCCAACCAGACCTACGATTATCAAGGCAACAAAGGCAGGGTCAATCATGGGTAAAAAGAACTTATGGTGGTACTGACTGTGACGGGAAGAGCGATTCCAACACCCAAGCCAAACGATATACCATCGATATATCTAGTTGGATCGAAAAACCACTTAGATTCATCTTGAGATGTGCGCGGCGTAATTTGTATGCCCGTTCCAAACCGTCCCAAACCAATATTTATGGGAAAAGGAGCTGCGCAGGCCCCATTCGTGTTGCTTATATCTGAAAAACCAGCCGTAACACCGATGTCTGCAATAGCACCGGCTTCTGCATCTATTTTAATTGGATCAGCCGTTAACGGTGTGAATGGATTGTCAGACCAGCCATGTGCAGTACTGCCAGCTTGGGGGCCTACGGCAACTCCAGGGGAAACAGGAAGATGAAATCCAGCAGTAAAATTAATATCAAATAGTCCCCGTGGATCAATCCCATTGACCGGATCTCC
>JAIRVJ010000082.1 GCA_031253955.1 Burkholderiaceae bacterium | reverse complement strand
GGCATCATCAATTTGCGCACGCGCGCCATGACGGTGTTCGAGGCGGGCAGCGAGCGCCGCCCGCAAGATTTCGAGACGATTGCGCTTGACCAACGCGATGCGCTGGCCGCGCGCTTCGGCCACACCTTCGAGGTCGCTGCCGAAAGCATGGAACTGGCCGTGGGCGCGTCGCCCGCGTGGGATCATGCGGCCTTTCTCGCGGCCAAACAGACACCGGTGTTCTTCGGCTCCGGCGTCAACAATTTCGGCGTGATGGAAGTGCTGGACGCGCTGGTCGATCTGGCCCCGCCGCCGCAGCCGCGCATCAGCACCATCACAACGGGCGGCAAGACCGAGCAGCAAACCATCGCGCCCGACGACACGGCGTTTTCCGGCGTGGTCTTCAAGGTGCAGGCCAACATGGACGCCAACCACCGCGACCGCATCGCCTTCGTGCGCGTGGCTTCGGGCCGCTACGCGCCGGGTATGAAGCTCAAGGTGCAGCGCACCGCCAAAGAACTGCGTCCGACCAGCGTCGTCACGTTTTTAAGCCAGCGGCGCGAGGCGGTCGATGAAGCGTATGCGGGCGACATCATCGGCTTTACCACGCACGGCGGCGTACAACTGGGCGACACCATTACCGACGGCAGTGTGGCGCTGCAATATACTGGGCTGCCCTTTTTCGCGCCCGAAATGTTCATGACCGTGGTGCTCGCCAACCCTCTGCGCACCAAGCAGTTGCAGCAGGGCCTGGCGCAGTTGGGCGAAGAAGGCGCGATCCAGGTCTTCAAGCCCGACGCGGGCGGCAACATGCTGCTGGGTGCGGTCGGGCAACTGCAATTCGAGGTGGTGCAGCACCGCCTGAAAACCGAATACGACTGCGACGTGCGGCTGGAAGGCTGCCCCTACACCGGCGCGCGCTGGATCAGCGCCGCCACGCCCGAACTGCTGCGCGAGTTTGAAGCCGCCTACCCCCTGCGCATGGCGCACGACGCCGCCGACGCGCTGGCGTATCTGTGCACCAGCCCGTATGACGTGCGGCTGGCGCAGGAGCGTTTCCCCAAAATTGCATTCCACCCGCTGCGCGAGCACGCGGGGCTGGCGCTGCAGGCTGCTTAGGGCGTGTTTACGATCTCGGCGCGAGGTGTGCGGGAGCGTGCTTGGCTTTTGCACTTTCCCCCGCACGCGGGGGAAGGCGGGGATGGGAGCCAGCGACGCATCGCAAACCCGGCGCCTGTTTCAGCGCCGTGCGCCCCCACCCCAACCCTCCCCCGCGTGCGGGGGAGGGAGCTAAAAGGCGCAGCGTGCAAAACAGCGCACTTCTTCAAGTGGGCGGCTGTGCGCCTGCGCGGGAATGAGCCAATCATGGGTCTGTGCGCCCCACTGAAGAGTGTTGACCGTTGTAAGCTGGTTAATTAAATTTAATAGCTTATAGTCAGTGTTTAGACTGATTTACAGTAATAAAAATATTTAAAAACCATATAATACGCTGATACGTAGCTATTAAAAATTTAGCAGTTTTGTTTCTTTCCGCCTTGGGCTGCGCGCAAGTGTCGGCTCCGCGCAACGCCGTGGCATTTTTTTGTTGCACCGCACCAACCGAACCGCACCGGCCTTTGTCGGCAATGGAAAATGATCTGTTTTCCCGCTCCGCCCGAGGAGGTGGTCATGGACCAGCATTACCTGACTTCGCTTTTTGAACCCGAGGCTATCGTTCTGCTTACTGCGCCGCAGAGCGACCCGGACCAGCAAACGCCCCAGGCGCGCGCCTTGCTGGCGCATTTGAAGGCGCAGCCTTTCAAGGGCCGCGTCACGCCGCTGGATACCAGCACCACCGGCACGCTGGCCGATCTGGCGCAGGTCAAGGCCGATCTGGCGGTGATCGCGCTGCCGCCCGATCAGATTCAGCCCGCGCTCGAATTGGCCGGCCGCATCCGCGTGAAGGCGGCGCTGGTGTTGTCCACCGGCATTGCCGCCGAGCAGGCGGCGCAGTTGCGCCGCATCGCGCGGCAGCAGGGCTTTGCGCTGCTAGGCCCCAACAGCCAGGGCTTTCAGCGCCCGCAACTGCAACTGAACGCCAGCGCAATGGGCGAGATGGCCACTCATGGGCCACTGGCGCTGGTCTCACAATCGGGGGCGCTCACAGCGTCAATTCTGGATTGGGCGCGGCAAAACCGGGTCGGTTTTTCCACCGTGGTGGCGCTGGGGCCGCACACCCAGGTGGACATCGCCGAGGTGCTCGACTATCTGGCGTGCGACCGCCATACGCACGGCATCGTGGTGTACATGGAAGGCATCGTCAACGCGCGCCGCTTTACCAGCGCGCTGCGCGCGGCGGCCACTTCCAAACCGGTGGTGGTGCTCAAAGCCGGGCGCAAACTGGCGGGCAACGCGGCGGCGCAAACGCACAGCAGCGCTGTCGCCGGCAGCGACGATGTGTTCGACGCCGTGCTGCGCCGCGCCGGCGCGGTGCGCGTGCGCTCGTTCGTGGAACTGTTTTCCGCCGCCAAGTGCCTGGCCTCGCGCTACCGGCCCACGGGGCGGCGGTTGGCCATCATCACCAACGGCGGCGGCCCCGGCGTGCTGGCCGCCGATTGGGTGACCGAGCTGGAGCTGGATCTGGGCGTGCTGAGTGAAGAAACCGCGCGTGCGTTGCAGCCGCAACTGCCGCCCCATGCGTCGCTGGCCGACCTGATCGATTTATCGGAAGAAGCCGGCCCCGAGCACTACCGCCTGGCGCTGGAAGCCGCCGGCAAAGACCGCGGCGTGGACGGCGTGCTGGTGATTTACTCGCCCAAGTTCGGCGGTGACGCCGATGCCGTGGCCGCCACGCTGATGCAGGCCAAGCCCACTTTCAGCAAGCCGCTGATCGCGTGCTGGATGGGCGATTCTTCCGTGGTGCAACCCGCGCGCCGCGCGCTGGCCGAGGCGCTGGTGCCCAACTTCCGCACGCCGGAGGCGGCGGTGGGCGCGTTCGGCAACATCGCCAACTTCTGCCAGAACCAGCAACTGTTGCAGCAAACGCCGCCGCCGCTGTCGCAAGATCTGGCCGCGCCCGACGTGGAAGGCGCGCGCCTGCTGATCGAAGGCGTGCTCACCGAGCGGCGCAAGACGCTCACCGAGATGGAATCCAAGGCGCTGCTGTCGGCCTTTCACATCCCTGTCACGCAAACCCTGCTGGCGCGCGGCAGCGGCGAGGCCATGATGATCGCCACCCAGCTTGGTTTTCCCGTTGCGCTGAAAATCGACTCGCCCGACATCAGCCACAAAAGCGACGTCGGCGGCGTCATGCTCAACCTGATGAACGCCGCCGCCGTGCGCGACGCCTGGCACGAAATGATGGACACCGTGCGCCAGCGCCTGCCGCAAGCGCACATCAACGGCGTCACCGTGCAGGCCATGGCGCGCAAGGAACGCGGGCGCGAGCTGTACATCGGCGTGGTCACCTCCGATCCGTTCGGCCCCGTCATCGCCTTCGGCGCCGGCGGCACCATGATCGAGCTGATGAACGATCACGCCATGGAGCTGCCCCCCCTCAACCAGTTCCTGGCGCGCCGGCTCATCGAACGCTCGCGCGTGCACGAACCCCTGGGCGCCTGGCACGGCGCGCCCGCGGCCGACAAAGAGGCGCTGGAAAAAGTGCTGCTGCGCGTCTCCGAAATGGTGTGCGAACTGCCCCAACTGCGCGAGATGGACATCAACCCCATCATCGTCGACGAGCGCGGCGCCGTCGCGGTGGACGCGCGCATCGTCATCGGCCCCGTGGCGCAAACCTCGCCCGGGCGCGCGGGCAGATACGGGCACCTTTCCATCCTGCCCTACCCGGCGCGCTACCAGCAGGTCTGGCCCCTCAAGGGCGGCGGCGAATACACCGTGCGCCCCATCCACCCGGACGACGCGCAGGGCCTGCAAAACCTGGTCAAGCGCCTCTCGCCGCAGGCGCGCTACTTCCGCTTCGTCTCCAGCATGGCCGAGTTGCCGCCCGCCATGCTCGCGCGCTTTACCCTCATCGACTACGACCGCGAAATGGCCCTGTGCGCCGTCGTACAGGAAGAAGAAACCGGCGCCGACGGCCGCAAGCGCACGCGCGAGCGCATCGTCGGCGTTTCGCGCTACATCACCAACCCCGACCAGACCAGTTGCGAATTCGCGCTCGAAGTGGACGACGCCTACTCCGGCCACGGCCTGGGCACCCGCCTGATGCTCAGCATCATGGAAGCCGCCCGCGAAAAAGGCTTGCAGGAAATCATCGGCCTGGTCCTCACCCACAACGAATCCATGCTGCGCCTCATGCGCAGCCTCGGCTTCACCGTGCGCCCCTACCCGGACGACCGCGAATTCCGGCTGGTCACGCACGCGCTATGACCGGTCCAAGATTAAAATCCTGAAATGATAGCTTGTGGCCATTGATATAACATATATTTACAATATTTTGTATCGTAAAGCTATATTATTCCTTGGCAAACAGCTATTAAATTTGATTTCATCCCTCTTTCGGCTGTCTCGCAGGTTCACGAAAACGTTCGCCGCTCGCCGCTCTCACCGCCGCCCGCCCGATGGAGACATAGGTCAGCCCGTGCCGTGCCGCCTGTTGCGGCTCGTAGAGGTTGCGGCCATCGAAGACGGCGCGGTCTTTCAGCAGCGCGGCGATGCGGGCAAAGTCGGGGACGCGGAAGACTTTCCATTCGGTGACGATGGCCAACACATCCGCGCCTTGCAGCGCGGCCAGCGGGCTGTCGCACAGGGTTAGACCCGGCGGATGGCCCCGCAACGGTTCGGGATACAAGCGCCGCGCCTCGTCCATGGCCGCCGGGTCGTGCGCCTGCACGCGCGCACCGGCTTGCCACAGCCATTCCATCAGCGCGCGGCTGGGGGCTTCGCGCATGTCGTCGGTTTCGGGCTTGAAGGCCAGGCCCCACAGGGCGATGACTTTGCCGGTCAACTGGTCCGCGCCGCCGTAGTGCGCGGCGATGCGCTCGAACAGCACGCGCCGCTGCGCGTCGTTGCGCTGCTGCACGGCTTGCAGCACATGCGGCGTGTAACCGGCGTCTTGCGCGGTGCGGATGAGCGCCTTCACGTCTTTCGGAAAGCAACTGCCGCCGTAGCCCGCGCCGGGGTAGATGAAGTGGTAGCCGATGCGCGGGTCGCTGCCGATGCCGCGGCGCACGGCCTCGATGTCCGCGCCCAGCCGTTCGGCCAGGCCCGCGATTTCGTTGATGAAGCTGATCTTGGCGGCCAGCATGGCGTTGGCGGCGTATTTGGTCAGTTCGGCGCTTCTCACGTCCATCACCACCATGCGGTCGTGGTTGCGGTTGAAGGGCGCGTACAGGGCGCGCAGTTGCTGCTCGGCCTGGGCGCTTGACGTGCCGACGACGATGCGGTCGGGCCGCAGGCAGTCGGCCACCGCGGCGCCTTCTTTCAGAAATTCCGGGTTGGAGACAACCTCGAAGGCGATCCGCGCGCCGCGCGCGGCCAGCCCTTCGCGCACCGCTTGCGTCACCTTGTCGGCGGTGCCCACGGGCACGGTGGATTTGTTGACGATCAGGCGCGGCGCGTTCATGTGCGCGGCGATGGTGCGCGCCACGGCCAGCACGTGTTGCAGATCGGCGCTGCCGTCTTCGCCCGGCGGCGTGCCGACGGCCAGAAAGAGTAGCTCGCCGTGCGCCACGCCCTCGGCGGCGCTGGCGGTAAAGCGCAAGCGTCCGGCGGCCTGATTGGCGCGCACCAGCGGTTCCAGCCCCGGCTCGTGAATCGGCACATGCCCGGCTTGCAGGGCGGCGATTTTTGCCGCGTCCACATCCACGCAGACCACGTCGTGCCCCACATCGGCCAGCACGGCCCCTTGCACCAGGCCGACATAGCCGGCGCCGAATACGGTGACTTTCATGACTTGTAAAAACTCCGGTACCAGTCGGCAAAGCGTTGCAGCCCCTCGCGCAACGGCGTGGCGGGCGCGAAGCTGATCCAGGCTTGCAGCGCCGAGGTGTCGGCGGCGGTGGCGCTCATGTCGCCCGGCTGCGCGGGTTGCAGGCGCTTGATGGCCGGTTGCCCCAGGGCGGCTTCCAGCGCCTCGATGAATTGCAGCAGCACGACCGGCGCGCCGCCGCCGATGTTGAACACGCGCCACGGCGCGCTGCTGGTGCAGGCGCTGGGCGCGCGCGGGTCGAACGCGGGGTCGGGCGTGGCGGGCTTGGCCAGCACGCGCAGCACGCCTTCGGCGATGTCGTCGATGCAGGTGTAGTCGCGCACCGGTTTGCCTTGACCGTACACGTCGATCGGCTCGCCCGCGAGAATGGCGCGGGCGAATTTGAAGTACGCCATGTCCGGCCTGCCCCACGGTCCATAGGCGGTAAAAAAACGCAAGCCCGTGCACGGCAGGCCGTACAGGTGCGCGTAGCTGTGCGCCATCGCCTCGTTGGCCTTTTTGGTGGCGGCGTAGTAGCTGATGGGGTGATCGACCGCGTCGCGCTCGGAAAACGGCAGGCGCGCGTTGCCGCCATAGACGCTGGAACTGCTGGCGTACACCAGATGCACCACGCGCGCCGCGCGGCAGCCTTGCAGGATGTTGGCAAAGCCCAGCAGGTTGCTGCCGGTGTAGTCGCCCGGCTGCTCGATGGAGTGGCGCACCCCGGCTTGCGCGGCCAGATGCAGCACGTGCGTAGGCTTGATGCGCGCGAACAGATCGGCCAGCGCCGCGCGGTCGGCAATATCCAGCCGCGTGAATGAGAACGCCGGGTGCGGTGCCAGCCGCGCCAGCCGCGCCTCTTTCAGCGCCACGTCGTAATAGGCGTTCAGGCTGTCGATGCCGGCCACCCGCGCGCCCCGCGCCAGCAGCCGCTCGGCGCAGTGCATGCCGATGAACCCGGCCACGCCGGTGACGAGGATGGTTTGGCCGTGCATGGTCGTCATGGTGGTCTGATTGTCGCGCGGGAAGTTGCGTCAGCTGGATGCCAGCTATAGCGGTAGCGTGCCGGTGCCGTGCCCGGGCGCATCATGGTCAGCGGCAACGCGATCGACCGCGCGGTCAGCCCCGGAACGGCGGTGGCGGCCTGTTCCCACCAGTCTGGCGCGGCGCGGTAGTCGTGCGATACCAGCAACCAGCCCTGGCCAGCGCGCTGCGCGCTGGCGATGGCAGCGGCCACGCAAGGCGGCACGGCCTGGCGCGACGGCTCGCACGCTTGCGCCGCGGCCTGCGGAAAACGGGTGCGTAGCGTGCCCGCCAGGATGTGATCGGCGGCCACGATGCGCCCTTGCCCGTCGTAGCCGTCCGCGCGCAGCGCCGCTTCCAGCGCCACCGCCGGATAGTGGAGCGCGTCCATCTGGCCGCGCAGTCCGCTCACCCACGGGCGGGCCGCGCCGGCTGCCAGCAGGATCAGCGCCAGCGCGGCCAGCGCGCCGGTGTAGCGCCCGGCGCGCGGATGATCTTGCAGCGCGGGCCGGGCGGCCAGTGCCGCCAGCGGCGTCACGCACAGCAGCGGCAGCACCCAGCGTCCCTTGAACTGGGTGACGCCGGCCAGCAGCGTCATGCCCAGCAGCGCCAGCCCGATCAGGATCAGATAGCGCCCGAACAGGCGCCGCACCCACGCCGTCTGCGGCTCCGCCGGCGCGCGCCAGCAGGCCGAGCGAAAGGCCCACAGCGCGATCAGCGCCCACAGTCCGAGCGTACCCGCGCAGGCGTCCAGCAGGTTGAGCAGGCCCTCGCCCCAATAACGTTCGGGCTGAATCTGCATTTTTTCCAGCGTCGCGGCGGTGGCTTCGTGCAGGTGCGACGCCAGCCAGACGGCATGGGGCAGCGCCACCAGCATTCCCGCCAACGGCGCCCACCACCAGCCACGCGCCAGCAGGGCGCGGCGCGATGCGGGCGCCGACAGGGCGGCCAGCAGCATCGCCGCAGCCACCAGCGCAAAGCTGTACTTGGCTAGCATGGCCAGCCCGCACACGAGTCCAAGACCCGCAAACTCCACCGGGCGCGGACGCCGCGCCAGACGCAGCAGCAGCCACCACGCGCCGCAGGTCAGGGCCGTGACCAGAACGGTGTGGGTCTGGTCGCGGATCGAAAACCAGCCCAGCGGCGGCAACGCCAGCAGGCTGGCGGCGGCCCACCACGCGCCGCGCGGCCCCAGCAGCTCGCGTCCGGCCAGCCACATGAACACGCAGGCCAGAGCGATCAGCACGTGTTTGAGCAGCGACAGCGCCAGCACGCTTGGCCCTAGCACCTGGTTGACGCCCCATTGCAGCCAGGTGTAAAGCGGCGGCTGCGCCCCGTAGCCCAGCGCCAGTTGCTGCGACCACAGCATCTGCTCGGCCTCGTCCCACTTGAGCGCGGGCGAGAGCGCCACCCGCACCGCTACATGCGCGGCAGCGAGCAGCAGCAGCCAGGGCAGCGGGTGGGCGACAAGCCCGCGCAAGGCGCTGGCGCGGGGCGTGTCAGGGGCAGTCATCGTGGTGGAAGGCGGCGCCGGCGGCGGGCGTGGAGTTCATGGACGCGGTTGCCAGAGAAAATGGTAACGCACCCGCGGCGCTTGGCCGCGGGCGTTCAGATAGGGCAGATCGATGGTTTGAGGGGCGTCGCCGCGCAGCCACCAGTGCGGGTCGGAAAGCCCGTCGCGGCTGATTTGCAGCCAGCCGGCGGGACTGGCGCTGGCGGCCTGACGCACGCAATCGCGGCCCGCGGGGACGTCGATGGCCGCGGACCGGCAGAAAGTGATCCGGGCCTGCGCAAAGCGCGTGCGCAACATACCCGCAAGCGCCTGGTTGTCAGCGATGATGGCGGCGCGGCCATCGTATCCGGCTTGCCGCAAGGCATCGGCCAGCGCGATCACCGGCTCGTTGATCTGGTTGGGGCTATCGGCCTTCAGCCAGGGTCTGGCCGTGGCGAAGGCCCAGAACACAATGGCCAGCGCCACCACGCTCCAGGTGTAAAAGCGGCCCTTGGGGTGGTCTTCCAGCGCGGGGCGGCTGGCAAATGCCAGCCACGGGACCACGGACACCAGGGGGTGCAGCCAGCGCACTTTGAGCTGCGATACCTGTCCCACGAATACCATCAGCAGCAAGCATGTCAGCGTCGCCAGCAGGTAGCGGGCGATGAGCGGACGCACCCAGTCCGCTACGGCGCGGCTGGCGGGCGCTGCCTGTGCTCGCCACCCGCAGCCAAACACCAGCGCCACCGCGACGGCCCACGGCAGCAGGTTGCTGGCCAGCCCCAGAACCAGATCGGACAGCCCCGCCCAATGACTGACCCGCGCGTCCACATGGAGCTTTTCGACCATGGCCTGGCTGACTTGCGGCCAATGCTCCAGCAGCCATATGCCGTGCGGCGCAACGACCAGCCCCGCGATCAGGGGCAGCAGCCACCAGCCGCGCATGAGCAGGGCCGAGCGGGCTGCCGGCAGTGACAAGGCCGATACCGCCAGCGCCCCGGCAAACAGCGCGAAGTTGTATTTGGACAGCGCGCCCAGGCCGAGCGCCAGACCGAGCCACGCCAGGCCGCCGGGCCGCGGGCGCCGGATCTGCCGCGCCAGGGCATACCAGGTGGCGGCCACCAGACAATTGAGCAGCACCGAATGCGTCAAATCGCGCAGCGACTCCCAGCCCATCAGCGGCAGCCACATCAGGCTGGCCGCCGTCCACCATGCCGTTTTGGGGGGCAGCAGGCTTTCGCGCGCCGCGGCCCACGTGAAGCCGTAGGTCAGGGCCAGCAACGCGGCCTTGAGCGCCGCCAGCGACCACACCGAAGGGCCAAACACCTGGTTCACGCCCCATTGCAGCCAGGTGTACAGCGGCGGCTGCTTGCCGTAGCCCAGCGCCAGCTGTTGCGTCCAGAGCATTTGCTCGGCTTCGTCCAGTTCCAGCGCGGAGTAGCTCCACACGCGCGAGAGCGCTTGCACGATGGCCCACAGGAGCAGCCATGCCAGCGGGTGGGCGATGAAGGTGCTGATCGCGGCGGATTCGTGTGGCGATGATGGACGCATGAACAGGCTCTAAGGGATGATGCGCGGCCTGCTTCATCGCGCGGGCTGCCAGATGAAGTCGTAACTGGCCGGCGGCTGGCCGCGCCGCACCGTGCGGTAGGGAATGCGCAGGTTGCCGCGCGGCAGGCTGCCGCTGTCCGGTATTTGCGCGAGCGCCTGTTTCCACCAATCGCCTTCGAGCCGGTCGGCATACGAGATGAGCAGCCAGCCCTGGCGCGCGCGCTCGGCCGTTTGCACGTGGCCGGCCACGCACCCGGCCACGTCGCCGATATCCCGCTGGCGGCAAGCGGCCACCAGCGCGGCGGGAAAACGCGTGCGCAGGATGCCCGCCAGCAGTGCGTCCGTGGCGATGATGTGGCCTTGCCCGTCATACCCCGCGCCCCGCAAGGCTTGCCCCAGCTGCTCCACCGGGTAATTGACGGGGTGCGGCTTGCCGTCCACGAACGAGAACCAGGGTTGCGCGGCGTCGGCCGCGAGCATCGCCAGCGCCGCCGCCAGCGCCAGGCCGGTAAAGCGGTGGCCGCGCGGATCGGCCTGAAGTTCGGGCCGCAGCGCAAAGGCCATGAGCGGCACGGGTGCCAGCAGCGGTGCCAGCCAGCGATCCTTGAAAGCCGTGACGCCCGCGGCGAACACGAGGATCAGCAGCGCAACGGCGAGCAACGCCAGGTAACGCCGGAACACCGGCCCCAGCCACGCCAAAGGTTCGGGTGCGCGGCTGGGCCGCCGCCACCAGCCGGAGCCGAAGGCGGCCAGCGCCGCCAGCGCCCACAGCGTGAGCGTGGCCAGCGTGGCGGCTAGCAGATTGAGCAGCCCCAGGCTCCAATCGGGGTGCGCCGCGATTTCCATTTTCCGCAGCGTGCTCGCCGAAGCCGTGTGCCAGTGCGAAAGCACCCACCCGCCATGCGGGGCGGCCAGCAGCAGGGCGATCAGCGGCGTCCACCACCAGCCCCGCGCCAGCAGCGCCCGGCGCGGTTCGGGCGCCGAGAGCAGCGCCGCCAGCAGCGCCGCCAGCAGCAGCGCGAAGCTGTATTTGGCCAGCAGCCCGCAGCCGCACACCAGGCCCAACGCGGCGAATTCGCGCAGGCAATCACGCCCTTGCCGCCGCACGATGCGCAGCAGCAGCCACCATGCGGCGCAAGTCATCGCCGTCACCAAAATGGTGTGCGTCAGGTCGTTGATCGCGTACCAGCCGAAAAACGGCAGCAAAAACAAACTGCCCGCGACCCACCACGCCCCGCGCCGGTTCAGCAGTTCGCGCGCGGCCAGCCACATGAACACGCAGGTCAGCACGATCAGCGCGTGCTTGAGCAACGCCAGCGCCGGCACGCTGGGGCCAAGCGCCTGGTTGACGCCCCATTGCAGCCAGGTGTAAAGCGGCGGCTGCGGGCCGTAGCCCCACTGCAGTTGCTGCGACCACAGGATTTGCTCGGCTTCGTCCCAGCGCAGCGCGGGCGAGATGACCAGCCGCACCGCCACATGCGCGGCGGCCAGCAGCGCCAGCCAGGGCAGGGGGCGGGCGTACAGCGCGTCCCAGCCCCGGCGGGCAGCGGGCGGCGGGGCGGGTGGCGGGAAGGCGGAAGGCATGGACAAAATTTTGCGCCGGCAATTTCGATTATCCTGCCCGCACGATGCAAGCGCCCCTGCCTTCCCCCGCGCCCGGCCCCGATGTCTCCATCGTCGTGCCGATCTACAACGAGCTGGACAACCTGCCCGATCTGGCCGGCCGCATCGACGCGGCTATGCGCGCGCAGCCGCTCTCCTTCGAGCTGATTGCCGTCGATGACGGCTCTACCGACGGCAGCCGGGAGAAGCTGCGCGAGCTGGCCGCCGCGCACCCTTGGCTGCGCGCGGTGCTGCTGGCGCGCAACTACGGCCAGTCCAGCGCGCTGCAAGCAGGGTTCGACCGCGTGCGCGGGCGCTACGTGGTCACGCTCGATGCCGACCTGCAAAACGAACCCGGCGACATCCCGCTGCTGCTCGAGCGCCTGCAAACCGATCCCAGCGTGGACATGGTTTCCGGCTGGCGCAAGGACCGGCAGGACGCGCAACTGTCGCGCAAGCTGCCCTCGCGCATCGCCAACCGGCTTATCTCCAGCGCCACCGGCGTGCATCTGCACGATTACGGCTGCGCGCTCAAGGCGTACCGGCGGCCCATCATCGACCGCATCCGGCTGTATGGCGAGCTGCACCGCTTCATTCCCTCGCTGGCGTGCGAGGCCGGCGCGCGCATCGCCGAAGTGCCGGTGCGCCACCACGCGCGCACGCACGGCGTTTCCAAATACGGCATCGACCGCACTTTCCGCGTCATCCTCGACCTGATCCTGATCGTGTTCTTCATGCGCTACCGCCAGCGCCCGCTGCACGCCTTTGGCGGGCTGGGTCTGTGGCTGATGGCCCCCGGCGGGCTGATCGTGCTGTGGCTGCTGGCGCAAAAGCTGCTCGGCCACGACATCGGCGGGCGCCCGCTGCTGCTGGCCGGCATCATGCTGCTGCTGATGGGTATGCAACTCATCGTCGCCGGGCTGGTGGGCGAATTGCTGATCCGCGTCTATCACGAAGCCGGCGGCGCGCCGCAGTTTCATGCGCAGGAAGCCGGGCGGCCTCCCGATGCGCCCGATGCCGCCTGATGTGGTCTTTCCCCTTCCACCCGCGTGCGGGGGAAGGTTGGGATGGGGGTCAGCAGCGCATCGCAAACCTGCCGTGCTTATTTCAGCGCCGTGCGCCCCCACCCCAGCCCTCCCCCGCAAGCGGGGGAGGGAGCCAAGTCACTGAATGAAGAACGCTCCAAACCCGCACGCCAAAGCCTTGTGGCGCATCCTTCTCGGCCTGGCGCTGCTGGCCTTTGTCCTGGCGCTGGCCGATCTGTCGCGCGTGCTGGCGCTGTTGCGGCAGGCGAGGTGGGGGTGGATTGCCGCCGGGCTGGCAGCGGGCATCGCCTCCAACCTCGTCTCGGCCCTGCGCTGGCGGGCGCTGGCGCGCTGGCTCGGCTGCGCGCCAAGCGCTGCCGACGTCTGCCGCTGGTACTTTCAGGGCATTAGCCTGAACGCGCTGCTGCCCGGCGCGGTGGTCGGCGGCGATGTGTACCGCGCCGTGCAACTGCACCGCGCCGAATCGGAACGCACCGAACGCCCCGGCGCGGCGGCAGCCGGCTGGTCGGTGCTGCTGGATCGTCTTTCCGGCCTGTGGATGCTGTGCGCGCTGGGCGGCCTGGGCGCGGCGGTGAGCGCGCCCGCGCTGGCGCCCTGGGCGCGCATCGCCCCGGCGCTGCTGGCGGCGCTGGCGCTGGCAGGCACGGCGCTCTGGCTGGCCTTGCCGTGGGCGCTGCCGCGGCTGCTGCTCGGGGTGGCTATCGACGGCGCGCCGCGCACCGGCTGGCTGGGCACGCTGGCCGAAGCGGCGCAGCGCCCCGGTTTCGGCGCGCAGCTGGGCTGGCAGAGCCTGGCATCGCTGGCTGTGCAGGCGCTCTCGGCGGCGGCGCTGGCGTGCGGGGGGCTGGCGCTGGGCGTGCACATCGGCGCGGCGGCCTGGGCCTTTGCCATGGCGCCCGTCTTTTTGATGGCGGCGCTGCCGGTCAGCGTGGGCGGCTGGGGCACGCGCGAGGCCGCCGCTGTGGCCGCCCTCGCGCCCTTCGGCGTTGCGCCCGCAGCGGCGGTGGGTGTGGGCATGATCTACGGCCTGTACGGCCTGGCGCAAGCTCTGCTAGGCGCGCTGGCCTTCGGGCTGCCGGCGCGATCCAAATTTGATAGCTAAATACTTGGATATTGTATATTTTAAATGTCTTTTGTATAACATAAATACATATTATACTTTGGCATTTAGCTATTGAATTTATAGTTTCTTTCTGTTTCAGTTTGTTGCATTGCAGCAAATTGGAGCGGCAACTCTAGGGAAAACCCTTGGGTGCATCAGGGTAAACCCTTATAGTCGCCCTTATGGAAACTTTCACTGACTCCCTCATTGAACGTGAGCGCGTCCCCGTTGCTGCGTCGCAACAAACAGCGCGCAAGCCGGCGGCGCTGGTGCCGATCCGCGAAATCGGTCCCCGTTACCGCGAGCACATTGCCCGGCACATCCTGGCGCTCGATGCGCGCGACCGTTACCTGCGTTTCGGCCATGCCGCCGGCGACGAGCAGATTCGCCGCTACGTCGAAAGCATCGACTTCAAGCGCGACGACGTGTTCGGCATCTTCAACCGCGAGCTGGAGTTGATCGCGGTGGCGCATCTGGCCTATCCGCCCGAAATGGCGCAGGCCCAGGACAGCCGCGCCGAGTTTGGCGTTTCGGTTTCCGGCCATGCGCGCGGGCGCGGCTACGGTGCGCGGCTGTTCGAGCGCGCGGCCACCCGCGCCGTCAATCACGGCATGAAAACGCTGTACATCCACGCCCTGAGCGAAAACACGGTGATGTTGCACATCGCGCGCAAGGCCGGCGCGCGGGTGGAGCGCGACGGCAGCGAAAGCCAGGCCTGGCTGAGTCTGCCCGCGGGCAATTTCCGCACCTGGCTGTCCGAACTGCTGACCGAGCGCGTGGGGCGCGCGGACCACTGGCTCAAGCGCGAGGCGGCGCGGGCGCGCGACGCGCTGGAGATCGTGCAGGAGATCGGCGATGGCGTGCGCGAAGCGGCGGCGGCCCGCCAAAGAACGGGTTCCTGATTTTTTGCAGCCTTGCTCCTGCTCCTTCCCTCGCGGCGGGGGGAGGTGGGGATGAGGGCCGGCAGCGCATCGGAAACACAGTGTTTGTTCCCGCGCCGTGCGTCCACACCCCAGCCATCCCCCGCGCGCGGGGGATGGCGTTGAAACATACGCTATCCTCGTGTGCCTTAGCAACCACCGCACACGCTGCACCTTCTCACAGTGGCTGATGCCTTGCCTGCGCGCCCGGACGAGCGACCCGCCGGGCGCGGCGACAAGCGGAGCTGGCTCCGCAAACTGGTCGAATTCATTCACCCCGGCCCCGATTCCACCGGCGAGCTGATCGAAACGCTCGCCCAGGCCGAGGAGCGGCGGCTCATCGACGCCGACAGCCGCGTCATGCTCGAAGGCGTGCTGCGCCTGGCCGAGATGACCGCCGGCGACGCCATGGTGGCCGCACCGCGCATGGACTTGCTGGACATCGACGCGCCCTACGAAGAACTGCTGCGCCAGATCATCGCGGCGGCGCACTCGCGCTTTCCGGTTTATCAGGGCGAGCGCGAAAACATCATTGGCATTCTGCTGGCCAAGGATTTGCTGAAATTGCAGCGCGCGCCCGAGCTGAACCCGCGCGCCCTGCTGCGCCCGGCCATGTTCGTGCCCGAAAGCAAGGGGCTGAACGACCTGCTGCGCGCCTTTCGCCTCAATCGCAACCACTTGGCGATGGTGGTCGATGAATTCGGCCGCACCGCCGGCCTCATCACCATCGAGGACGTGCTGGAAGAAATCGTCGGCGAGATCGAGGACGAATTCGACAGCCAGGAAGACCGCGGCGAAATCTTCGCCCTGGCCGACGGCACCTGGCGCGTGGCCGGTGACACGCCGATCGAGCGCGTGAACGAAGCCTTTGGCGTCGATCTGCGCGCCGCGCCCGAATCCGATCTGGAGGTGGAGTTTGACACCATCGGCGGCCTCATCGCCCACCAGATGGGCCGCGTGCCCAAGCGCGGCGAGCAGCACCGCATCGCCGGCCTGAACTTCGCCGTGCTGCACGCCAAGGGCGGCGCGGTGCGCTGGTTCAAGGTGGCGCGGGCGGGCGGAAAGGGTTGAGCAGGGGGTAAGCGGCTCTATAGAATCGCTCGCGTTCTCTTGCTTGCCTCATGCCCGCCTCTAGCGATTTCCCCACGCCTGCCAGTTCTGCCGGTTCTGCCGCCGCGCAGCCTTCGTTGCGCCAGCGTATTGGGCGGCTGTGGGTGTATTTCAGCGGCTATCGGGCGGGCTGGGCGCTGGCGATTGGGGCGACGATCATCGGCGCGCTGAGCGAGCCGGTGATTCCGGCGCTGCTCAAGCCGCTGCTGGATCAGGGCTTCAGCCAGGGCGGCCTGCAGTTGTGGACGGTGCCGGCGGCCATCACCGGGCTGTTCATCGTGCGCGGGCTGGCGCATTTTGCCGGGCAGTACGCGCTTTCGCGCATCGCCAACGACGGCATGCTGACGCTGCGGCGCGAATTGTTCGAGCGCCTGCTGGCGGCCGATTGGCAGATCTTCGCGCGCCAGTCGGCCAGCCAGCTTGCCAACACCATCGTCTATGAGGTGCAGACCGGCTCCACCCTGCTGGTGCAGGCGCTGCTGGCCACTGCGCGCGACGGCTTCACGGTGGCGGCGTTGCTGGCTTATCTGCTGTACCTGAACTGGCCGCTCACACTGATCGCGCTGGTGCTGGTGCCGGTGGTGGCCTTCATTTTCAAGACCATGTCGCGCCGGCTGTACAAGGTGACGCGGCAAAGCCAGCAGGCCACCGACGAGCTGGCCTACGTGGTGGAAGAAAACGTGCTGGCGCAGCGCATGATACGGCTGCATGGCGCGCAGCAGGCGCAGGACGCGCGCTTTGCCGAACTTTCCGGCGGGCTGCGCCGGCTGGCGATGAAGGCCACGCGCGCCTCGGCGGCCACCATGCCGCTGACGCAATTTGTGTCGGCGGTGGCGCTGTCGGTGGTGATCGGCATCGCGCTCTCCCAGGGGCAGTCGGACGGCCAGCGCGTCATCACGGTGGGTGGCTTCGCGGCCTTCGTCGGCGCGATGCTGATGCTGATCGCCCCGATCCGCCGGCTGGCCGACGTCATCAACCCCATCACGCGCGGCCTGGCGGCGCTGGAGCGCGGGGTGGAAATGCTCAAAAACGTGCCGCCGGAGCCGCCCGCCGCCCAGCCGCTGGCCGAAACCCCGCCGCGCGCGCGCGGCCAGATCGCGCTGCAAGGCGTGAGCGTGCGGTACCGCGCAGACGGCGCCTGGGCGCTGGAGGACGTGTCACTGGAAATTGCCGCCGGCGAAACGGTGGCGCTGGTCGGCCCATCGGGCGCGGGCAAGAGCACGCTGGTCAACCTGCTGCCGCGCTTCGTGCGGGCCGACGCCGGAACGGTGCGGCTGGACGGCATCGACACCGCGCACTGGCCGCTGGCCGAGCTGCGCCGGCAAATGGCGCTGGTCAGTCAAGAGGTGGTCATGCTCAACGCCAGCGTCGCGGCCAACGTGGCGCTGGGCGCGGCGGGCATTGACCGCGAGCGCGTCGCGCAATGCCTGGCCGAGGCGAATCTGGCCGACCACGTGGCCACGCTGCCGCAAGGCATCGACACCCTGCTGGGGCACAACGCCACGCAACTGTCGGGCGGGCAGCGCCAGCGGCTGGCGATTGCCCGCGCGCTCTACAAGGATGCGCCCATCCTGCTGCTGGACGAGGCCACTTCCGCGCTCGACACCGAAAGCGAGCGCCTGGTGCAACAAGCCGTCGCCCGCGTCATGGCCGGGCGCACCACGCTGGTGATCGCGCACCGTCTGTCCACCATCGAACATGCCGACCGCATCGTCGTCATCGAGCGCGGACGCATCGTCGAGCAAGGCACCCACCAGCGCCTGCTGCACGCCGGCGGCGTGTACGCCCGACTGCAAGGCAGCGGGGCGCTGGCGGGTGGCGGGCACACTTCTTAGCTCTTTTTTTAATAGCTTATATCCCAAGTAAATTATGGAATTTAACCGGTTTTACTTGTAAACAGCCAAACCGGAATGAGCCGTCATTTCATGGGCTTCTCAATAAAGCGGTTCCGAAAAATCTTCATACTTTGCCGCCGAATTGATCTGAACCGGCATGATCCGACCCGGCAGCCTCATCTACATACAATCGGCAATCTCCAAAATCAGCCCTGTTCAATCCGCGCGCTCCGCATGAAGTCTCTTTCCGCGTTTTCGCCATCCCGCCGTCATTGGATCGCCGCGCTCGCGGCCTTGCCTTGCTGGCCGGCGATGGCGCAGTTCCGGGTGGAGGTGTCGGGGGTGGGTTTGCGGCAGTTGCCGATTGCCGTGGCGCCCATGCGCGGCGAGGGGGCGGCGCCGCAGCCGGTCAGCGCCATTGTGCGCGCCGATCTGGAACGCTCCGGCCTGTTTCGCCTGATTGATTCGGTCGGCCAGGGCGCGGTGGATGAAACCACGCGGCCGAACATGAGCGTGTGGCGCGGCCTGGCGGTCGATTCGCTGGCTGCCGGGGGCATCGCCCGCCTGGCCGATGGCCGCTACGACGTGCGCTTCCGGCTGTGGGACGTGGTGCAGGGCGAAGACCTGGGCGGGCAGGGCTACGTGACGCCGCAGTCCGACTTGCGGCTGTCGGCGCACAAGATCGCCGACTACATCTACGAGAAACTGACCGGCGACAAAGGCGTTTTTTCTACCCGCCTGGCCTACGTCACCAAGACGGGCGGGCGTTACACGCTCTGGGTGGCCGACGCGGACGGCGAAAACGCCCAAGCCGCGCTGGCTAGCCCGGAGCCGATCATCTCGCCGGCCTGGTCGCCCGATGGCGCGCAACTGGCCTACGTGTCGTTCGAGGCGCGCAAGCCTGTGGTGTATGTGCACGACGTGGCGACCGGAAAGCGGCGTTTGCTGGCCAACTTTCGCGGCTCCAACAGCGCGCCGGCCTGGTCGCCCGACGGCAGCCGCCTGGCCGTGACGCTCTCGCGCGACGGCGGCTCGCAGCTTTACCTGATCGGCGCGGGCGGGGGTGAACCTAAGCGCCTAACGCAGTCGCAGAGCATTGATACCGAGCCGGTTTTCTCGCCCGACGGGGCGGACATCTACTTCGTCAGCGACCGCGGCGGCGCGCCGCAGATTTACCGTATGCCGGCTGCCGGCGGCGCGCCGCAGCGCGTGAGCTTTGCCGGCGGCTACAACGTCTCGCCCAAAATCAGCCCGGACGGCAAGTGGATGGCGTTCATCGCGCGCATCGGCGGCGCGTACCGGTTGCATTTGCAGGATATGGCTTCGGGCCAGGCCACGCCGCTGACCGATACCGACGCGGACGAATGCCCCAGTTTTGCTCCCAACAGCCGGCTGATCGTTTATGCCACCGAGCAAGGCGGGCGCAGCGCGCTGATGACGACCACGCTGGATGGCAAAATCAAGACCCGGCTGGCCGCCCAAGGCGGCGAAATTCTGGAACCGGCGTGGGCGCCGTTCCAGCGTTGAGGGCCATGCCCGTCAACCTCCTTCATCATTTCCCTTCACAAGGCACAGGAAAGAACCTCATCATGCGCAAGACCTATTGGCTGGCCGCCGCCCTGGCGGTTGCCCTGGCTGGCTGCTCCAGCACCAAGCTCGATCCACCGATCGAGCAGCAAGGCGGCGGCAACGCTGCCGCCACCACTACGGACGCCAACGCCCAGGGTGTGGGCCAAGGTTCGGTCACGCAGGTGCCAAGCGGCGGCGGCGCGGGCGACATGGCCGGCCCGCCCGGCGTGGACAAGGTGGTCTATTTCGACTTCGACAGCTTCATCGTCAAGCCCGAATACCAGCCGGTGGTGGAAGCGCAGGCGCGCTTTGTGCGGATGGATGCCAAGCGCCACGTGGTGCTCGAAGGCCACACCGACGAGCGCGGCAGCCGCGAATACAACCTGGCCCTGGGCCAAAAGCGCGCCGAAGCCGTGCGCCGCGCGCTCACCATCCTGGGCGTGAACGACGCGCAGATGGAAGCCGTCAGCTTCGGCAAGGAAAAACCGGCGGTGCAGGGCACGACGGAAGAAGCCTACGCCAAGAACCGCCGCGTTGAATTCAGTCACCGTTGAGGATGACGATGCGCACCACTTCCTTGCGGCTGCTGCGCGCCGGCATGCTGGCGCTGGCCGCGCTGGTCATCAGCGCAGGCGCGCGAGCCGATCTTTTCGGCGACGACGAGGCGCGGCGCGCCATCATCGACTTGCGCCAGCGGTTCGATGCCGCCGTCACGGCGCAAAACCGGCTGGTGGAAGAAAACGCCGGGCTGCGCCGCAACATGCTCGATTTGCAGCAGCAGATTCAGGCGCTCAAGGACGATCTGGCGCGCTCGCGCGGCCAGCAGGAGCAGATCGAACGCGACGTGGACTTGCAGCGCAGCCAGCAAGAGAACCTCCAGGCGCTCGACGAGCGTGTGAAAAAGCTCGAAGCCGGCAGTGGCCTGGCCTCGGCCCCGCCGCAGGGCGCCGACGCCGATGCCGCCATCGATGACGAAAGCAAGGCTTACGAAGACGCGCTGGCCGTGTTTCGCGCGGGCAACTACGCCGCCGCGCAAACCGGCTTTGCCGCCTTCATCAAGCGTTATCCGCGCAGCAGCCAGGCGCCCTCGGCCCTGTTCTGGCTAGGCAACGCGCAATACGCCACGCGCAACTACCGGGAGGCGATCACCAATTTCCGCTCCCTGCTCACCGCCGCGCCCAACCACACCAAGGCGGCGGAATCGCTCCTGTCCATCGCCAACTGCCAGATCGAACTCAAAGACACGCGAGCCGCCCGCGCCACGCTGGAAACGCTCATCAAGAACTACCCTCAGTCCGAAGCCGCCCAAGCCGGGCGCGAGCGGCTGGCGAGGTTGAGGTGAGGCAAGGTTGGGCGCTTGGCAGTGAGCGCTCAGAAAGAAGGCTACGGTTTTTGTAGCTGTGTGCCAAAGACTCGTATGTGTTTGCGGTATTTTTACCTGATTAGGTACATACCTCAGACAAGCACAACCCCCGGCCGCGCGCTCTTTCCCCGTCATTCCCGCGAAGGCGCATAGACGCTAACTTAAGGACAAATCGTTGGCGTTTTGTCCCTTCCCCCGCTTGCGGGGGAAGGTTGGGAAGGGGGCAGCGACGCATTGCAAACGCAGCGCTTCTTCCAGCGCCGTGCGCCCCCACCCCAGCCCTCCCCCGCACGCGGGGGAGGGAGAAAACTGCACACTTATCCCAAGTTAGCATTTATGCGCCTGCGCGGGGATGACGGATCTGAAATATTTATCTAATCAGGTTTTTGTTCAAAAATCTGCACTAAGCATTGGCAATGCAGCTATTAATTTTGTGGCATCGCTTGGCGCTCAACGCCCCCAGCGCAGCACCTGCGCCAGCGCCGTGGCGGCCACCATCGCCAAGTAAGTGATGATCCTGCCGTCGTGCCCGGTAAGGATAAGGCCGAGCGCCAGCGCGCTCAGGCCGGCGCTGAAATTGATGGCGGTATGCTCCAGCAAGGCGCGGATGAAAGGCTGGCTTTTTCTTGAAGACCACGCACCCGCGCAAGCCAGCCCAAAACCCACGGCCAGCGCTGGGGCCGCGAAGCCGGGCAGATGCCAGAGCAGAGGCAGCCAATCCACGGGTGTGTTCTTGAAGCAGGTTGAGCGTTTGGGGTTGCGCGTTGAGCGTGGGAACTTCTTTTGCAAGCTGCGCCTCGCACCACGCTCAACCAAAACACCTCGAATTTTATAATCCGCCCCACCATGGCCGTCTGGACGCTTGGGCTTAATCACACCACGGCGCCGCTCGATTTGCGCGGGCGGTTCGCGTTCGCGCTCGACCAGTTGGCGCCGGCGCTGCACGGGTTGCGCCGCTCGCACGCGCAGCACCCGGAAGCGGCCATTTTGTCCACCTGCAACCGCACCGAAATCTACTGCGCCAGCGACGCGCCGCAGGTGGGCCACACGCTCGACTGGCTGGCGCGCTCAGGCCAAGTGTCCGCGCCCGCGCTGCGCGAGCATACCTACGTGCTGGAGGGCAGCCAGGCCGCCCGCCATGCCTTCCGCGTGGCCAGCGGGCTGGACAGCATGGTGCTGGGCGAACCGCAGAGCCTCGGCCAGATGAAAAGCGCCGTGCGCGCCGCCGAAGACGCGGGCGCGCTGGGGCAAACGCTCAACCAGTTGTTCCAGCGTAGCTTTGCCGTGGCCAAGCAGGTGCGCTCCTCGACCGAGATCGGCGCGCACAGCATCAGCATGGCCGCCGCCGCCGTGCGGCTGGCCGCCGGGTTGTTCGAGGATATGGCCGCCATCGGCGTGTTATTCGTCGGCGCGGGCGAAATGATCGAGCTGGCCGCCACGCACTTTGCCGCGCGCAGCCCCAAGTCCATCAGCATTGCCAACCGCACGCTGGAGCGCGGCGAGCATCTGGCCGGCAAGTTCGGCGCGGAGGTGATGCGGCTGGCCGATTTGCCCGAGCGCCTGCACGAGTTCGACGCCGTGATCAGCTGCACCGCCAGCACCTTGCCCATCATCGGTTTGGGCGCGGTGGAGCGGGCGCTGAAAAAGCGCCGCTACCGGCCCATGTTCATGGTCGATCTGGCGGTGCCGCGCGACATCGAGCCGGAAGTCGGGCATCTGCAAGACGTGTTCCTCTACACCGTGGACGATCTGGCCGGCGTGGTCGAAGTCGGGCAGGCCAGCCGCCAGGCCGCCGTGGCGCAGGCCGAGGCGATCATCGACGCCGGCGTGCAAAGCTTCATGCACTGGGTCGATCAGCGCGACCCAGTGCATGGCGTGGTGCCGCTCATCCGGCAGCTCAATAGCCAGGCCGAACACTGGCGCGCCCTTGAGCTGGCCCAGGCCCGCAAACGCCTGGCGCGCGGAGAGGAAGCCGAAGCCGTGCTCGACAGCCTGACCCGTGCGCTGACCCAGAAAATGCTGCACGGCGCGCTGACCGAGCTGCACGCCGCCTCGCCGCAAACGCGGCCGCAGGTGGCGGAGTCGGTCAGGAAGATGTTTTTGCGCGGCTGAATTTGCACACTACGGATGCGAAGATGGTCATGCTTCCCGTGCTTCTTCTTGCCGCCGCGCTTGGCCCCGGCGCTCCGCCGCTCGAATTCGCCGGTGTCGTGTTCAACGAAACATCTTTGAACGCCGTGGTGGAGCGTTTCGGCCAAGCCACGCGCTGGCAGACAGGCGATGCGGGAGAGAGCGAAACCAAGGTGTGCTATGTCGTCCAGACCCGCATGGGCCCGCGCGACGTCTATTTCATTTCCGGCGAGCTTTGGGTCGGCGAGATCGTCTATGGTGTACGCATCACGCCGGCGGGCGACAGGCGTTGCGCCGCCGCGCGGCGCAACCGTGCCGCGCTTGGTGCCGCGATCAACGGCTTTGCCAATGAGACGGCGGTGAAACGGCGTTTGAAGTCTCTCGGTTTTGCCAAGGAAAAACCGGGGCAATGGTGGCGCTGCTTTCAAGAGCCACTCCATGGCGAGACATCGGACCGTTGTTTCAGCGTAAGCGCCACGTGGCGCCAAGGTGCGCTCATCCGGTTTGAGCTATGGGAAACCGAAACAAACTGAAAGCGTGTGACCAGCGAAAGAATAGACTCCTTGTTTGATAGCATATTGCCGAAATTTAATATGTATTTTTTGGTTTTTTATATCGCAAAATCAATATACGCACCGGTAATAAGCTATCAATTAAGTAGTTCTGCTTCAGGCGAGTCAGGCAATACGGGATAATCCGCCCCCTGCCTCAACCACGCGGCGCCTTGGCGGTCTGGCCGGCGCGATTGAACACACGGTATGAACTCCACTCCCACCCCGCCTTCCGACCCCATGGCCGCCGAAATGCGGCGCGTTCATCAACTGATCGGCGCAGGCCGCCTGCAAGAGGCCGCCACCGCCCTGAACGCGGCGCAACGCACCGCGCCGCGCGATGCGCGCATCTTCATGTTGGGAATAATTCTGGCCAGCCGCGCGGGCAATCCGGATGGCGCGGTGGCAGCGGGCCGCCGCGCGCTGGCGCTGGCGCCGCGCTGGCACGCAGCGATGATCGAGTTGGGCCTGGCACTGGCGCGCAAGGGCGGCAAGGACGAATTGGCCGAGGCGCTGGCGCTGGCCAAAAGCGCGGTGGCACTGGCGCCGCAAGACGCGGGCGCGCTCGACCGCGCCATTGCCATTGCCGAGAGCGCCAAAGCGGCGCAGGAGGCGCTGGCTTGGGCCGAGGCTGGCGCGCGGCTGCGTCCGGACGATATACGTTACCAGTTGGTGCTGGGCAGGCAGCATGAGCGGCAAAAGGATTTCGCCCGCGCCCGCGAGCACTATCGGGCAGCGGCGGCCATCGATCCGGACAACCCGCTGGCGCTGCAAGGCTTGCTGCGATGCAGCCTGGGCCTGGAAGACACGCAGGCCGCCCAGGCGCAGGCACAGGCGCTGATTGAGCGTTTCCCCGGTGACGCGATGGTGCGCTACCTGCACGCGCTGGCCCACGGCCAAACGCCGCCCACGCAACCAGCGCCGGTGATCACGTCGCTGTTCGACCAGTATGCCGAGCGGTTCGACCTGCACCTGGTGCGCGGTCTCAAATACAAAGTGCCCGAGCGGGTTGCGCAAAAGCTGCTCGAACTGCACCCGGACAAGAAATTTAACCTGCTCGACCTGGGCTGCGGCACCGGGCTGCTGGGGGTGTATCTGGGGCCGATCGACGGCTTCATCATCGGCGTGGACTTGTCGCGCAAGATGATCGAGCAGGCGGCGCGGCACCGGATCTATGCGCGCTTTCACGCCGTCAACCTGCTGGATGCGCTGCGCGACACGCCGGCGGACCACTACGAAGCCATCACCTGTCTGGACGCGCTGATTTACGTAGGCGATCTCACCCCCGTCATCCCCAACGCGCTGCGCATTCTCAAGCCGGGCGGCCATTTCATCTTCTCGTGCGAGGCGGCGCAAGAAGGCGAACCCGACCTGGCGCTGCGCCGCCCATCCAGCCGCTACGCGCACCGCGACACGGCGGTGGAGCGCCAGTGCCGCCAAGCCGGTTTTGCCGACATCCAGATCGAACAGTTGCCCGCGCTGCGCATGGAAAACGATGCACCGCTGCCGGGCTTTCTGGTCACCGCGCGCAAGCCCTTCGCGGCCTGATTTATTCCGTCATTCCCGCGCAGGCGGGAATCCATGAACGTCACCTCTTGCCACAACGCTCGCTGGATTCCCGCCTGCGCGGGAAGGACGGCTTGAGAAGTGTTAACTGCCACAGCATTGCAACCCATGTTGCGCTTTGACCTGCTTTGCACCGACCCGGCCAGCCACGCCCGGCGCGGGCAAATCGCGCTGCGCCGCGGCACGGTGCAAACACCCGTCTTCATGCCCGTAGGCACCTACGGCACGGTCAAGGGCGTGCTGCCGCGCAACCTTGAGGAAATGGGCGCGCAAATCATTCTGGGCAACACCTTTCACCTGTGGCTGCGCCCTGGGCTGGAAGTGATCCGCGCTTTCCGCGGCTTGCATGCATTCGAGAACTGGCAGCGGCCCATCCTCACCGACTCTGGCGGCTTTCAGGTCTGGTCGCTGGGCGAGTTGCGCAAGATCAGCGAAGAAGGCGTGCGCTTTGCCAGCCCCGTCAACGGCGACAAACTGCTGCTCACGCCCGAAATCTCCATGCAAATCCAGACCGCGCTGGACAGCGATATCGCCATGCAGTTCGACGAATGCACGCCTTACGCAACGCATGGCCGCATCACCACCGAGGACGAGGCGCGCGCCAGCATGGAACTGAGCCTGCGCTGGGCCGCGCGCTGTCGGGACGAATTCGCGCGGCTGCAAAACCCCAATGCGCTTTTCGGCATCGTGCAAGGCGGCATGTTCGGGCGCCTGCGCGAAGAATCGCTGCAACGCCTGGCAGAAATGGACCTGCCTGGCTACGCCATCGGCGGCGTCAGCGTGGGCGAGCCGAAAGAAGAGATGCGCCGCATCATGGCTCACACCCCGCACCGCCTGCCGCGCGGCAAGCCCCGCTACCTGATGGGCGTGGGCACGCCCGAAGACCTGGCCGAAGGCGTGGCGCAAGGCGTCGATATGTTCGACTGCGTCATGCCCACACGCAACGCGCGCAACGGCCACTACTTCACCCGCTTTGGCGATCTGAAAATTCGCAACGCCCGCCACAAAACCGACCCGCGCCCCATCGACGAAACCTGCGCCTGCCACGCCTGCGCCGGCGCCAGCGGCATGCCGTATGCCCAGGGCGGGCGCGGCGGCTTTTCGCGCGCCTACCTGCACCACCTGGACCGCTGCGGCGAAATGCTCGGCGCCATGCTCGGCAGCCTGCACAACCTGCACTACTACCTCCACCTCATGGCCGAAATCCGCGCCGCGCTGGAAGCGGGGAGCTTTCCCGCCTGGCGCGCCCGCTTCGCCGCCGACCGGGAGCGCGGCGTGTGATTTCAATTCGTGTGTTCAAGATAATAAGAACGTGTTTGCGATCCCGGCGCGGGCGTGCGGGCGCGTGCTTGGCTTTTTCTCCTTCCCCGCACGCGGGGGAAGGCGGGGATGGGGGGCAGCGGCGCATCGCAAACCCGGCGCCTGTTTCAGCACCGTGCGCCCCCACCCCAACCCTCCCCCGCGCGCGGGGGAGGGAGCTAAACGGCGCAGCGCGCAAAACAGCGCACTTCTTCAAGTGGGTGGCTGTGCGCCTGCGCGGCAATGACGCGGCATATCAAAACGAGATCGTAAACACGTTCTAAGAAACCACCTCTGACATCGTCATTCCCGCGCAGACGGGAACGACGAGGAGATGTTTTATGCGATTGAAGGCAATTTCGTATCAAGCCGAATGCGTCCGTGCCACCGAATAACCGAAATTGCTGAACGGCATCGCGCGCAGGCGCTCGCCTGTGGCGGCGAAGATGGCGTTGGCGACTGCCGGGGCCATGGCGGGCAGCGCGGGTTCGCCCATGCCGGTGGGCGGAAAGCCCGATTCGACGAAATACGCCTCGATGCTGCCGGGCGCGAAGGGCATTCGCAGGATCGGGTAGGCGTTGTAGTTCTGCTCCTGGATGCGGCCATTTTCGATGTGAATTTGCTGCCCCATTGCGGCCGAAAAGCCGTCCACGCAAGCGCCTTGCGCCTGCGATTGGGCGCCCGCCAGGTCCACCACCTGCCCGATGTCCACCGCCACCACCACGCGGTGCACGGTGATGCGCTTTTGGGCGTCCACACTCAATTCCACCGCCTGCGCGGCGTGGCCGGCGTGGGAATAGCACCAGGCCAGGCCCAGGCCGCGCCCCTTGGGCAGCTCTTTGCCCCAGCCGGCTTTTTCGGCGCACAGTTTGATGACAGCGGCGGCGCGCGCGGGGCTGAAGTTCACGCTTGGGCTTTTCGGCGCCAGTTCCGGCACGTCGCGGCGGACCGCATCGATCAGGAATTCCACATGATCGCGCTCCGCCGCCACCGACAGTTCGTGCATGAAGCCCTGCTGCGCGAAGACCTGCGCGTTGCAGCCCGGCGCGCGCCAGGGTCCGGTGGGGATTTTCAATGGCATCAAGGTCACGCCGCGGCGCAGATGGGGTGCCTTGCACGCATAAGCGAGAAAGCTTGAGTAGCCGCAGCCCGAAGCTGGCCTCGCCCCGTCGGCGGTGAAGGTGATGAAGTGCTCCTGCCAGGCGTCGAGCCGGCCGTTTTTGTCGAGCGCGCCCTTGAACTGGTGATAACCGGCGGGGCGGAAGAAATCGTGCACGAAGTCGTCCTCGCGCGTCCATTGCAGCTTGACCGGGCCGGGCGTTTTTTGCGCGATGGCCGCTGCTTCGCACATGTAGTCGTTGAGCAGCCGCCGCCCGAAACCGCCGCCCACGCGGGTTTGGTGCACCACCACTTTTTCTTCGGGCAGGCCGAGCAGGCCCGCGACGAGGGTCTGGCCGCCGCCCGGCTGCTGGGTGGGCGCCCAGATTTCCAGCATGCCGCCGTGCCACCAGGCGGTGGCGTTGTGCGGCTCCATGCTGGCGTGTGCGACGAAGGGGTATTCGTAATAACCCTCCACGATCTTGCCGGCGTTGGCGAAGGCCTGGTTCACGTCGCCCACGTTGCTTTCGGGCCGGGCCGGGAAGGTCTTGGCGAGTTCCCTGGCGCGCGCCGCAAGCTGGCTGGAAGAATCTTTCGATGCCTCGGTTTCGTCCCACACCACGTTGAGCTTTTTCCTGGCCTCCAGCGCGGCCCAGGTGTTGGCGGCGATGATGGCCACGCCCGGCATCACCTCGGCGGGCCGGCCGGTGCCTTCGAGCACGAAGGCGCCGGTCACGCCGGGCAATTTCCTGATTTCATCCAAATTGGCCGATTGCACCTTGCCGCCCGCCGCCGGGCATTTGATGAAACAGGCATAGACCATGCCGGGCAGCCTGACATCGCTGCCAAACAGCGGCTGACCGCGCACCACCTTGGCATCGTCCACCCCGCGATGGGGCCGGCCCAGCAGGCGGTACTGGCCGCGCGTTTTCAGCTTGAGCGTCGCCGCGTCGGGCACGGGCATTTTCGATGCGGCCGCCGCCATTTCGCCATAGGCCGCGCTCCTGCCGCTGGCTGCGTGGGTCAGGCGCGAATTGCTGGCGATCACTTCAGCCGGGTTCACGTTCCACTGCTTGGCGGCAGCGGCGATCAGCATCGCCCTGGCCGCCGCGCCCGCCTGGCGCAGCGGATCCCAGGCGCGCGCAAGGGTGGTGGAGCCGCCCGCGCCCTGATAGCCATACACCCTGGCATTGATGGGCGCCTGCTCGACCACGGTGCGGCTCCAGTCGGCGTCCAGCTCTTCGGCCAGGATCAGGCCCAGGGCGGTCTTGACGCCCTGACCGATTTCCGGCGCCCTGGAATAGACGGTGACGGTGTTATCCGGCGCGATGCGCACGAAGGCGTTGATGGCGGGCGCGCCGCTCGCCTGGCCCGCCGCCTGCGGCGTTTCGGCATCGGCGCGGGCGCTGCTGGGTAAATAAAAACCCAGCGCCAGCCCCGCGCCGGCCAGCTTGAGAACGGTGCGGCGCGGCATGGGCAGCGGCACGCCCGCAGGCAGCCCGCGCGCCTGATCCATCATCTGGCGGATGTATTGGTCGGATTCGGCAAATCTGGACATGCTTATCTCCATGAGCAGTTTCTCTCCCTCTCCCACTTGTGGGAGAGAGCTGGGGAGAGGGCAGGCTGCGCTGCTGGAGTCACAACGCTTGTGCCGCGCACCCCCTCTGCCTAACCCTCTCCCCCAAGGGGGCGAGGGAACAACAAAATCCTAGTCCGCTTTGGCGGCATTCTTGATGGCCTGGCGGATGCGCACGTAGGTTCCGCAGCGGCAGAGGTTGCCCTCCATCGCCTCGTCGATGTCGGCATCGCTGGGGTTGGGCGTATCGTTCAACAGCGCCGTGGCCGCCATGATCTGGCCGGTCTGGCAATAGCCGCACTGCGGCACGGCGATATCCTGCCAGGCTTGCTGGATGCGCGCGCCATTGGGCGTATCGCCGATTGCCTCGATGGTGGTGACGGCGCGGCGGCCGATGTCGCCCACCGGCAGACGGCACGAGTGCACCGCCTTGCCGTCCAGATGCACCATGCAGGCGCCGCAGCGGGCGATGCCGCAGCCGAACTTGGCACCCGTCAGACCGAGCAGATCGCGCAGCACCCAGAGCAGCGGCATGTCATCCGGCGCATCGACCGTGCGGGATTGACCGTTGATTTGAAGCGTGACCATGTTCACTCCTTTCTCTTCGTCATTCCCGCCTTCGCGGGAATGACGAGATCAGGCAAACACACACTCTACACCGCGCCGCCGATTTTTGTCCCTGTTCATGCAAGGCCTATGCAGCGCCCTTTAAGATCGCCCGCACCATGACCGAACTGCTGCGTATTCAGGAACCCGCTTCCGCTCCCAAGCCTCCCGAACTCGCCCCGAGCTGGCGCGCGTTTCTCGAACTGGGGTTCCGGCCCATGTATCTGATGGGGTGCTTGTGGGGCATGGCGGGCGTGCTGCTGTGGGTGTGGCTGCCGCAAATGCTGATGGCCGGGCGGATGCCGGGGGTGATGTGGCACGCGCACGAAATGATGTGGGGGTTCGCGGCGACCATCGCGTCCGGTTTTTTGCTTACGGCGGGCAGCAACTGGACGGGCATCACCACGCTGCAAGGCCGCTGGCTGGCCGCGCTGTGCGGCTTGTGGATGGCGGCGCGCATCGGGTTTTTAGTTCCCGGCGCGGCGGCGGACGCGGCTTTTGCCATCGCGGCGCTGTGCGAACTGGGCTTTTTCGCGGGCGTGGCGGCGGCGCTGACGCGCGCTATCGTCAAATCTCGCAACCGGCGCAATTACGGCGTGCCGGTGCTGGCGCTGGGGCTGGGCGTGTTTGACGCGCTGTATCTGTACACCGTCTGGCGCAGCGGCGACTACGCGCTGCTGATGGGGTACCTGATGGCCGCGCTGCTGTGCATGGCGGTAATCGCGCTGCTGATCGCGCGGCGCGTGATTCCGTTTTTCGCCTCGCGCGCCGTGGCCGGCCTTGAGCTGCCCATGCACACCCGCAGCGGCCAGTGGCAAATCGCGGCGGGCGTGCTGGCCATCGGGTGCCTGCTGGCGGGCTGGGCGGCGGGGGCGGCGCTGTTTCTGGTGGCGGCGGGCCTGCTCGCGCTGTGGCAGGTGCTGGTGTGGCGGCCCTGGGCCGTGCGCCGCGTGCCGCTGCTGTGGATTTTGTACGCGGGCCACGCGGCGATGGGTGCGGGCCTGCTGGTGGCGGCGGCCTATGTCTTGGGCCTGGGCTGGCTGGCGCGCACCGCCTGGCCCGCGCACGCCATTGGCGCGGGCGGCTTTGCCACGCTCATTATCGGCATGGTCACGCGCACGGCCTTGGGGCATCTGGGCCGGCCGCTGCACGCCGACCGCAGTATGGTTACGGCCTTCGTGCTGGTCATGATCGCCGCCGGGCTGCGGCTGGCGGCGCTGCTGCCCACTGCCGCCACGCTGCCCATGCTGCATGCCGCTGCCGCCGCCTGGACCGTGGCTTTCGGGCTGTACCTGTGGCGCTTCTTCCCGCTGATGATCCGTCCCCGCCCCGACCGCCGGCCGCAACGAATGCCATGGGCGTGGCGGCGCGGGTCAACGGGCGTTGAGCGTTGAGCGTTTAGTATCTGGCGTTGAGCGTGCATTTTTTGGAGTAGCACATGTCAAGGAAAAAAATCGCCGTGGTCGGATACGGCAACATCGGAAAATATGCGGTCGAGGCCGTTCAGGCCAGCCCCGACTTTGATCTGGCCGGCATCATCCGGCGCGACGCCGGCGGTAAAAAACCGCCGGAACTGGCCGGCGTCACCGTGGCGGGCGACATCGCGGCGCTCGGCAAGGTCGATGCCGCCCTGCTGTGCACGCCCACCCGCAGCGTGCCTGAGCACGCAAAAAAATACCTTGCAATGGGCATCCACACCGTGGACAGCTACGACATCCACACCTCTTTCATGGAGCTGCGTAAAGAGCTGATGCCCGTGGCGCTGAAAAACAACGCCGTCGCCGTCATCTCCGCCGGATGGGATCCCGGCAGCGATTCGGTGGTGCGCGCCCTGCTGGAAGCCTGTGCGCCCAAGGGCCTGACCTACACCAACTTCGGCCCCGGCATGAGCATGGGGCACACCGTGGCCGCCAAAAGCGTGCCCGGCGTGGTCAATGCGCTGTCCATGACCATACCGCTGGGCACCGGCATTCACCGGCGGGTGGTTTACGTGCAACTGGCGGCGGGCGCGAAGATCGAAGACGTGAGCCAAAAGATCAAGGCCGATCCCTACTTCAGTCACGACGAAACGCATGTGATGGCCGTACCCCATGTCGATGACCTCATCGACGTCGGCCACGGCGTCAATCTGGTCAGAAAAGGCGTTTCGGGCCAGACCGGCAACCAGTTGCTGGAATTCAACATGAAGATCAACAACCCCGCGCTCACCTCCCAGATCATGCTGGCCTGCGCCCGCGCCGCGTTCAGGCAGAAGCCGGGCGTTTACACCATGCCCGAAATTCCGGTGATCGATCTGCTGCACGGCGAGCGGGAAAGCCTGCTGGCGCGGCTGGTTTGAGAACTCTTCGTCATTTCCGCGCGGCTCCCGCCTTTGCGGGAATGACGAAGTATTGTTTTAATAGCTACATGCCCATGTGTACTATGATTTTTCTGTATAAAAGTATTTAAAAAATATACAGAACACTGGGAATAAGCTATAAAAACAATAATTTTACAAAGATGCGGGGCGGCCCAACGCCCACCGCTCACATCAACACAATGTCGTACCGATCCGGCCCGAGGCTGGTTTCGGGGTGCAGGCAGATGGGTTTGCCGATGAAGTCCGACAGGCTGGCCAGGTGCTGGCTTTCTTCGTCCATGAGGGTTTCGATGACGGCGGGGGCGGCGATGACGCGGAATTCCTTCGGGTCGAACTGGCGCGCTTCGCGCAGGATTTCGCGCAGGATGTCGCAGGCCACGGTGCGGGCGGTGCGCACGCGGCCCGTGCCCTGGCACTGCGGGCACGGCTCGCACAGCAGTTGCGCCAGCGATTCGCGCGTGCGCTTGCGCGTCATTTCCACCAGGCCAAGCGTGGAAAAACCGCCGACCTGGGTTTTGACGCGGTCGCGCGCCAGTTGCTTGCGCAACTCGGCCAGCACCGCCTGCTGGCGCTCGCGCTGGGCCATGTCGATGAAGTCGATGATGATGATGCCGCCCAGATTGCGCAGCCGCAACTGGCGCGCGATGGCTTGCGCGGCTTCCAGGTTGGTTTTGAAGACCGTGTCGTCGAAGTTGCGCGCGCCGACGTAGCCGCCGGTGTTCACGTCCACCGTGGTGAGCGCCTCGGTCTGCTCGATGATGAGGTAGCCGCCGGATTTGAGCGTCACGCGCTGGCCCAGCGCCTTGGCGATTTCTTCGTCCACCGAATACAGATCGAAGATAGGCCGCTCGCCGCCGTAGGGCGCCAGGCGCTCTGCGGCGCGCGGCATGAACTCGCGGGCAAAGGCCAGCAAGGCGCGGCACTGTTCCTGCGAGTCGATGCGGATGGATTGCGTGGCCTCGCCCGCCAGATCGCGCAGCACGCGCTGCGGCAAGTTCAGGTCTTCGTGCAGCAGGCTGGGCGCGCTCTGGCGCGTGGCGGCTTCGCGGATGCGCGCCCAGGTCTTGCGCAGGTAGGCGATATCGTCGGCCAACTCTGCGTCGCCCGCTTCTTCGGCGTTGGTGCGCAAAATGAAGCCGCCGGTCTGGGCGTGCGGCGGCAGGCCGGCCTGACACAGCGCCAGCAGCCGCTGGCGCAGGCTGTCGCGCAGATCGGGGGCGATTTTTTGCGAGACGCCGATGTGGTTGTCCTGCGGCAAAAATACCAGCAACCGCCCGGCGATGCTGATCTGCGTGGAAAGGCGCGCGCCCTTGGCGCCGATCGGATCCTTGATGACCTGCACCAGCAGCGTCTGGCCCTGAAACACCTGTTTTTCGATGGGTTTGGCGGCGCGTTCCGCCGCCGGCGCTTCGCCCGCCGGGGCGCCTTGCCACACATCGGCCACGTGCAGAAAGGCGGCGCGCTCCAGCCCGATATCGACGAAGGCCGACTGCATCCCCGGCAGCACGCGCGTCACCTTGCCCAGATAGATGTTGCCCACCCGCCCGCGCTCAAGCGTGCGCTCCACGTGCAGTTCCTGCACCGCGCCGTTTTCGACGACGGCCACGCGCGTTTCCTGCGGCGACCAGTTGATGAGGATTTCCTGTTGCATGGCGTTTGCCAATTTTGCCTTGGACGCCACCCCTAAGAACGTGTTTACGATCCCGGCGCGGGCGTGCGGGCGCGGGCTTGGGCGGTCTGCGTCGTTGCAATCCTTGCCAATGGCACTGGCCATTGGCAAGGATTGCGCCTTGCAGCCCATCCCAATCCGCATCCCGCACACCTCGCACCGAGATCGCAAACACGTTCTAAGGCCGCAAGCCATGCGGTTATGGCCTGCCGCGCCTGCGCTGCCAGGCCGCCAGCGCCGCCGCGGCCGCAATCAGCAGCAGCAGCGCCGCCGGGCCAAGCAACGGAATGGCGACGATGCCGGCAACGGTGCTGAAGACGCCGCCGGCCTTGCTGCGCAGGTACCAGTTTTCCTTGTGATTGCCGCTCGCGTCGCCCTGATACAGCGCATAGACCCAGCCGTTGACGGGGATGGTCGATGGCTCCAGGACAAAGGCGTCCGGGCTGGCCGGCGTTCCGGTCTGGATGAGGAGAATGCCGTCGCCGCTGGTCTGCGCGCCCACGCCGCTGGTGTCGTTGATTTTGATCTTCGTCGTTCCGGTCGCGCTGCCGGACACATTCAGCAGATCCGCCGGCGGCGTGCCGGGGGAAGCGGCGAGGCCGAGAAAGGCGTTCATGCTGATCACGCCGTTGACGCCGGTGTAGCTTGCCGCAAACAGCATCTTGTATAGTTGACTCTGCAATAAATTAGACGTACACTCTAGGCCATGTCCAACTGGAACTATAGTCAATCCCACAAATAACTAGACGTCACGATCATCTCATCCAGCGCGCCACCGACCTTGCGCCAGCGGCCCTTGAGATTGGCCCCGAGTTTCTCAATTGGGTTGAGATCAGAACTGTAGGGCCGCAACAAGTACAGCAGTTGACAGCCAGCGCGCTCCACCAAGC
>JAIRVJ010000052.1 GCA_031253955.1 Burkholderiaceae bacterium | reverse complement strand
TACTGGCGGCCCTACAGTCCTAATCTCAACCCAATTGAAAAGCTCTGGGCCAATCTCAAGGGCCGCTGGCGCAAGGTTGGCGGCACGCTTGAGGAGATGATCGTGGGGTCCGATTATTTTGGGGATTGACTATATATATTTTCAATAGTGCCAGGCAAAACAAAACCCGCCGCGGCGGGCGGGTTTTGCAGAAAGTACGCCGTGCTCGTTTTTTCAGGGCACGTTGCGCCGGACGGGGCCGACGTAGAGTTGGCGCGGGCGGCCGATTTTGTAGTCGGGGTCGGCGATCATTTCGTTGAGTTGGGCGATCCAGCCGACGGTGCGGGCCAGCGCGAAGATGCCCGTGAACAGCTTGACGGGGATGCCGATGGCGCGCTGCACGATGCCGGAATAAAAGTCCACGTTCGGATAGAGCTTGCGCTGCACGAAGTAGTCGTCTTCCAGCGCGATTTTTTCCAGCGCCTTGGCCAGGGCAAAGAGCGGGTCTTTTTCCAGGCCGAGTTCGGCTAGCACTTCGTTGCAAGTTTTCTGCATGAGCTTGGCGCGCGGGTCGTAGTTCTTATAGACGCGGTGGCCGAAGCCCATCAGGCGCACGGTGGAATTTTTTTCCTTGACCTTGGCGACGAATTCGCCGACCTTGGCCACGCCGCCCATCGCCTGGATGTCTTCCAGCATGTTGAGCGCGGCTTCGTTGGCGCCGCCGTGCGCCGGCCCCCACAGGCACGCCACGCCGGCGGCAATCGCTGCAAACGGGTTGGTGCCGGAGGAGCCGCACAGCCGCACGGTGGAGGTGGAGGCGTTTTGTTCGTGGTCGGCGTGCAGGATGAAGAAACGGTCCATCGCCTTTTCCAGCACCGGGTTGACTTTGTACGGCTCGCACGGTGTGCCGAACATCATGTGCAGGAAGTTGCCCGCGTAGCTCAGGTGGTTTTGCGGGTACATGTACGGCTCGCCCTTGCCGTACTTGTGGGCCATGGCCACGAGCGTGGGCATTTTGGCGATCAGGCGGGTGGCCGCGATCTCGCGGTGCTGCGCGTTGTGGATGTCGATGCTGTCGTGATAAAAGGCCGACATGGCGCCGGCCAGTCCGGTGAGCACGGCCATGGGGTGCGCGTCGCGGCGGAAGCCCCGCAAGAAGAACTGCATCTGCTCGTGCACCATGGTGTGCTGGAGCACGAGCTTGTGAAAGTCGGCGCGCTGCGTGGCGTTGGGCAGCTCGCCGCGCAGCAGCAGGTAGCAGGTGTCCAGGTAGTCGCATTTTTCGGCCAGCTGCTCGATCGGGTAGCCGCGGTACAGCAACTCGCCCTTGTCGCCGTCGATGTAGGTGATGGTCGATTCGCACGCCGCGGTGGACATGAAGCCGGGGTCGTAGGTGAACACGCCGGTTTGTCCGTACAGCTTGCGGATGTCGAGCACGTCCGGGCCGATGGAGCCTTTGTAGACCGGCAGATTGATGTCGGGGCTGCCGTTGCTGAAGGACAGTTTGGCCTTGGTGTCGGAGAGGTTCATCGTTCGGTTCCTTCTGGGTGGCTTAAAGGGTAGGTGGGATTAGACCTGAAATCATGGCTGGCGCGAACGCAGCATGTGCAGGACTTCGCGCGCTTGCGGCGTGTCGCCGGGCGGCGGCAGGGCGGTGCGGCCCAGCAGCAGGTCCAGCAGGTCATTGTCGGACAGGTCCATCAGCGTTTCCAGCGCCTGGGCCTGCTGTGGGGTGATGCTGTGTTCATATCTGGCGAAAAAGCGTTGGATGAACAAATCATTTTCCAGCAAACCGCGCCGGCAGCGCCAGCGCAGCCGACTCAAGGCCCGCTCGTCGATAGGGTCTTCATGCGCTGCCGTCACGCCCCGGTCTCTTTCCGCGCGGCGATCAGACGGCGCGCCGCGCCATCAGTTCCTTGATCTTACTGATGGCCTTGGTGGGGTTCAGCCCTTTGGGGCAAACGTCCACGCAGTTCATGATGGTGTGGCAGCGGAAAAGCCGGTACGGGTCTTCCAGGTTATCCAGCCGCTCGCCAGTGGCCTGGTCGCGGCTGTCGGCAATGAAACGGTAGGCTTGCAGCAGACCGGCGGGACCGACGAATTTGTCGGGGTTCCACCAAAAGCTCGGGCAACTGGTGGAGCAGCTCGCGCACAGGATGCACTCGTACAGGCCGTTGAGTTCCTCGCGCTCTTCGGGCGATTGCAGGCGCTCGGTGGCGGGCGGGCGCGTGCCGTTGATGAGGTAGGGCTTGATCGACTCGTACTGCTTGAAAAACAGTGTCATGTCCACGAACAGGTCGCGCACCACGGGTAGGCCGGGCAGGGGCTTGAGGATGATAGGGTCTTTGAGCGTGCGCAGGTTGGTCAGGCATGCCAGGCCGTTCTTGCCGTTGATGTTCATGGCGTCCGAGCCGCACACGCCCTCGCGGCACGAGCGCCGGAACGACAGGGTAGGGTCTTGCGCCTTGAGTTTGATCAGCGCGTCCAGCAGCATGCGCTCGTGGCCTTCCAGCTCAAGCTCGAAGGTTTCCATGCGGGGCCGCTCGTCCGTGTCGGGGTCGTAGCGGTAGATTTTGAAGGTGCGTTTTTGCATGATCAGAAGGTGCGGACTTTGGGCGGCACGGTTTCCACGGTGAGCGGCTGGGTGCGCACCGGCTTGTAGCTCAGGGTGTTGCCCGCGCGATGCCAGAGCGTGTGCTTCATCCAGTGGGCGTCGTCGCGCCCCAGCGGGGCTGTGGGATGGTCGGCGGGGTGCTCGTAATCGACCACGGTATGCGCGCCGCGGCATTCTTTGCGGGCGGCAGCCGACACCATGGTGGCCTGCGCCGCCTCGATCAGGTTCTCCACCTCCAGCGCCTCGATGCGGGCGGTGTTGAACACCCTGGATTTGTCCTTCAGCCCGATGTGCGCCACGCGCTCGCGCAACCGGGCGATCTTGCTCACGCCTTGGTTCATGCCGGCTTGGGTGCGGAACACCCCGGCGTGCGCCTGCATCGCGGCGCGGATGTCGCCCGCCACGTCTTGCGCGTATTCGCCGCTGGCGGCGGCTTCGAGCCTATTCAGGCGCTCCAGCGAGAAGGCGGCGGCATCGACCGGCAAATCGGGCAGGGCGGTTTGCTTGTGGCCTTCGACGATGTGGTTGCCCGCCGCGCGCCCGAACACCAGCAGATCGAGCAGCGAATTGGTGCCCAGCCGGTTGGCCCCGTGCACGCTCACGCACGAGCATTCGCCCACCGCGTACAGCCCACGCACCGGGCGCTCCTGGCCGCTCGTGTATTCCACCACCTGGCCGTGGATGTTGGTGGGAATGCCGCCCATCATGTAGTGAATGGTCGGCACCACGGGAATCGGCTCGCGTGTCACATCTACGTTGGCGAAATTGACGCCGATTTCATGCACCGAGGGCAGGCGCTTGTGAATGGTTTCGGCCCCCAGGTGGTCGAGCTTGAGCAGCACGTAATCCTTGTTGGGGCCGCAGCCGCGCCCTTCCTTGATTTCCTGATCCATTGAGCGCGAGACGAAATCGCGCGGCGCCAGATCCTTGAGCGTGGGCGCGTAGCGTTCCATGAAACGCTCGCCCTCGCTGTTGATCAAAATCGCGCCCTCGCCCCGGCAGCCTTCGGTCAGCAGCACGCCCGCGCCGGCCACGCCGGTGGGGTGAAACTGCCAGAACTCCATGTCTTGCAGCGCAAGGCCCGCGCGCGCGGCCATGCCCAGCCCGTCGCCCGTGTTGATGAACGCGTTGGTGCTGGCCGCGAAGATGCGCCCCGCCCCGCCCGTGGCCAGCAGCACGGTCTTGGCGCGCAGCACGTAGAAGTCGCCCGTTTCCATTTCCAGGGCGGTCACGCCCACTACATCGCCCGCGCTGTTGCGGATCAAGTCCAGCGCCATCCATTCGACGAAGAACGTGGTGCGCGCCCGCACGTTTTGCTGGTACAGCGTATGCAGCATGGCGTGGCCGGTGCGGTCGGCGGCGGCACAGGCGCGCTGCACCGGCTTTTCGCCGTAGTTGGCGGTGTGGCCGCCGAAGGGGCGCTGGTAAATGGTGCCGTCCGGGTTGCGGTCGAACGGCATGCCCAAGTGCTCCAGCTCGTACACCACATTGGGCGCCTGGCGGCACATGAACTCGATGGCGTCCTGATCGCCCAGCCAGTCCGAACCCTTCACGGTGTCGTAAAAGTGGTAGTGCCAATTGTCCTCGCTCATGTTGCCCAGCGACGCGCCCACGCCGCCTTGCGCGGCCACCGTGTGCGAGCGGGTGGGAAACACTTTGGAGAGCACGGCCACATTCAGCCCCGCGTTGGCCAGTTGCAGCGAGGCTCTCATGCCGGAGCCGCCGGCGCCGACGATCACCACGTCGAACTGGCGCGTGGCAACTTTTTCCTGGGTGTAACTCATGGTTGTCTTGTCAATCGGTTCAAAAAAGCGCCGGCAGCCATCAAAGACGCCACAGCGCCTGCACGGCCCAGCCGACGCAGCCGGCCAGCCAGACGATGCTTAATACTTCCAGCAGCAGGCGCATCCAGACGTTGCGCGCGTAGTCCATCCAGACATCGCGCACGCCCACCCAGACATGCCAGGCCAGCGCCAGAATCACCGCGAAGCTCAACCCCCGCATCCACGGATTGCCGAAAATGCCGGCCCACTGCCGGTAGCCGACCGGCCCGGCAATGAAAACCACCTGCGCCAGCAGCAGCAGGGTAAACAGGGCCATCAGCGCCGCGGTCACGCGCTGCACCAGCCAGTCGCGCAAGCCGTAATGCGCGCCGATGACCGTGCGCCTGGAACCGTAATTGACGGTATTGAGTGACATGGTAATCAACCTTCTCGAAATAACGCGCTTACCACGCGCCAAACAGCTTGGCGCCGCAAATGGCCGTCAGCAGCAGGCTGACGGCCAGCACCGCGATGCCCGATGACTTGCCGAACTCCTTGCTCGTCACATGCGTGGCGTCCATGACCAGGTAGCGCACCCCGGCGCACAAGTGATGCAGATACGACCACAGCAGCGCCAGCACGCCCAGCTTGACCGCCCAGCCGGGAAAAATCCACAGCCCGGCGCTGAAAGCGGAGACGAACCGCCGGTAAGAAATCTCCGAAGAAATCGACGCGTCGAACAGCCACACCAGAAACGGCAGCGCCGCAAACAGCAGCACGCCGCTGACGCGGTGCAGGATCGAGACGTAACCGGCCAGCGGCATCCGGTAGGTGGGAATGTCCCGAAACAAATTGAGGTTGCGTATTTCAGGCCGCGCGGGCCGCGCGGCGGAAGCAAGTTCTGACATGAACGAAGGCTTTCTGTGAAGCGTGCCGTGGTTCGGAGCGCGAAAGAGACAATTTGTAATTTTAGCAACGCGCGCCACCTTCGTCGTTCCCGCCTTCGCGGGAATCACGAACCTGAAAATCAGGCCGTTGGTTTGCCGATAACAGCCAGGGCGCGCTCAATGGCAAGGCGGTCCGCGGCATCCTTGGCACGCAAAGTCTGTTTCGTCAGCAGCAAGCCTTCCAGGTCAAGCGTGCGGACAGGAATTCCATCAAGGTCAATGGTTTCGAGGTGTTCCACCAATTCTTCATAGGTGTGCCCGTTGGCATTCGTCATGACATCCACAACGAAATCATCGGCCACGCGAATCGTTCCGCCTTCGGTGAACCACTCCGGCTTCATGTCCTTTGCGGCTTGATCGGGCAAGGCCATCAGCGCCTGGATCAATTTCCTTCCGGTATCGATGTTTCCGGGAACCAGGATGTCAATGTCCGTGGTCGCCCGCATGTATCCATGCGCCAGCAAGGCATAGCCGCCCACCAGCATGTATTCGATGCCACTCTCATTGAGCAATCTCAACACCGCGTCGAGGTCGTCGCGCGTGGCCGGACGGCTGGTTTTATCCGTCATCGCTTCTCCAGCCGCCTTGCAGCCATGCAGCGCGCCAGTCCATCCGCCCAATCCTCATTGGCTTCTTCGTGGGTCTTGAAGTAGCGAACACCTTTGAACGCGACCGCTTGACTGCCCAAACGGCAAAGCGTATCAACAAATCGCGCTCCGCGCTCCAACGCCTCGCCGCAGGCGTGCAATGTCAATGCGGGTTCTTTTCGCGTTCCGACCATCCTGTCCATGGCTCAATTCCATCTGCATCTTTGGTATATCACATTCCCTGATTGTTTCAGCGCGGCGGTCAGGCGCTGAACGGATTGAGCACCGCGATACCGCAGCCGTCGAAGTCGCGCACGTTGCGCGTGACCAGCGTCAGGGCATGTGTCTGGGCAGTGGCGGCAATCAGCATATCGGCTTGGCTGCGCACCTGCCCGCGCAGACTGAGCAAGGCGCGCATTTCACCGGCGCGGCGCGCAATGGTCCCGGTAATGTCCACGATCGTATGGGCCGCCACGAAATGGTCGAACCAGCGTTGCTTGGCTTGGTTCGGTTTTCTCGATAAAACGTAACAAATCTCGTCCACGGTAATGACTGAAAAGAACAGGTTTTCCCCGTCCGGCAGCGCCTTCATCCACTGCTCCACGCCCGGATCAGGGCGCTGGCGCATCAACTCGCCAAGGACGTTGGTATCCACCAGCAGCATGTTCAAGGAGCATCGAAGGGATTGGGACGGTTGCCGCGCGGCGCAATCTGGATACCGTCCGAACCCTCGGCGGTCAAAATAGCGCGAATCTGCGCGAACTGTTCCTGTAGCGCCGGTTTGCGCCGCGCTGCCAGCAGGCGCTGATAGCCCTCGAACTCACCGGCTGAAATCAACACCGCCACGGGCTTGTCGCGCTTGCAAATGGCCTGTGGCTCGTGGGCCGCCAAGCGCACGATTTCGGAGAACTGTTGTTTGGCACTGGCAATGTTCCATGACATGGCATTACCTTCAGGTAGTGAAAGAGCGTGACCATTTTACATGGCCATGATGTCCACGTTGAGAGGTGTCGTGGGTGTACTGTACATAAAATTATCGCCGGGCGATGGATGCGCCGTCGGCCCCCCATCCCTGCCTTCCCCCGCAAGCGGAGGAAGGAGTTCAAATTGCTTTCCTCGAAAGCAGGGGAAAGCACTCACATTCCCTCCCCCGCTTGCGGGGGAGGGTCAGGGTAGGGGCGAGCGGCCCGAAAGGAAAACGTTTACTTAGAAATTCATAGCTCCAAGCCAATGCGCATTATGTATTTTCAGCACTTTTTCCCCTGATGAGATACATACCTCAGACAAGCACAACCTCCGCCGCGCTCTCTTTCCCCATCATTCCCGCGCAGGCGGGAATCCATTGGCGTTCCCACCCTGCACGCCGTCAACGACCAAGCTGCACCCGTGCGTTCCAGCGCCCGATGGAGGTAACGCTCGTGGATTCCCGCCTGCGCGGGAATGACGAACCTGAGATAAGCACCAAATCAGAACTTTTTGCTATAAAACCATATCATACATCGGTATACAGCTATCATTTTTGAAATTACTTGCCCCAGCAGTCCACTACAGTCAGGACATCGTTGTTGAGCACCCCGCGCGCGCCGGTCTGGTTTATGATGAAATCACCGCACTTGTCGCTGGCATTGGCACCGTTTCTTATGCGATAGGCGGCAAGCGTGAAGGTCGTTGCCGACGGGCCGGGCATGGGTACGGGCGTCGCGGCGGCATTCGTTGCTGCGCAGATGTTGGCATCAACGGAAGGCAGCAGCGTCACGCCGGCGGCAAGCGTCCCGCCGATCAGGCAGACGTTATAGCGGCCACCTTCCACCGCTTCCAGCCCCGCCGCAAGCTGGGCGGGGTTGTTGGGGTATTGGCCCTGGGCCGTCGCCGTGCGCTCCATCCACTGGGCAGCTTTGAGCAGCGCCTCCTTGGCGTTGGCGCGGTTCGCTCGCCTGACGAATTCGGCGTAGCTGGGGTAGGCAATGGCCGCCAGAATGGCTATCACCGCCACTACGATCATCAGCTCGATCAGCGTGAAGCCACAAGCGCTTTTTGCAGGTTTGCTGCTCATTTGCGTACTCCTTGGCGGTTAGCGAGTGCGCCATCCGGCGCGCCGGCCGGCGCGGGCCAGCGGGTTGTACTGGATCAGTTGGCCGCCTGCCGCACGTATGTAAGCGTTGGCGCCGCTGCGCACGTATTTGCCAGTGACAGGACCGTTAGGAGAAGAAGGTTCGTCGATCCTGAAGCGGTTGCTCTCGGTGGTTTCGCCTTCGATGGTTATGGTATTGGATGGCCCGCCGGTGAACAGGTCGAAGTAGTTGAACACCACCACTTCATCGGTGGCGGCAAGATTTCCGGGGGTCGGCGCGCAGGATGTGCCAGGGTCGCCTGTGACGACGGGCAGGTTCACCGAGAAGAATTGCACCACCTGGTCGTCCATCATGGCCGGGTTGTCAAGCACCTTAGGGGCGTGCCCGTTCACGGGGAGGTTGGAAGCATCCATCTCCAGCGGAATGTCGTAATACCAGCCCTTCATGGTGTTGTTGCCGGCGTTAGGGGTGCCAACCGCTATATTTCCTTTAGCGGGCTTGTTGGTCAGAGCCTGGCTCATGTCTGTGTTGTTAAGCGCGCTCCAACTGCCGCCCCCGTCGCGCTGATACAGGCAGGAGGCGTAGCGATTCGAGCCGGAAGCCGTGTTGCAGAACTTGTCACTGCTGGGAGGAACAGCAGCGAGCAGTTTGACCACACTGGCCTTGGTCTGCAAAGTGTTCAGCCCGCCGGCTTCGCTGATTTTCACCTGACTGATCGTAATCCCCTGCTGGTCATACAGCGCGTAAAAGCTGTTTTGCGGCGGGTTTGACAGCGCTGTCTTTGCCTGGGTCTTGGAATCAATGGAAATGGCATCGGACAAATCGCTTTGCGTCAGGTTCTTGCCTGTGCCAAAGCCCACCATGAAGCCGCCGTTGGGGTACGGCACGGCTACCGGGGCACTGGTAATGGGCTGCGGCTTGCCGTCCGGCCCCACCGCCGTGAACATCGGAACTGCAGGCGCGCCGCTTTCACTCGCGCTGCCATAGGCCGCGCTCCATTTGGTGGGATCCGTGCTGGAGATATCGAACTTCCACAGGTTGCCCAGCAAATCGCCCGCATAGACAAAGTCGGCGGTGCCGTTGCCGTCCACGTCCACCGCGCGCGGCGCGCCTAGGCCGTTGCCGACGGCTATGCAAGCAGAGTTGTCGGGAGGATCGCCCGGGTTGGCGCCCGGCTTGGCAAGGGTGCAAGAAGCCTTCACCATATAAAGGGGCCTGCCCGCTTCCGAAAGCGACTGAATCAGCAGCACCGGCACGCCGCCCGTGCTGTCGAAGCCGTTGCCCATGATGATGGCCCACTCGTCGCCGTTGGCATTCTGGGTGTTGTTGATTCGCGTAATCTGCGCCGACTGCCGGGTGGTGTTGTACTGATCGGCCACCGGCAAGCTGGTCTGAATGCCCAGCGCGGCAATCTTGGCAGCCTTGTCGTCGGTGCTGTCAAGGGGAAAGGCGGAGTCCGGATCGGTTGTATCCACCAGCATGGCTTTTTGCAGATTGGCCGGGGATGATTCCGTGATTGCGTCCGGGTTGGTCACATCCAGCGCGAAGTAGCCCCGCGCGCCGCTGCCCAGCGTACCCGCCAGCACTGTGGCATAGTGGCCGGGGTTTTGGGAACTGTTGAGGCCGACGCCGTAAGAGCTGGCGTCCAGTTGCGCATCGCCGCTGAATACGCCGCCATCCACCCAGCGCTGCGAAGCGGTGTTGTTAACGTTGGAGCGCAGGTTGGCCAGCAACCCGCGCGGCACGTAGGCAAACTTTTCAGCGCCGGTGCCTTGATTGCCAGTGTTGTTGGGGGCCGAGTTCGGTATGCCGTTGCCCGCGTCAAAGCCGTGCAGCATGCCGTCGTTGGCCATCACGTAAACCACGCCTGGGCGGTGGTTACTGGGGGAGGTGTCCAGCTTGTTCACGGCTTTGGCGAACGTGAGGTAGTTCTGATTCAGGCTCAGCAGCGTGGGCGCGCCCACATAGACCAGTTGCGAATTCACGATATCGCCCAGTGGCTGCTTGCGCATGATATTTATGTCAGCCTGGGTTACCTGACTCAATGACTGGCAGGAGACCTGATCGGGAGGATCGCTGGAGGAGTTGGGGTCAGGGCACAATTTCGGCGAGCACTTGCTGGAATCTTCAGAGAATCCGGACGGGTCGCTGTCGTCCGGCACCATGCACGGCGCGCTGCAGTCTACATCTTGGTTGGTGACCTCGTTCGTGCACCACAGAGAAGTCGGGCCGGAGTTGGGCACGTCGGCGTCGGTCAGACCTGATAATGACCCCGAGTTCAGTTCAAAGGGAACGCCTTCCTGGCTGGCGCTGGCGGTGAAAATCTGGCGTGACGAACCAAGCTTGGCGTTCCACGGCGCAGGGTCCGCGTCCAGCTTGTCGCCCGCATAGCCCACCAACTGGCCCATCCAGCCGCCAATGGCGTTTGCCCCCATAGCGAAAGTGCGGCTGGTCACATAGACCATCGAGTAGCTACTGTTGGTGCGGGTGCTGGAGCCTCCCACCGAACTGGTGGAGCCGTTGCTCATGAGGTTCGGCTGCACCGTAATGACCTTGCACTGGTCCCCTTGGCCGCCGCGCATGAGCATGACTTCATAGCAATATGAGTCATAAAGTCCATCGCGGCCGTTACCCGTATTATCGTATTGGCTTTTGTAATCGTCCCCGTTGCCCCAGGCAATCGTGCCGGAGCCGTCATACGCCCATTTCCAGATGTTGCCGTACTCGTCCAGCATGATTTGGGCGGAACGCGATCCACGAATTTGCGTGAGCTTCGGAATCGGATGGAACGCCAGCGCCTTCCACGCCAGGGTCGTCAGGTTGGGGTTAGTGGCGGATTCATATTTTGCATCGTAAATCGTCGGGTGTTTCGAATTGAAACCGGAGGTGCCGAATTTTTTGTTATCAGTGGGAGTGTCGGTAGTGTTTTTAGTACTATCGGGTATTGTTGGATCCGTGGCAGTTCTCTGCGTATCGCCGTCGCCGATAACTTGTGGAAACTGGTGCGCCACCTTTGCTTTCATTTTGGTATACGATAGTATATAGTCGCCCTCGCGGCCAAAGCCGTGGTAAACGCCATTGCCCCATGACCACGGGCGTCCGTAGGTATCAATAATATAAGACACCTGTTCGCCAGCGCCCAGGTGATTGGGTATGGGCGTATAACCGACCTCATGAACGTCGACGGGCGAAACTTGCACTTCCGTGAAATTCTTGAAGTGGGCAGAAGTGTCGTAGACATACCCCCCCTGCCATACCCTGTTGTTGGCATCAAGAATCAGGGCATTGTCATAGGACATGGCGATTTCCTTGACGGGATACTTTATGCCGTAGCAAGCCGAACTGGGTTTGCACGTCAATTTTCTCGGTGTGCTCCCTGTAGCGCCGTCGTCACCAAAGTAAGAATTACTCCCCCAGACCCAGACGTTGCCTTTGACATCGAGCGCCATGTTGTGATAATCGCCGCCCTGCACATCGACAATATCTATGTTCTTATCAACGTTGTCCGTGAAAACTATTTGGACCGGTTTTTCGCTGTTAGCTGAGCTGCTGCCGAGCTTATACGAGGAGCCTGATCCCCAAGCATACAGTTTACCGCCCGTTAGCGTTTTCTTGCTGCCATCGGCAAAGATTACCGAATATGAGGTTGTACCCAAGGTCAGCGCAAATGACTGCCCGCGGTCCAGATACCCGTGGTTGGCAAAGACCTTCTGGATATTGGCAGGCAAACCCTGCACCAGCCGCGGATAATTCCATCGCGCGCCGGTTTTCTGACCGACCTGGTACGAGGCGTTGTAGCCCCACGCCCAGACACGGCTGTTTGTGTAGTTGTCATCATCGGCGGTCAGGGCTATCATATGGTGGTAGCCGGAATCGGCATCGATAACGTTGTAGCTCCTGCTGGCATTGTTGCCGGACACATCCTGGCCCGTTACCGGTATGCCGCGTAAGGTGTAAAAATTTTGCGGGTTGTTGAAAAAGTTTACCAGGACATAGCCGCCGCCGTAAGTTTGCCCCATCCATTGCGAGGTCGAGATACCGGCTGTGGCCGGCCCTGCGGTTCCCACGACAGGCCCGTCCGTCAGGCCAATGCCGAGCTGGCCCTGACCGTTCCAGCCCCAAGTGTAGAGAGTGTTTTGGTTATCGGATGGCTGGCCAGTCACTGAGTCAATATTATTGGCCACGAGCGCGATTCCGCCCAAATAGGCGATGCCGATTTTTCTGACATAGGCGTTGGTCAGGTTGTAGTTGTTAGCCACAATGAGGGAGGTCAGGCCCGTCTTCGCGAGGGGGTCGCTGGGGTCGTTCACCCAATCCTTGACGCTCGGCGCGTCGTGGGAGCCAATGGAATTCACATAGTAGAAGTCCTTGCTTCCACTGGGAGTACTCAAACTACCTCCCAAATTTGGACTTGCTGTAATGCCAAAATTATCCCAAAATGACTTTTTATTCCATTGATCGTCAGCTCCCACGGTCATTGGAGTCGCGGTCGGTGGTTGTTGAGCGTGCGCCAGCCCGCCTGCCGCCAAGGCGGCGGCCAGGGCGCCCAGGGCGAACCATTTGTGGGTGTGCTTCATCATGCTCTCCTGATTCATGGAATGGCTGGCGCATGGCGCGGCGGCCGGATGCGCGGAAAAAGCGGCGGGTTTCTTGCTCATGATGTGCTCCGGTGAGAAGAAAAGGTGAATGGAGGCGGGTTACAGGTTCTTTGCTAGGTTGGCGCGGCCCGCATGGGGGCTGGCGTGTAGTAGCTGCGCAGCACGGAAACGGTGCCGCCTTTCAGGCCTCTGGCGATGACGGTGATGCGAAAGACAAAGGAGTAGGCCTCGTCGGGCACGGGGGCGTTGCCTAGGGTGTCGGCGCCGACCTGGTTGACGTTGTAGGGAAAAATCTCGACCCAGTATCCGCCGTTGCTCATGGCCGTTGTCAGGGCGGTGCCAGTTGTTCCCAATTGGGCATTGCTGCCGTAGGAACGGCCGACGGGGTTGCCGTTGTTGTCTACCGCGCCGGTTGCGTCCAGCGCGCCGACGAATTGGGCGTAGAGGGCGCCATTGCGCAGGTTGGCGTTGTCCCATTGCTGGGCGTTGGTGTTCAAGTCGCCGTTGTTGAACCGGTCGCCCCTGAACATGGCATCGGTCGGCCCCACGGGGATGCACACGCCGACGAGGTTGCCGTTGGCCACGGCGTTGGTGGCGCACGCGCTTTGGGGGATATTGCCGCTGGTGACCAGGGTCATGTAGTCGTCTATGTCGCGCGGAAAGCGCAGGAAGCATTGGGCAGCGACGGACGTTGTGCCGGACATGACCTGAAAATCGCCATTGGTGCCCATGGCGCCAAAGGTGACGGCGTTGCAGTTGCGGCCATTCAAGCGGATGTCGCGCTGGGCAGTGTCCATGAGCGCCTGGGCGGCGCCGTAGGCGCGCTGGGCATCGCTCTGGTTGCCCACGAGGGATTCGTTGAGGTTGGCCACGGAGATGCCGCCAAGCACGAGGATCATGGCCAGCAGCAGGATGACCATGACGATGAACATGGAGATGCCGCGCTGCATGCGCGGGCCGCGCAAGGGAGGCAGATGGCGGGTAAGGATGGTGTTCATGATCTCAGGAATTACGCAGGTAGAAGGTGTTGCGGACGATGCGGTGCAGGCGGCCGTCGTTGGACTTTCCATCGGTCGGGTTATGGCCGACGTTCCGGCAGTCGGTGTAGGTCTGCTTGGGCGCCGTGGTGGGGTCGCCCACCAGTTCCAGGCAGACTTGCACGGCGTGGATCTGGTTCCACGGGGTGAGGCTCGCGCCATTGACGTTCGCGGCGTTGGCGTAGGTGGTGAGGTTGCCGGAGCCATCGACGTAGAGGTAAGTCAGGCGCATGTCAGCCACGTTGGCTGCGATGTCGTAGGTGGGCAGGGCGTTGTCTGGGTCGGTGGCGCATGTCAGGCTTTGCGAGGTTGTATTGACAGTAAAGACGCTGACATCGCGCGGCGCGCCGCCGGTGAGGCTCGGGGTGGTGAGGAGGCTGGCGCAGTTGCCCGTCGGCCAATAGTCGTTGGGCCTGGCGTGACTGACTTGAAGGGTGTCGGAAGCCGGGTCCGCGCCGTCCTGGCCAAATATGGATACCCTGGGGTTGTTCACCGAAACGCCGGAGTCACGGATGTCGAACACGATCAATGGGCTGTCGGAGGCGGCGGTGAATGTAAACGCGGCGGGGCCGTTGCCATTGCCCGTGTCAACATTGGCGTTAATGTCGTTGCCCACCAGATAGGCGTTGGTGGCCCCGGCCTGGCCGATCTGGTTGCCGATTTGCAGCATGACGAGGGTGGCCTGTTGCTCAAGCGCGGCGCTGTCGGTCATGGTGCGCGAGGATTGGCGCACGACGATCAGGCTGGCAATGGCGGCGGTAATAACGATGAGGCCGATGGCCACGCCGATCAGCAGTTCGATCAGGGTCATGCCGCGTTCAAACGCCCTTCCCCGCGCGCGGGCGTTCAGGCGCCCTCTCCCGCTTGCGGGAGAGGGTTGAGGAGAGGGTGAGCGGCGCTGGCATGAACGCCCGGCTTTTTCGATGCGCCTCTGCTCCCCACCCTTGCCTTCCCCCGCACGCGGTGGAAGGAGTTCATGCGTACACGGCAATGACAGCTCGTTTATGAATGAATCGGGTTTCATGGCGGGCCTCTTACATGTTGGGCTTGATGTCGATGAAGTTGATGTGGCAGATGGTGTTGCCGGCACCGCACAGGGTTGCTCCTCCGGCGGCGTCGGCGGTGATTTGCATCTCCGGGGCCACTTGCCGCGCAGCGGGATCGTCGGCGGCGCCCAGGGTGGTCTTGGTGTTTTCGTTGGCCTGCCAAGCGATGACGACCTGCAATTGGCGCGGGCTGATTTGCCAGATGCTAGCCTGACCGCCTTGGAGTGCGTTGGCTACGTTTTGGCGCCATACCGCGATGTCTTTCCTGGCTTGCTCGATTGGGGTGCAAGCGGGGGGATTCTGCGTGCAGTCCGGGATGCTTGTGGGCACGGACGGAAAGGCGGTCGGGAGCGTGTCTCCAAGCCTCCCATCCGCGTAAGCCGAAGTGGTGCTGCCAATTACGGTCGTGGGATTAATGAGGGGGTCAGCGCCGTAGGAGTTGAGCTGGATGCGCTCGTTGAGTTCGCCGATGAGCCGGATGGCGGTGGCGCGGGAGTTGGTGGTGCGCGTTTCGACCAGCATGCGCGCCTGCACGGCGGCCAGGCCGAGCACGCACAGGGCCAGGATGGCCATGGAGACCAGCGCCTCCACGAGCGTGAAGCCGCGTTGCGGGGTTTGGGAGCAAGCAAGGGGTTTCATGATGGCGGCCTGCGTTAGTTGGTGCATAGGTTGGGATTGCCGATGGCGACGTATTGCGGAACGACCCTGACTTTCCCGCCACCGAGGGCGCAGACGGTATTGACGAGCGGCGCCGTTACCACGGAGGGATCGGCGCCCAAGGCGGTAGGCCAGACGTAAATCATCAGGATGGAAGCGCCGAAATTGCCGGCGCCGCCGGTCTTTTGAGCCGTTGAGCCGACGCCCATGGTGTTGTAGGAAATTGCCGGAGCTTGTATTTGCACCTTCACCGAGTCAAGGCTGCTGGTGGGGATGGCCTTGATCGTGGGGCCTTGGGTGCCGCCGTTGTCGTTTTTGGCCACATAGACATCAACGCCGCAGTGCCAGTCCATTTCATCACTTGCGGTATCGCAGCCGGTATCCGGTGTGCCGGTCTGAGCCACAGTGACGATCTGGTGGGTACGCATGGCCTCGATGCGTGCAAATCGCAGGAGGTTGCCGATTTTGGTGGCCGCGATGCTGACGCGGTAGCGCTGCATGAGGCCGGTGAAACTGGGCATGGCCAACATCACCAGGACGGCTGCCAGGACGATGACAATCATCAACTCGATGAGTGTGAAGCCGGTGGCGCGGGTGGCGGGCTTTTTCATGGCGTTGCTCCAGCAGGAATGCGGTTTCGGTTTCATCTTTCGTGCTTGCCAATTGCTCAGGAATGATGGTGTTTCTTCCGTATTGCAGAGATATAGTGAGTTTTTTGTTTTTGGAATGCAAACACTTTCCGACGAGCGGTAAGCTGGAGCCGACGAACGGCAATTTCTCATAGGCGGAAGAAACTGTTTTTTATAAGTTAAATATGGCTGAAACATAAGCCGCAAAACTGATTACAGCTATGCTAATAATAGTGCAAAAAGACAGAATCTGCTGTTTTTGTCTTTTGCCTCGTTGATTTGTAAGTGTATGCTTATAATTTGTTACATATTTATTGCCTTTTGTTTCATATCGTCATGATTCAAGCGATTATGTTGGGATGCACTTGTGAAATTTTTGACATAAAATTGGTGATTGATTACATTTTGTTTCGATTAGAGGAGTTGGGGAAAGAGAAGAAGAGAAGTTCAACTCTTTCCCCCATGTGCGGGGGAAGAGTCTGCCTCCGCGAAGGCGGGGGTTGGGATTGGGGGCGGCAGCGCCTCGCAAATCCAGTGCTTGTTGTTGCACCGCTCGCTCCCACCCTAGTCCTCCCCCGCAGGCGGGGGAGGGAAACTCAACTTCCTGCCCAGGAACCTGCTTCAATTCCCTGTCATTCCCGCGCAGGGCGGGAACTGCGCGGGAATGACGAAGGAAAAGTTGCGCACGCGTGACGCAAGTTTTTGCGGGCGCGTATGATGCGCGCTACTCCGGGGTGCCCGTGCTTGCAAAGGGCTGAGATGGCGGCAGCGCCAAACCCGCGCACTTGATCCGGTTCGTACCGGCGTAAGGAAGAGGACATGGGCGCCCCGGAGTCTCACTTGATGGACTTGCAAAAAGGCGTTGACCCATGAATGCTCCCGAGAAGATCGCCCAGTTGATCGCGCTCACGCGCGAGCCTTTGCCTGCGTCAGCCAAGGGCTGGATCGAAGGCAGCCGCGCGGATTTGCGCGTGCCGGTGCGCGATGTGCGGCTGACCCATGGGCGCGCGGCGTCGTTTTACGACACGTCTGGGCCGTACACCGATCCGCAGGCGGCCATCGACGTGCGGCGCGGGCTGGCGAGTGTGCGCGGGGCGTGGATCGGCGAGCGCGGCGATACCGAAACCTATGCGGGCCGCCAGGCGCACGGGCTGGACGACGGCGGCAGGCCCGGTGCGCTGGATGCCGGCCGCATCGACGCGCTGCGGCGCGAAGCCGCCGGGCTGCAACGCCCGCCGCGCCGCGCCAGGGCCGGGCAAAACATCACGCAGATGCACTATGCGCGCAAGGGCATCGTGACGCCGGAGATGGAATACGTGGCGCTGCGCGAAAACGGCCGGCTGGAGTGGACGCGGGAGTTTTTGGGCCATGCCGAACGCGAGGCGCGGCGGCGCGGCAACCCGCTGGGCGCGCGCCTGCCGCAGCGGGTAACGCCCGAATTCGTGCGCGATGAGGTGGCGGCAGGCCGCGCCATCATTCCGGCCAACATCAATCACCCGGAAGTGGAGCCTATGGCGATTGGGCGCAATTCCCGCGTCAAGATCAACGCCAACATCGGCAACAGCGCCATTACTTCCAGCATCGAGGAAGAGGTGGAAAAACTGGTCTGGGCGATTCGCTGGGGCGCCGATACGGTGATGGATCTATCGACGGGCAAGCACATTCACACCACACGCGACTGGATCCTGCGCAACAGCCCCGTGCCCATCGGCACCGTGCCGATTTATCAGGCGTTGGAAAAAACCGGCGGCATCGCCGAGGATTTGACTTGGCCCATCTTCCGCGACACGCTGATCGAGCAGGCCGAGCAGGGCGTGGATTACTTCACCATCCACGCCGGACTGCGCCTGCCCTTTATTCACCTGACCGCCAACCGCGTCACAGGCATCGTTTCGCGCGGCGGCTCCATCATGGCCAAGTGGTGCATCGCGCACCACCGCGAGAGTTTTTTGTACACGCACTTCGAGGAAATTTGCGAGATCATGAAGGCGTATGACGTGGCCTTCAGCCTGGGCGACGGCCTGCGCCCCGGCAGCGCCGCCGACGCCAACGACGAGGCGCAATTCGCCGAATTGCGCACGCTGGGCGAGCTGACGCAAACCGCCTGGCGGCACGACGTGCAGACCATGATCGAAGGCCCCGGCCACGTGCCCCTGCACATGATTCAGGCCAACATGGACGAGCAGATCAAGCACTGCCACGGCGCGCCGTTTTACACGCTGGGGCCGCTGGTGATCGACTGCTCGCCCGGCTACGACCACATCGCCAGCGCCATTGGGGCGGCGATGATCGGCTGGATGGGCACGGCCATGCTGTGCTACGTCACGCCCAAGGAGCATCTGGGCTTGCCCGGCCGCAACGATGTGAAGCAGGGCATCATCGCCTACAAGATCGCCGCGCACGCCGCCGATGTCGCCAAGGGCCACCCGGCGGCGCGCGCGCGCGACGACGCGATCAGTCACGCGCGCTTCGAGTTCCGCTGGGAAGACCAGTTCAACCTGGGGCTGGACCCCGACACCGCGCGCGGCTTCCACGACGAAACCCTGCCCAAAGACACCAGCAAGACGGCGCACTTTTGCAGCATGTGCGGCCCCAAGTTTTGCAGCATGAAGATCACGCAGGAAGTGCGCGACTTCGCCGCCACCCACGGCCTGGGCGAGCAAGAGGCGCTGCGCGCGGGCATGGATGAAAAATCCGCCGAGTTCGCGGCGCGGGGCGGGCAGTTTTATGTGCCGGTTCAGTCTGCTTGAGCCATCGCCATTCCGGCAACTTACTGCGTCATTCCCGCAACTTATTTCGTCATTCCCGCCTTCGCGGGAATGACGCAGTGAGATACAGGATTGACGCAATGAGACACAGGATTCATTGACCACCACCCACTGGAGGAAATCGCATGACCACCATTCCCATGAACATCGGCATCGCCGGCGCGGGCCTGCTGGGCCGCCTGCTGGCCTGGCGGCTGGCGCGCCAGGGGCATCGCGTGGCGGTGTTCGACCCCGCAGCCGGGCCGGGGCAAGTGTTGCGCAGTTGCGCGCCGGAGCCGTACCTGCCCACCGCCGCTGCGTTTACCGCCGCCGGCTTGCTCAGCCCGTTGGCCGAACTGGACAACGCCGCGCCCGCGGTGGCCGCGCTGGGCTGGCGTTCGCTGGCGCTGTGGCCCGGCATCATCGGCCAGTTGCCCCATGCGCCGTTCTTTGCCGCGCGGGGCAGTCTGCTGGTGGCGCACCGCGCCGATACCGGGGCGGCGCAGCGCGTGCTGGACCGCCTGCGCGCGGCCACCGCCACGCCCGAATGGCGCGCCGTCAGCCCCGCCGAAGGCGTGCAGCCGCTCGACGCTGGCGCGCTCAAGGCGCTGGAGCCGGCCGTGCAAGGGCCGCCCCATGCCTGGTTTTTGCCGGGCGAAGGCCAAATCGACACCGGCGCGGCCATGATGGGCCTGCACAGCGCGGCGCAGGGCGTGCAGTGGCATTGGCGGCAAACCGTGCTGGCCGTGGAGGCGGGTGAGCGCGGCGGCACGCTGGCGCTGGCCGATGGGCGCCTGCTCCCGTTCGACGCGGTGATTGACGTGCGCGGCGTGGGCGCCAGGCCTGCCATTGACCTGCGCGGCGAGAACCAGAAAAAGCACGCCTCGCCCGTTTTCAACGTGCGCGGCGTGCGGGGCGAGGTCATCAAGCTGCACGTTCCCGGCGGCCACGGCCTCACGCGCCCGGTGCGGCTGCTGCACCCGCGCCACGCCGTCTATATCGTGCCGCGCCCGGACGATCTGATGTACATCGGTGCCAGCGAGATCGAATCGGAAGACCGCTCCCCTGCCAGTCTGCGCAGCGTGATCGAGTTGCTGGCCGCCGCCCACAGCGCCGTGCCCGCGCTGGCCGAAGCGCGCATTCTGGCGCTCGATGTCAACCTGCGCCCCGCGCTGCCCGACAACGACCCCTGCACCGAACACGCCCCGCGCCTGCTACGCATCAACGGCCTGTACCGCCACGGCTGGCTGCTCGCTCCCGCGCTGATCGATCAGGCGCTGCGCGAGAATGGGTGGGTGGAAGGGGGGCTGGGTTGATGGGGTCTTTTCCCCTTCCCCCGCGAAGGCGGGGGTTGGGATGGGGGCCGCGGCGCATCGCAAACGCGGTGCTTCTTGCAGCGCCGTGCGCCCCCACCTCAGCCCTCCCCCGCACGCGTGGGAGGGAGAAAACCGCACATTTATCCGCACTTGCCCCAAGTTAGCGCCTATGCGCCTGCGCGGGAATGACGAAAGGAAAGTCATGCGGCTCTCTTTCAATTCCATCCGGGGCATATTGCAAATCTGGATAAAAGTGCATGAAACCCAGATAGATCATAGGTAGCTAGCTATTAATCCAGGAGTCATGACTGAAGCGCCCTGACACACGGGCTATCCGCGGCGGCAGCCATCCCATGAACTATTTCTTTTTCATCATCCTTTCCGTCCAAGCCATTGTGGGCGCTTATCTGGGCTGGCGTTTTCGCTGGGCGTTTGGCGGGGTGCTGCCGCCTTGGTTGATGGCCTGGCATGTGTTCTGGCCGCTGGTCGCACTGGCGGTCATGAGCTTTCCGCTGGCTTATTTTTTCAGCCGCCGGCTCGGCGTGGAATTACCGCCGTGGCTGCTTTATGCCGCTGCCGTTTTGTATGGCGCGCTGGCGGTGGGATTTGCCACGGTATGGATGGCCGACGTGCTGGGCCTGATCGCCCGCCGCCTGCCTTTTTTGCAGACCGCGTGCGGGTATGTGCGCCAGCATCCGCAGCGCCTCGGTTTTCTCATTTTGGGTATCGTCGCGCTGCAAGTGGCCTGGGGGCTTTACAACGCGCAGATGCCGCGCGAAACGTATTTTTCGCCGGCCGTTCACAAGCCGTTGAGAAATGGCGCAAAACAATTGCGCATTGTTCAGATTTCCGATTTGCATATCGGCAGCTACAGTTCCCAGGCGCTGATGCAGGAGATGGTCGCGCGCGTCAACCGCCTGCAACCGGATCTGATCGTGGTCACCGGCGACATTATTGATAATTCGATCAAGCCATATTTCGATCAGGATATGCCGCGCATCCTGGGCGCACTCAAAAGCCGCTACGGTGTTTACGCCATTGTGAGCAACCACGACTATTTCGGCGAATCGCCACGACTCAATATCGACGCCTACACCCGCTCCAACATGCGCGTTTTGCGCGACGAAGTTCTTTACCTTGAAGAACCCGGCATCACATTGATCGGGCGCGACGATATAGTGCGCGGCTCCCGCGCATTACCTCCGGGCGTTTTGCCCGATGATGCCGCTGGCAAGCGGGCGCCGCTGGCCGCCCTGACGGCGCGCGCCGATCCGGCGACGCCGTGGATTTTGCTCGACCACCAGCCGCGCGAAATCGACGAAGCCATTGCGCAGAAAATCGATTTGCAATTTTCCGGCCATACGCACGGCGGCCAGTTTTTTCCCATCAATTTCATCGTCAAATACCTTTACAAAAACCCGTGGGGACTGTGGGCGCAGGGAAATTATTCGCTCATCGTCACCTGTGGTTTCGGCACCTGGGGCCCGCCGCTGCGTTTTCCCAGCTACGCGGAAATTGCCGTGGCCGACGTTTCGTTCCAGCCCGCCGGCACCTGAAAGGCGCATCCCATGATTTCTCCCGCCAAAAATCAATCCGGGCTAGTGACCGTCCTGCTCGACGGCCAGCCGCGCCGCGTGCCCGCCGCAGCGACGCTGGCCGATCTGGTTGGCCAACTCGGTCACGCCCCCGAAGGCGTGAGCACGGCGCTCAATGGCGAATTCGTCCCCCGCGCCGAGCGCGCCGCCCGCGTGCTGGCCGAAGGCGACGCGGTGCTGCTGTTTCAGCCAATTGTGGGGGGGTAATTCGATGAATGAACCGTATGCCAATCCCGAACCGCCTGAGTTTGATGAAGACCGGGCTCGCCAAATCATTGGCAAGCGTGTGCTCGTTGGAGTGACCTACCGCGATCGCGATAGCCACGAAGTTCTCAGGTTGGAGCAGTTTCACGGCGTGGTAGCGCGGGCTTCGCGCAAGGGGTGGATCGTGGTGCGATGGAGCGATGACACGGAGCGTTCGATTCCGCCCGATTTGTCGAAATTGGAACCGGCGGCTTCTGGCAACTATCGACTGAAGAGTACGGGCGAGATCGTTGTCGATCCAGACTACTTGTCGGTTTGGACTGTTTATCCAAAGAAAGATCCCTGAAAGAAGCAAATGGAAAAAACATTCGATTCATGGTACGTCGCTGACGCCACCCTCACCAGCCGCTTCCTGCTCGGCACCGCCCGTTATCCCTCGCCGCAGGCGCTGCGGCAGGCGATGCTGGCTTCGGGCAGCCAGGTGGTCACGGTGGGCCTCAAGCGCCAACTGGCGGCGGCCGGGGATAACGGCTTTGTGCAGATGATCCGCGCCACCTTGCAGGAAACCGGCGCGCGCCTGCTGCCCAACACCGCCGGCTGCACCACGGCGCGCGAGGCGGTGCAACTGGCGCACATGGCGCGCGAGTTGTACGGCACGCCGTGGATCAAGCTGGAAGTGGTGGGCGACGAATACACGCTGCAACCCGATCCGGTGCAACTGCTCGATGCCGCGCGCCAGCTTGTGCGCGAGGGCTTCACGGTGTTTCCGTACTGCACCGACGATCTGGTGACGTGCAAGCGCCTGCTGGACGCGGGCTGCCCGCTGCTCATGCCCTGGGGCGCGCCCATCGGTTCCGGGCAGGGGCTGGTCAACCCGTTTGCGCTGCGCCTGCTGCGCGAGCGGCTGCCGGATGTGCCGCTCGTTATCGACGCGGGCATCGGCGCGCCCAGCCACGCCGCGCAGGCGATGGAAATGGGCTACGACGCCGTGCTGCTCAACAGCGCCGTCAGCCTCTCGCCCGACCCGGTGCGCATGGCGGGGGCGTTCCGGCAGGCTATCGAGGCCGGGCGCGCGGCGTATCTGGCGGGGGTGATGGCGCGGCAGGATTTCGCCGTGGCCACCACGCCGGTGACGGGGGATCCGTTTTTGATTGGGAATGCGCCGTGACGCAGACAGTTTTTCCTATTCAGGAGCCTGCACCAAATTCCTCGTCACCCCTGCGCAGACGCATGAGTGCCAACCTGATTTTTGGCATGGGCAAATTGCTGGGACAGCCGTGTTCATGCTCCTTCCCCCGCGCGCGGGGGAAGGTTGGGATGGGGGCCAGCAGCGCATCACAAACCCAGTGCTTATGGTTGCACCGTGTGGCCCCCACCCCGGCCCTCCCCCGCGCGCGGGGGAGGGGGCATAAGCGCGGCGGGAAAAACGTCGCGCCTCTTGAGTTAGCGTCTATGCGCGAAGGCGGGAATTCATGAACGTCACCTCGAAACCAGCGTCCATGGATTTCCTGTCATTCCCATGCAGGCGGGAACTGCGCGGGAATGACGAAGGGAAAGTTATTGTCTGGAGCATCGCCGGTAACGACAGCGCGGGCGGCGCGGGGCTGAGTGCCGATGCGCGCGCTGCCGCCGCTTTCGGCGTGCACCTGTGTCCGGTGGCGGCGGCGGTGACGGCGCAGAATTCGCGCGCCGTGACGCAGGTGCAGCCGGTGACGCCTGACCTGCTGGACGCGCAACTGGCCGCGCTGGCCGATGACATGCCGCCCGCCGCCGTCAAGACCGGCCTGCTGGGCGGCGCGGCCAACATTGCCGTCGTGGCCCGCTGGATCGACCGCTTGCGTGAGCGCGGCCCGGTGGCGTTGGTGGTGGACCCGGTGCTCGGCGCCAGCACCGGCGCGGCGTTTGCCGACGCTGCGGCGCTGCGCGCGTACCGCGATTTGCTGCTGCCGCGCGCCACCCTCGTCACCCCCAACGTGCGCGAGGCGCGGGCGCTGGCGGGCGAGGCCGCTGCGCCCGATGACGTGCCCGCATTGGCGCGCCAACTGAAAGCATCCGGCGCACAATCTGTCGCCGTGACGGGCGGAGACGAACCGCTCGCGCCTGGCTGGTCGCTCGACTGGATCACCACCCCCCACGCCAGCGGCTGGCTGGCGCTGCCGCGCGTGGCCACGCCGCACACGCACGGCACCGGCTGCACCTTTGCCACCAGCGCCGCCGCCGCGCTGGCGCTGGGCTACCCGCCTGCCGACGTGCTGGCGCTCGCCAAGATGGCCACCACCCACGCCCTACACGGCGGCTACGCGGCAGGGCAGGGCGCGGGGCCGGTGGCGGCGCAGGCGGGCTTTGCCGCCCGGCCCGATCTGCTGCCGTTCATGTCGTGGGATGAAAATTTCAATTCTGATAGCTGCTTGTCAAGGAAGAATATGGGCAAAAGGCCAATTTCTTCATCAGAAATCGGCCTCTATGCCATTGTGGACAGCGCCGAGCGCGTGCGCCAAGCGGTAGCCGCCGGCGCGCGCACCGTGCAACTGCGCATCAAAACTCCTGCCGCGCCCGATGCCGCATGGCCCGCGCTACTGCGCCAGTCCATCGCGCAGGCGCTGGCGGCTTGCAACGCGGCGGGTGCGGCGCTGATCGTCAACGACCATTGGCGGCTGGCCCTGGAGGCGGGCGCAAGCACCGTCCATCTGGGGCAGGAAGATTTGCTGGCCTTGGGCCAGGCAGGCCGCGCCGAGTTGGCCGCCAGCGGCCTGCGCCTGGGAATCAGCAGCCACAGCCTGTGGGAACTGTGCCGCGCCCGCGCCCTGCGCCCGTGGTACGTGGCCTGCGGCCCGGTGTGGCCCACGCTCACCAAGGACATGCCCTGGCTGCCGCAAGGACTGGACAACCTGGCCTGGTGGGCGCGCATGGCGGGCGTTCCCGTGGCCGCCATCGGCGGCATTCTGGAGCCTGACCAGTTGACCCAGGCCGCCCGCACCGGTGCCAGCGGCGTGTGCGTGGTGCGCGGCCTGGGCGCAGACCCGGCGCAAACCTTGCCGCGCTGGCAAGCCGCGCTAGCCGAAGGCCGCGCCGCGCCGCCCCTGCCCGCGCCGGAATTGCCGCATCCGGTGCTGGCAGGGTGAAATTTGGAGCGGTTTGCTCTTGTAGGGGCGAAAAATTTTTCGCCCTGTGGCGTCTCCTTCAAAACCCCGTTTCTTTTTGTGCGCAAGGGCGAAAGATTTTTCGCCTCTACCCTTGGCTCCTGATCGCGGCAATCATAATTTGGCCGTAATTACAGGAGCGAAAGGCAGCGCGCATGGCCGAGCAAGTAGATGCCGTGGTGATCGGCGCGGGCGTGGTGGGCCTGGCGGCGGCGCGCGCGCTGGCGCTGGCCGGGCGCGAGGTGCTGGTGCTGGAAGCGGCGCAGACTTTTGGCGCCGTGACCAGCGCGCGCAGCAGCGAGGTGATTCACGCGGGTATCTACTACCCGCAAGGTTCGCTCAAGGCGCGGCTGTGCGTGCGGGGGCGGCAGTTGCTGTACGGCTATTGCGCCGAGCGCGGCATTGAGCACCGGCGCTGCGGCAAGCTCATCGTCGCCACCCGCGCCGCGCAGGTCGATGAACTGCGCGCTATTCAGCGGCGCGCCGCCGCCAACGGCGTAGGCGATCTGCAATGGCTTACGCGCGAGCAGGCGCTGGCGCTGGAACCGCAACTGGCCTGCCATGCGGCGCTGCTTTCGCCGGCCACCGGCATTGTCGATAGCCACGGCCTGATGCTCGCGCTGCTGGCCGACGCGCAGCGCGCCGGCGGCGTGCTGGCCGTGCGCACGCCGGTGCAGGCGCTGCGGGTGGTTGCCGGTCAGGGGATTGAAGTGGTGGCGGGCGGAGACTATGGGCAGACGGTGTTGCGCGCCCGCACCGTCGTCAACGCCGCCGGCCTGCACGCGCCTTGGCTGGCCGCGCGCACACAGGGGCTGGCGCCGCGCCACGCGCCCGCCGCGTATTTCGCCAAGGGCAATTACTTCACCCTGCAAGGCCGCGCGCCGTTTGCCCGCCTGATCTACCCCGTGCCCGAACCCGGCGGACTGGGCGTGCACCTGACGCTCGATCTGGGCGGGCAAGCGCGCTTCGGCCCCGATGTCCAGTGGGTCGATTCCGCCGACGACTACACCGTCGATCCCGCCTGCGGCGACGCCTTTTATGCCGAGGTGCGCAAATACTGGCCCGGCCTGCCCGCGGGCGCGCTGCAACCGGGCCATGCCGGTATCCGTCCCAAGATCAGCGGGCCGGGCCAGCCGGAGGCGGACTTTCTCATTCAGGGGCCGCGCGAGCACGGCGTACCGGGCCTGGTCAACCTGTTCGGCATCGAATCGCCAGGGTTGACCGCTTGTCTGGCGCTGGCCGAGCAGGTGGCGGGGCTGGTTTGAACTACTGCTCCACGAACGCGCGCTCAATCACGTAGCTGCCTGGAGCGTTGTTGTTGCCTTCAGCAAAGCCGCGCGCTTCCAGCACTTGGCGGGTGGATTTGAGCATTGGCAGGCTGCCGCAGATCATGGCGCGGTCGGTTTCGGGGTCGAGCGGGGGCAGGCCCAGATCGGTGGCCAGTTGGCCGCTTTCGATCAGCGCGGGAATGCGGCCCTGGTGCTGGAACGGTTCGCGCGTGACGGTGGGGTAGTACAGCAGTTGCGCGCGGGCCATCTCGCCCAGCAGCTCGTGCGCAGGCAGCTCGCGGGCGATGTAGTCGCGGTAGGCCAGCTCGCCCACCTGGCGGCAGCCGTGCACCAGCACGATCTGCTCGAACTTTTCATAAGTCTCCGGGTCGCGGATGATGCTCATGAACGGCGCCAGCCCCGTGCCGGTGGCAAGCAGGTACAGCCGCTTGCCCGGCAGCAGGTAGTCGATGCGCAGCGTGCCGGTGGGCTTGTGGCCGACGAGGATTTTGCCGCCCGGCTCAATGTGCTGCAAGCGGCTGGTCAGCGGGCCATCCGGCACCTTGATGCTCAGAAACTCCAGCGTTTCCTCGTAGGGGGGGCTGACGAAGGAATAGGCGCGCAGCAGCGGCCGGCCATCGACTTCCAGCCCGATCATGGTGAACTGGCCGCTGGCAAAGCGCAGCGCGGGGTTGCGCGTGGCGGTGAAGGAAAACAGGCGCTCCGTCCAGTGATGGACCGTGAGCACGGTCTCGGTGTCGCAAATAGCCATGCGGCATTCTCGCATCCTGGCGGGAACGGCGTTCAGGGCGATTGCATCTAAATTCCATTTAAATCAACCCGTTGGATTTCGACGCGAAAGATGACTCCCGTGCCTTCGTAGGGGCGAAAAATCTTTCGCCCTGCGGCGTCTCCTTGCCAGCGCTGTCGCTCTCTTGAATGTAGGGGCGAAAAATTTTTCGCCCCTACATCCGTGCGCCATCGCCAACTTGTTGATTCTTAAAAATTCAGATGTGATCGCCCTGTAACGGCGTCAGTTAAGCTATTGAATTGATAGCTTGTTGCCAAGAAGTAATATATATCTGCAAATATTTTATGTCGCAAACACACACCACACATTGGCAAGAAGATATCATTTTAGAAGCGCCATTTGCTTTTCCAACGTGCTGCCGCCCCTCGCAAAAAAGCGGAACAATAGCGGCTTTTCCCGCAGCTTCCATTCATACCATCCATGCCCGAATTGCCGCGCCCTATTCCGATGCCGCTGGACGATGCCGTTGCGCAACTGCTGGTGCGCGCCCAGCCGGGTTTGCCGTCCGAATCGGTGAACACCTTCGATGCCGATGGGCGCGTGCTGGCGCAGGCGGTGATTTCGCCGCTGACGGTGCCGCCGCACGACAACAGCGCGATGGATGGCTACGCCGTGCGCGCCGCCGACTGCGCCGCGCCGGGGGCGGAGCTGCCCATCTCGCAGCGCATTGCCGCAGGCCACGCCGGTGCGCCCCTTGCGCCGGGCACGGCGGCGCGCATCTTCACCGGCGCGCCGATTCCCGCGGGCGCGGACACGGTGGTGATGCAGGAAGACACCACGGCGCTCGATGCCGATGGTTCAAGCACAGGCCGCGTGCGCATCCACGCGCCGCCCGCCTTGGGTGCTTGCATCCGCCGCGCGGGGGAAGACGTGCGCCGCGGCAGCGTGGTGCTGGCCGCCGGCGAGCGCCTGGCGCCCGCCGCGCTGGGGCTGGCCGCCAGCGTGGGCTGCGCGCACGTGCAGGTAGCGCGCCGCCCGCGCGTGGCGCTGCTTTCCACCGGCGATGAACTGGCGATGCCCGGCGATGTGGCACCCGAAGCCATGAAACCCGGCGCCATCTACAACTCCAACCGCTTCTTTCTGCGCGCGCTGCTGCTGCGGCTGGGCTGCCAGGTGCATGATTTCGGCCTCGTGCCCGACCAACTGCAAGCCACGCAAGACACGCTGCGCGAGGCCGCGCAAGGCAACGACGTGATCCTCACCACCGGCGGCGTTTCGGTGGGCGAGGAAGACTACATCAAGGCCGCCGTGCAGGCGCTGGGCGCGCTGGAGCTGTGGTCGCTGGCGATCAAGCCCGGCAAGCCCTTTGCCTATGGCCGCATCGGCGCCGCGCACTTGTGCGGGCTGCCGGGCAACCCGGTATCGAGCTTCGTCACCTTTGTGCTGCTGGTGCGCCCCTTTTTGCTGCGCCTGCAAGGCGCCGCCGCCGTGAACGTGGCGCCGCTCCAACTGCGCGCCGGGTTCGATCTGCCCCGGCCCGACAAGCGGCGCGAATTTCTGCGCGCCCGCCGCAACGGGCATGGCGAGGTGGAACTGTTTCCCAACCAAAGCTCCGGCGTGCTCACCTCTGTGCTCTGGGCCGACGGGCTGGTGGACCGCCCGCCCGGCAACATCATCACGCGCGGCGATGCGGTGCGCTTCATTCCCCTGGCGGACTTGCTGGCATGAAAACCGTCACCGTGCGTTATTTCGCATCCATCCGCGAAGCCGTGGGGCAGGGCAGCGAGCGCGTGAGCACCGACGCGCCCACCCTGGCCGCGCTGCGCGATGAACTGATTGCGCGCGGCGGCGCGCACGCGGCGGCGCTGGCGCGCGGCAAGGCCGTGCGCATGGCGCTCGATCAGGTAATGAGTGAGGAATCGGCTGTCTTGACCGACGGGGCGGAAGTGGCGTTTTTCCCCCCGGTGACGGGGGGGTGAGACGAATCACAGGCTATCGCCGAAATCCCGGCGGAACGCCTGCATCAGTTTTTCGGGCCAGTCGCTGACGGCTTCCAGCCGGCCCATGAAAAAGCGCAGCACCGGGGGTTCTTCGACGAAGCGCAGGCCGCCGATCAGTTGGCGTTGCGTATGGAGCCAGTGCAGCCGGTCTTCGACGTATTTGGTTTGCGACAGCGTGAAAACCCGGCGCGGGAACGCCAGGCGCAGCAATTCCACGTCGGCCAGAATATCGTGCCCGTGCTGGTCGCGGGTGCTCGATATGGTGCCGCGCTCCATGCCGCGCACGCCGGAAATCAGATAAAACGCCGCCGCCAGCGCGCCCGCTGGATATTCTTTCTGCGGAATATGCGGCAGAAAACTCATCGCATCCACATGGCAGCCCAAACCGCCGGCGGGCGTGACCACCGGAATGCCGTGCGCTTGCAGCCGCTCGACCAGATAGCGGATAAACATTGGGCTTTGGTTAATCACCGTTTCGTCGGTCGTTTCGCGCAGTCCGACGGCCATCGCCTCGATTTCGCGCATCGACATGCCGCCGTAGGTCAAAAAACCCTCGAACAGTGGAATCAGCGCCTTCATCTTTTCAAAAATTTCCGGCCAGTTGGTGCAAATGGCTCCGCCGCGCGAGGAGCTGACCTTGCGGCTGGAAAAGTACACGATATCGGCCTGCGCGCACATCTCGCGCAGAATATCGGCGACGCTGGCCTGTTGAAACTCCGGCTCGCGCTGCTTGATGAACCAGGCGTTTTCACCGATCAGGCTGGCATCCAGCACCAGCGGAATATTGTGCTCCTTGGCGACGGCGGCCACTTCGCGCAGGTTCGCCAGCGAAAACGGCTGGCCGCCAATCAGGTTGGTGGAGGCTTCCATGCGGATCAACGGCACGTTTTGCACGCCATGCGTGGTAATTGCATGGCGCAATTTGGCAATATCCATGTTGCCTTTGAACGGGTTGCTGCTGCTGATTTGCAATGCCTCGTCGTGCAGCAGTTCGGCTATTTTTCCGCCATTCAGTTCGATATGCGCCAGCGTGGTGGTGAAGTGGTAATTCATCGGCAGCAGATCGCCGGGTTTCACATAAGTGCGGCAAATGATATTTTCCGCCGCCCGCCCCTGGTGCGCCGGCAGCACGAAACGTTTGCCGAATACTTCCTCAATCGCCAGCCGCATCCGCTCGAAACTCTGCGATCCGGCATAAGCGTCGTCGGCCTGCATCATCGCGCCCATTTGCATATCGCTCATGGCGTTGGTGCCGCTGTCGGTAAGCATATCCAGATACACTTCGCGCGTGGTCAATAAAAATGTATTGAATCCGGCGCGCCGGATGGCCGCCAGCCGCTCTTCGACCGGAGGCAAATTCAATTTCTGCACCACCCGCACCTTGTGCATTTCCAGCGGAATGTTTTCTCCGCTGAAAAAACGGACGGCGGGAGAGGCGCTCTGCTTGGGGCTGTCTGGGAACTGACTCATGATCGGGTTTGCTGGAAAACAGGTTGAAAAATGAAGGCGGGATTGTATCGGCGAGCCACGGCGCGGGGCAGGGCACAATCGGCGCATGACAGCGCCGCGCGTCACCATACAGACGGGCGACTTCGACCTGAGCGCCGAGGTGGCGGCGCTGCGCGCGGGCGATGCGGGCGTGGGCGCGGTGTGCGCTTTCGTCGGCACCGTGCGCGATTTCAGCGGCGGGCAAGCCGTGGGCGAGATGGAACTGGAGCACTACCCCGGCATGACCGAGAAAGCCATCGAAGCCATGATCGACGAAGCGCGGCGGCGCTTTGACATTTACGCGGCGCGCGTCATCCACCGCGTCGGCCTGCTGCCACCGCCAGCGCAGATCGTGCTGGTGGCGGTGAGCGCGGCGCACCGGGGCGAGAGCTTTCAGGCGTGCGAATTCCTGATCGACTACCTGAAAACCCAGGCGCCGTTCTGGAAAAAAGAACAGACGCCCGATGGCCCCCGCTGGGTGGACGCCCGCGCCGCCGACGACGCGGCGCTGGCGCGCTGGGGCATCGCGGTATTGAATTCCTGAATTGATAGCTGCATGTCATTGACTGGCATGAGTTTGCGGCTATTAATTTTGGAAAAATCCCGGCTCTGCCGGGGAAGCAGTCGAGATTTGACCTATAGGGGGTGTCCATCCCCGAGACTCCCGACGTAAGCCGCCAGCACACGAAAGGAAAGCAAAGGGATGGACAAATATAGTTGACTCCTGAATAAGTAAATATCCCCCGGCAAAGCCAGGGGCTTTAGGTTGTGAGCCGCTCAAAGCGGCTATCCGGCAGCGCTTACGCGCTGCCCCAATTTCTGAACCGCCGCCTACAATCGCATCCATGCGCGCCCTTCCCTTCCCCGCTTTTTTGTTGGCTGCCTTGGCGCTGGCCGGCGCGGGCGCTGCTTTGGCGCAGACCCGGGCGCAGCCGCCGGCTCCACCGGCTTCTTCCGCGTCTTTGACGCGCGAGGCGCCGGGGCTGGGGCGAGAGAATCAGCGGGTCGAGTTCATTCGTGTGGAGGATGCGGGCAGCCGGGTGGATGAGGTGCGTTCGGGCGGGCAGACGCAGCGCATCACGGTGCAGCCCAAGACGGCGGGCGCGCCTGCTTACCAGGTGCAGCCGGCCAATGCCGGCAGCCCGCTGCCGCGGCCGACAGAGGCGGGGCCGGGCGCGAATGGCCCGCGCACCTGGAAAGTGCTTCAATTTTAATAGCGCCCTTTTCCCCTCTTCCCTTGGATGGCAGTTTTCACCGAAGTTTCGCACGCCCAAGCGGCGTCTTTGTTCGATGCGCTGGGCCTGGGCGTGCTGACCGAGTTGCGCGGCATCAAGGGCGGCATCGAGAACACCAACTACTTTGCCGCTACCGAGCAGGATGGCCGCGCGCGCCTGTGGGTGTTGACGCTGTTTGAGCGCCTCACGCATGCGCAACTGCCTTTCTATCTGCGCCTGATGAAACATCTGGCCGGTCACGGCATTCCAGTGCCCGATCCGCAGGCCAGCCCCGCCGCTGGCGCGCAGGGCGATGAACTGCTTCACACCCTGGCGGGCAAGCCGGCGGCGGTGGTCAACCGGCTGCGCGGCCAAAGCGAGCTGGCCCCCGGCCCTGCGCACTGCGCCGCGTTGGGCGCGATGCTGGCGCGCGCGCATCTGGCCGGGCGCGACTTCGCGCTGCGCCAGCCCAACCTGCGCGCCCTGCCCTGGTGGAACGAAACGGCGCCGATGGTGCTGCCCTACCTGAGCGGCGAGCAAGCCGCGCTGCTGCGCGCCGAGCTGGCGCTGCAAAACCACTGCGCCGCCTCATCGGCCTACGCGGCGCTGCCGCGCGGCGCGGTGCATGCGGACGTGTTCCGCGACAACGTACTGTTCGACGGACCGCCCGATCAGCCGGAGCTGACCGGCCTGTTCGACTTTTACTTTGCCGGCATCGACACCTGGCTGTTCGATCTGGCCGTGGCGCTCAACGACTGGGCGGTCGATTTGCCCAGCGGCCGCGCCGACCCCGCGCGCACCGGGGCGCTGCTGGCCGCCTACCAGAGCGTGCGGCCCCTGACGGATGCCGAGCGGCGCCTCTTGCCCACTCTGGCGCGCGCCGGGGCGCTGCGGTTCTGGATTTCGCGTCTGTGGGACTTTCACTTGCCGCGCAAGGCCGCGCTGCTCACCCCGCATGACCCCACGCACTTCGAGCGCGTGCTGCGCGCGCGCGTGCAACAACCGCTGCTGGCATCAGCCTAGAAACGGCAGTTGACCGCTTGCTACCTTCACGAGAGCCGCAGCAACCCTCTATGAAACTCAACATCGTGCCGGCCCGCGCCGGCGTGCAATGGGCGCACTCCGGCGTGCGCGTTTTCTGGCGGCAGCCGCTGGCGTTTACCGGGCTGTTTTTTCTGCTCATGCTCGTCATGTCTGTCGTCGCTATCGTGCCGATGGTGGGCAGCCTGCTCATGCTGGCGCTCACGCCCGCGGCCACCGTTGGCTTCATGGCTGCCACCGAGCATGTGCAGGCCGGGCGCTTTCCGCTGCCCACCGTGCTGGCCACGGCTTTTCTGCGCAGCCCGCGCAACATGCGCGCCATGCTGCTGCTGGGCGTGCTGTTTGCGGGCGGCGTGGCGCTGACCGAGGCCATCTTCGGGCTGCTCGACGGCGGTCATCTTGCCCAGCTTCAAGCCAGCGCACAGAAACTAACGCCCGATCTAGCCCAAAACGCCGACGCCCAAGCCGCCTTCGCCGCAGCCGCACTGCGCTCTTTCGCGCTGCTGGCGCTGCTTTCCCTGCCGGTGACCATCCTGTTCTGGCACGCCCCCGCGTTGGTGCACTGGCACGGCGTGCCGCCCGTCAAAAGCCTGTTTTTCAGCGCCGTGGCGGTGCTCAAAAACGCGCGCGCCTTTGTGCTCTACGGCCTGGCGTGGCTGCTCATCTCCTTTGCCGCCAGCCTGCTGCTCACGGCGCTCGCGCTGGTTGCCGGCAGCACCGCCATCATCGAATACGGCATAGCGCCGGTAGGACTGATGATGACGGCCATGGTGCTGACCTCCCTGTGGTTCACTTTCCGCGACAGCTTTTCGCCCGATACGCCGGTGGAAGGTTGAGCGTTCCCCTTTGCCGCTGCCCCCATTCCCACCTTCCCCCGCACGCTGGGGAAGGTGCAAGAGCAAGGCTGCCCTACACTGTGCGCCCTTATGAAAGTTCTGCTCGACTTCCTGCCCATCCTGCTGTTCTTCGCGGCCTACCAGTTGTGGGGCGTTTACGTAGCCACGGCGGTACTCATGGCCGCCACGGTGACGCAGATGCTCGCCGTCTATTGGCTGGATAAAAAACTCAACACCATGCACAAGGCCACGCTGGCGTTGATTCTGATCTTCGGCGCGCTCACACTGGCGCTGCACGACGAGCGGTTCATCAAATGGAAACCCACCGTGCTGTACGCCGCCATGGCGCTCACGCTGGCGGTGGCGTTGTGGGGACTGCGCAAGAACTTCCTGAAAATTGCGCTGGGCAGCCAGTTGAACCTGCCCGATAGCGTGTGGGCGCGGCTGACGGCGGCCTGGGTGCTGTACTGCCTGTTCATGGCCGCCCTCAACGGCTACGTGGCTGCCTTCTTCAGCACCGATGCCTGGATGAAATTCAAGGTGTGGGGCTACGTATTTCCGCTGGTCTTCATCATCGGACAGGGTTTTTACGTGGCGCGGCATCTGGAAGATGCGGCCAGCCCCGCCAACCCCGCGCCGCCGCCCGAGGCAGGCAGTAACTAAGAACGCGTTTGCGATCTCGGCGCGAGGTGTGCGAAATGCGGATTGGGATGGGCTGCAAGGCGCAAGCCGCAGCCAATGGCCCGTGCCATTGGCAAGGATTGCAACGCCGCAGACCACCCAAGCCCGCGCCCGCACGCCCGCGCCGGGATCGTAAATGCGTTCTAAGACAACGCTGAACAAGTCCGGCACGGCTGGCGCGGCTTGTGTATGATGCGCGGCGGGAATTCATTGCCGCCGGGGTACATGCCATCGTGATCGAAACCCGTTGACGATCATGCCGCCGAATCGGGCCGCGACGCACTGCGGAACCTTCGGGCCTCTTGGCGCTTTCAATTCTTTTCCTTTCCACTCTCCTCCCATCTTCTCACCATGAAAAAACAAGTTCTTGCCGCCGGTTGCGCGGTATTGCTGGCAGGCGCGTTGGCCCTGCCGGCCCTGGCCCAGAATCTTGCCGTGGTCAATGGCAAGCCGGTGCCTCAATCCAGGCTCGACGAACTGGAAGCGCAGCTCCAGGCCCAGGCCACCCGCAGCGGCCAACAAATGCCGCCCGGCATAAAGGATCAGCTCAAGAAACAAGTCATCGACAGCGAAATCTTCATGCAGGAAGCCAAGCGCCTCGGTCTGGACGACACGCCCGGCGCTCGCAGCAAGATGGAACTGATGCGCCAGAACGTCGTCATCGGCGAACTGTTCGAGGACTACGAGAAAAAGCACCCGGTGACCGACGAGGAAGCCAAGGCCGAGTACGACAACATCGTGGCCGCGCAAACGAAGGCCTCCGCCGGCGCGAAGGAATACGCGGTGCACCACATCCTGGTGGAAAAAGAGGTCGACGCCAAATCCATCATCGCGCAGATCAAGAAAGGCGCCAAGTTCGAGGACCTGGCCAAAAAGTACTCCAAGGATCCCGGCTCGGGCGCTAAGGGCGGTGATCTGGGCTGGGCCAACCCCGCCGGTTACGTGCCGGAGTTCGCCGAAGCCGTGAAAAAACTCGGCAAGGGCGAGATGACGCAAGAGCCGGTGAAAAGCCAGTTCGGCTACCACATCATCCGCATGGACGACGTGCGCGACGCCAAGCCGCCAGAGATGCCCAAGTTCGACGACGTGAAGGCACAGCTCAAGCAGCAACTGCAACGGAAAAAACTCACCCAGTACGCGGAAGACCTGCGCGCCAAAGCCAAGGTGGAATAGGGCGTTTCACCCTTTTTGCCTTGTTGCAGAAAAAAGCGGCCGGCGTGGCCGCTTTTTTCATGCCCGTCCGGTCAGCCAGCCGATAGCTATCAGCGCGCCGATCAACACCGGCTGGTGCAGCATGTAATAACTCAGGCTCCAGCGGCCGAGCGCAGCCAGCAGCGCGCCGGCGGCCCGGTTCGTTGCGCCAAGCGCCAGCCAATGCGGGCGGCGGGCCAGCAGCCAGCGGCCTGCGGCTGCGCCCCACAGCATGACGCCCAGCCAGGGCACGAGCGGCACGTAGTCTTCGGTAATCGGCTTGCGCGTAATCAGGCCCAGCCAATTCAGCGCACGGCTGTTGAAAAGGCCGGCGGCCTCCGTCCCGGCCCAGGCGTTCAGGGCGGCAGGCGCGATCCAGTAAAGCGCGATCAGCATGGCTCCGCCCGCCAGCAGCGCCGCTTGGGGTGTGCCCCGCACCAAGAGCCAGCGAGTGGCAATCAGCATCGCCGCCAGCCCGTGCAGCACGCCGAAGTAGATGAAGCTGCGCGGGAACATGATCCAAGAAGCGGCGGTGACCAGCGCCGCGCAGCCGGCCACCTGCGCCCAGCGCCACCAAAAGCGCGGCCAGCCCTGCCCTCGCACCACCGCCGCGGCCTGCCCGCAGCCAGCAGCCAGCAAAAACAGGCTGACGATGGCGCTGCGCTGCCAGGTCCAGACCGGATCGAGATAAAAGTCCTGCTGGATGTAGCCGAAATAGTTCAGGTCAAAGCTGAAGTGAAACGCCGTCATCCACAGCATCGCCAGTCCGCGCAAAGCGTCCAGCCCTTGCAGGCGCGCGGGCGGGCGGGAGGGTGATGTCCAGAGCGTGGGCACGGGGGGATGGTAACTGCACCGGCAGGTGTCCATCGAATTCTGATTCCGGGAAAGTCATGCGCCCCTCCGTGGCGCTCGACATGCAGCAAAGCGCGGTGCGTGAAGCGGCCTCGGCGCGCCGGAGGACAAGCGACCTGTTTTCTATGCAATAATTTTGGTTAGCCCGCTGTACGCCAGACGCGCGGCGCGCGCTATTGCAAAGACCGCATCTTCCTTCTCGCACCTGGCCGCCCGATTTGAGGTGGCCTTTTCTTCCGGCAGCCGTGATGGGCTGGCCGCGTACGGGGAACCTCCCCGCGCCGTCGGATGGTGGGCGTCTGTTTATGAACCCGGTGCGCCCGCACCATCCAGCGTGGTTGCCGCAGCTCTTATCCGGGCCGCGGCGTGGCCCGCGAGAAAGTGAAAACATCCGTCATGGCCTCTTTCGAGGAAACCGGCGCGTTCGCGCCCGAACTGCCGCCCGCGCTAGCGAGCGGCGCTGCTGCCGTCCCTTCGTTCCAGGATTTGGGCCTGGCGCCTGAGTTGCTGGCCGCCGTCGCCGACCTGGGCTACGTCGCGCCCACGCCGGTGCAGCAGCGCGCCATTGCGCTGGCGCTGGCCCCGCATCCCGAAGGCTGCAATGACCTGATGGTCAGCAGCCAGACCGGCAGCGGCAAGACTGCCGCTTTTTTGCTGCCCGTGCTGCATACCCTGCTGGGTTTACAGCAGGAAACGGCGGCGCGCGAAAAGGCCGCGTGGGACGCCCAAGTCGCCCAAGCGCTGGCGCAAGGCTTGCCGGCGCCCAAGAGGCCGCGCCGCCGCAACCCGCTCAATGCGCGGCGCTTCAAGCCCGCCGTGCCCGGCGCGCTGGTGCTGTGCCCCACGCGTGAACTGGCGCAGCAGGTGGCGCGCGAGGCCATCGCTCTGGTCAAGCACTGCCGCGGCCTGCGCGTCGCCTGCGTGGTCGGCGGAATGCCCTATCGGGAACAAATCGCGCAATTGCAAAACGCCGCCCTGATGGTCGCCACGCCGGGCCGCCTGCTGGATTTGCGGCAGAGCGGGCAGATCGTGCTCGATCAGGCGCGCTTTCTGGTGGTGGACGAGGCCGACCGCATGCTCGATCTGGGCTTTGCCGACGCGCTGGCCGAAATTCACCAGCTCACCGCGCGCCGCCAGCAGACCATGATGTTCAGCGCCACCTTTGCCGCGCCGATCCAGCAGTTGGCACTGCGCGTCATGCATGACGGCGGCGCGCGCGTGCAAAAGCTGCAAATCGATTCGCCCCAGCAGCGCCACGCCAACATCCGCCAGGAACTGTACTGGGCCGACAGCCCCGATCACCGCCGCGAACTGCTCGATTATTGGCTGCGCGACCCCGGCATCGGGCAGGCCATCGTCTTTGCCTGCACGCAGATCGAGTGCGAACAACTGGCCGGCGATCTGCAACGAACCGGCTTTGCCGCCGTGTCGCTGCACGGCGCGTTGAGCCAGGCGCTGCGCAACCGCCGCCTGAAGGCGCTGCGCGAAGGCAAGGTGCAAATTCTGGTGGCCACCGACGTGGCCGCGCGCGGCATCGACGTGCCCGCCATCACCCACGTCATCAACCACGGCCTGCCGATGAAGGCCGAGGACTACACCCACCGCATCGGCCGCACCGGCCGCGCCGGCCGCGACGGTCTGGCCGTCACGCTGGCCGAACTGCGCGACCGCAAGCGGCTGGCCGCCATCCAATCGCACACGCGCCAGCCGTTCGTGCCGCTCACCATCGCCGGGCTGGAGCCGGCCCGGCATTTCCCGCCCGTCACCGGAGAGCGCGCGCCGCGCAAACCCGTGCGCGCCCGCGCCGCCAAGCCAGGCTCGCGCCGCCCATCCACCGCCCCGCGCCCCGCCGCCAAACCCAAGGTCAGCCACACACGCGGCAGCCACACCCCGGCGCGCCCCGCCGCACGCGGCAAGCCGTACAAGCCGGCACGGTGAAATGGACTATCCGGCAGCGGCGCTTGAGCGTGCGCGGTGCGGCGGCGAATGCAGGAACGAAAAATCTTTCGCTTCTGCACTCACAAAAGGAAGCGCGTGCGTTGCGCCCGCCTCTTGGACTTCCACGAAAAGGAATGAGTCGAAAATAATAGCTGTTTGCCTAGTAATCGTATGTATTTTATATATAAAATAGTATTAAACACATACAATGACTTGATATGAAGCTATTAAAACAATAATTTCATTTGTTTGTTCTAACCATGAAACCGGGCTACAATCTGCGCCCGATGAACGCACGGTTTTTCAATGATCCTCACAGCCGGGCTGCCTTGCGCGCCGGGTTCGCGTTCGTTGCATTCCACATCACCACGATTACCAAAAAGGGCTGACCCAGGCTCTGGTTCGTCGTGCGCGCCTTCCCGCAAGCCAGACGAGCCGGGCAGGTCAAACGAGTTTGTTTGTTTGAAAGGCGCAAAGCAAAATGAAAAAAATCGGTAATGTCGTCGGCCTGGTCGGCTGGCGCGGCATGGTCGGCTCGGTGCTCATGGAGCGCATGGGGGCCGAGCGTGACTTCGACCTGATCGAACCCATCTTCTTTTCCACCAGCAACGCCGGCGGCCATGCGCCCGCCGCGGCCAAGAACGAAAAGAAGCTCAAGAACGCGCACGACATCGCGGCGCTGGGCCAGTGCGACATCGTCATCACCTGCCAGGGCGGGGACTACACCAACGAGGTGTTCCCCAAGCTGCGCGCGGCGGGCTGGAAAGGGCACTGGATCGACGCGGCCTCCGCCCTGCGCATGAACGGCGACGCGGTAATCGCGCTCGACCCGGTGAACCTGCCGGTGATTCAAAACGCGCTCGCCAAGGGCGGGCGCAACTGGATCGGCGGCAACTGCACCGTCAGTTGCATGCTGATGGGCGTGGGCGCACTGTACAAGGCGGGGCTGGTGGAGTGGATGAGCACGCAGACCTACCAGGCCGCATCGGGCGGCGGCGCGCAACACATGCGCGAGCTGCTCACGCAATACGGCACGCTGCACGCCGAGGTGCGCGATCTGCTGGCCGACCCGCAAAGCGCGATTCTGGAAATCGACCGCAAGGTGATCGCCAAACAGCGCGCCCTCGCGGGCGATGAGGTAGCCAACTTCGGCGTGCCGCTGGGCGGTTCGCTGATTCCGTGGATCGACAAGGATCTGGGCCACGGCATGAGCCGCGAGGAATGGAAGGGCATGGCCGAAACCAACAAGATCCTGGGCCAGGGCGAAGGTTTCGGCACGCCCGCCGTGCCGGTCGATGGCTTTTGCGTGCGCGTGGGCGCGATGCGCTGCCACAGCCAAGCGCTGATGTTCAAGCTGAAAAAAGACGTTCCGGCAGCCGATATCGAAGCGATGATCGCAGTCGACAACCCGTGGGCCAAAGTGGTGCCCAACACGCGCGAGGCGACGATGCGCGATCTGACGCCCGTGGCCGTCACCGGCACGCTCGCCATTCCCGTGGGCCGCATCCGCAAGCTGGCGATGGGGCCGCAATACGTCGGCGCGTTTACCATCGGCGACCAGCTTCTGTGGGGAGCCGCCGAACCGCTGCGGCGTATGCTGCGCATTTTGCTGGCGGACTGAAATTCGTTGCCCAATGACAACAAAATACCCGGTTTTGGGGCCAAGTCAGGCCACGAAGAAAGTTTATGCTGTGTCTGAGCTTGTCAGGCTAATTCGTTGATGTTAATGTTGGTTTTCATCTCTGCACCGGCAGGCGCGGTCTGCCTTTTCGACGTATGAAAAAAAATGCACGCACAGTCCTTCGCGGGACGAAACCGGTTGGCGGCACGGTCGTTTTTCCGTGGAAAAAGAGAGTCTTGACATCGGCGGCGCTGCTGGCGCTGCTTGGCTTTGGCGGCCAGGCGCTGGCGCTGGCGCTCGGCGCGGCGTCGGTCAAGTCGTATCTCGGCGAGCCCTTGCGCGCCGAGATAGAAATTCCCGAAATCACTTCCCAGGAAGCGGCCACCTTCAAGGCCAACATGGGCTCACCGCAGGTCTTCCAGACCGCCGGCGTGACCTACAGCGCCGACTTGGCCGGCACGCGGATCAGCCTGCACCGCAGAGCCAACGGTCAGGCATATCTGCGCGTGGAGGGCGTGCGCCCGATCAACGAGCCGTTCCTGGGCATCGTGATCGAGGCCGACTGGAGCGCCGGCCATGTGGTGCGCGATTACACCATGCTAATCGACCCGGCCAACCACGCGCCGACCGCCGTAACCCCGCCGCAGGTATCGCCCGCGCGGCAGCCCGCTGTGGCCACGCAGGTCCAGAAGCCATCGGCGGAACCGGGCGTGCACGCACCCCCGCGAACCGGGGCCGCCAGCGCCGGTGGCGGCCAACAAGTAACCGTGCGGCGCGGCGATACGGCCAACGGCATCCTCAAGGGCCGCGTACCCGAGGGCGTTTCGCTTGATCAGATGCTGCTTGCCTTGCAGCGCACCAACCCCAATGCCTTCATTCACGGCAACGTCAACCTGATCAAAGCCGGCGCTGTGCTGAATCTGCCCTCCGCCGAGCAAGCCGACGCCATGACCAGCAAACAGGCCCGGCAAGCCGTGCGCCTGCAAACCCGCAACTTTCTGGAATACCGTCACACCTTGGCTGCCAATGCCACGCCGGCCGCGCCAGCAAAAACGCCCGGCCTGTCCTCCACCGGCAGCGTCCAGCCACAGGTCAAGGTCAATACACAAACATCATCGCCCGACGTTCTGCACGTCGGCAGCGGCACCCCATCCGGCGGCGCCACGGAAACCGCGACTGCAATAGGACGCCAGCAGCAGGCACAGACCGCGCGCCAGACCGAGATAGCCCAAAATACCGGAGACCTGACCGGAATATTGAAAGGTGCTTCCAACCCACCGCCCGTCAAACAGCCGCCAGCCAGCACACCGGCGGCGGCGGTGCCTGGCGGCATCAACGTACCAGCAGGCTCGCCTGCTCAGGCTCCGCAAGTAACACCCGCGGCCTCGGCTCCACCAGTTGTGCCGGAGCCTTCAGCTGCGGCCTCCCAACCGTCCGAAACTGCTACCACCACGCAGGAGTCAGTCAAAGCGCCGCCCACGCCGTCTCAGTCAGGAAAAAAACCACCCGCCGTCACGCCCCCGCCTCCGCCACCCGCGCCAGAGTCTTCGTGGCTGCCGATAATCGGCTGGGGCGCGCTGGCGATCGCCGTGCTGGGCGGCGGCGGTTTCTTCCTCTTGCGTCCCCGCAAGAAGAAGGCGGCATCCGCCGATAGCATGTTTGCCCCAAGCCAGGCGCAGCCGGACTCGTTTTTCGCCAACAGCGGCGGCCAGCAGGTCGATACCACCCATCAAGGTTCCGCCTCACGTACCGGTGCCTCGTCCCTGGTTTATTCGCCCAGTCAACTAGACGCCGCCGGCGACGTTGATCCGGTGGCCGAGGCTGACGTCTATCTGGCCTACGGGCGCGACATGCAGGCTGAGGAAATCCTCAAGGAAGCCTTGCGCACCCACCCGGGCCGCCCTGCGGTGTACCGCAAACTGGCCGAAATCTACAGCAAGCGGCGCGATGTCAAGGCGCTGGAAGCCCTTGCCACGGAAGCCCATGGCATCACCAACGGTGCCGGCCCCGACTGGGAGTTCATCGCCGGGCTGGGTCACGGCCTGGATCCGGACAACCCCATGTATGCCACCGGCGGCAAACCGCAGCCGCAAAAACCGGCCAGCCCGGTGCCGACCACGCGCCACGCCTTTGGCGCCGAAACCCAGCCGTACACCACTCCGCCGCCCGCCGTGGAAAGCAAAGACAGCGCAATGGATCTGGACCTGGATCTGGACACCCCGGCCCAAGCCGCGCCGCCGCCTGCCGCGCCCGCGCCGGCACCGGCAGCGTCCACACGAACGCCCGCGCCTGCGCGCGAACCGATCAAGCCGACCGAGCCGGCGCCCCTTGATTTCGATCTCAGTCTGAGACCCCAAAAAAGCACCGCGGCTGCCAAGCCACAATCCAAAGCCACCCCGACCCGCGTCGAGACGCCCAGCGGCAAAAGCAACAGCAGCATGATCGATTTCGACATGAATGAACTCTCTGTCAACCCGGATTCCCGCTCCGGCGGACACACCCGGCAGCCCGGCGTGAAAGACGACCCGATGAGCACCAAACTGGCGCTGGCGCAAGAATTCCATGCCATCGGCGACACCGAAGGCGCGCGCACGCTGCTCAAGGAAGTCATTGCTCAGTCCGAGGGAGCGGTCAAAGAGCAGGCTGAGCGTTTCATGAGCGAGTTGGACTAAGGCGCGGCGCGCTGAACAAGCTCTCGCAAGGCCGGGCGTTGGCATCCATGAGGCTGGCGCTCGGCCTTTCCTATTGCGGCAGCTCCTACCACGGTTGGCAAAGCCAGCCTTCGGGCCGCGCCGTGCAAGACCAATTGGAACGCGCGCTGGCGCGCTTTGCTGCCGCGCCGGTGGCAACGGTCTGCGCCGGCCGCACCGACGCCGGCGTGCATGCGCTGATGCAGGTGGTGCATCTGGACACCCCGTTGCGCCGCGCGCCGTTTTCCTGGGTGCGCGGCGTCAACCGCTATTTGCCGCCTGGCATCGCGGTGCAGTGGGCGCAGCCCGTGCTGGACGAATTTCATGCCCGCGCCAGCGCGCTGGCGCGGCGGTACGCTTATGTGGTGCTCGAATCGCCCGTGCGCCCCAGTGTGGAAGCGGGCCGGGCGGGCTGGGTCTTTCGCCCGCTCGACGGCACGGCCATGCGGCAAGCGGCGCTGCGTCTGATCGGCGAGCATGATTTCACCTCGTTTCGCGCCAGCGCCTGCCAGGCGCCTTCCCCCGTCAAACGGCTGACGCGGCTGGCTATCGCCCGCAAAGGCGCGTATTGGCGGTTCGACTTCGAGGCCGACGCCTTCTTGCACCACATGATCCGCAACCTCATGGGCTGCCTGATCCAGATTGGCCAGGGCCTGCATCCGCCCGAATGGATCGGCCAGGTGCTGGCAGCCAGAAACCGCGCTGCCGCCGCCCCCACCTTCGCGCCCGATGGCCTGTACTTCCTCGGCCCCGTTTATGGCCCGCAGTGGGGTTTGCCCGATCGCACGGCGGCCTATGATTGGCTGCCATGATTGAATCACCCTCCCCTGCCCGAACCCGTATCAAGATTTGCGGCCTCACGCGCGAGCAGGACGTGGAGGCTGCCGCCGCTGCCGGGGCTGATGCGGTCGGCTTCGTGCTTTACCCCAAAAGCCCTCGCTACGTCAGCGCCGCGCGCGCCGCCGAACTGGCCGCGCGGCTGCCGCCTTTGGTCACCCCGGTGCTGCTGTTCGTCAACGCCTCTGCTGCTGATGTGATAGCTGCCAGCGCAGGCGTGACAGGCGCTGTGCTCCAATTTCATGGTGATGAAACGGCGGCGGAATGCGCCACTGTAGCCGCGCGCTGCCAGCGCCCCTATTGGCGCGCGGCGCGCATTCCGGCGCAAGGCGGCGCGGGCTTGGACTTGCTAGAATTTGCCCGCGATTACTCATCAGCCCAAGCTATCCTGCTCGACACTCTGGTCGATGGATTCGGCGGCGGCGGAAAGACGTTCAATTGGTCACGGCTGCCACCAAGCGTTCCCGCTCACCTCGTCTTGTCTGGTGGGTTAACGCCTGCAAACGTAGGCGCAGGTTTGGCATGGCTGCGCGGGCGCGGCCTGTCGCTCGCGATTGACGTTTCTTCCGGCGTCGAAAGCGCCAAGGGCATCAAGGACGCCGGCAAAATTCGCCAGTTCGCCGCCGCCGTGCGTGCGGCGGACGCATCGGCCTGATGCCTGGGCCACATCCAAAAGAATCGAATTCATGCGCTGCTTTGTTCATCACGACCAAGAGGCCGTCGGCATTTGCCTCGCTTGCGGCAAGGGACTGTGCCCCGATTGCGTGGCCGATCTTGGCCACGCGATCAGTTGCCGGGGAGCTTGCGAACAGACAGCGCGGGAGATGCACGCGCAGAACATCCGCAGTCAGGCCATCTTGAACGCCCAAAAGAGCAACCGTTTCTTGATGCCTGCTTTCTTCATCGTCATAGGGGCTGTATGGGGATGGTTCACCTTCCGCGCCAATGATCCATTTAATTTCGGCACGGTATCGGGTGCACTCTTCTTTATTTGGGGCCTCGTTCTGTTCATGCGCCAGCGACGCCTGTACAAGGACATCGACCGTAACTTGTCAAAATAAACATGACCCCCTACCACCAACCCGACGCCCACGGCCATTTCGGCCCCTACGGCGGCAATTTTTCTTCCGAAACCCTGGCCTACGCCATCGACGAGTTGAATGCGGCCTACGCGCGGTACAAGGACGATCCCGCTTTCCGGACCGAATTTGAAAGCGAACTGACGCACTACGTGGGCCGCCCCTCGCCCGTGTATCACGCGGCGCGCGCCAGCCGCGAATTAGGCGGCGCGCAAATTTACCTCAAGCGTGAAGACCTCAACCACACCGGCGCGCACAAGATCAACAACGTCATCGGCCAGGCCATGCTGGCGCGGCGCATGGGCAAGCCGCGCATCATTGCCGAGACCGGCGCGGGCCAGCACGGGGTGGCCACGGCCACCATCTGCGCGCGCTACGGGCTGCAATGCGTGGTGTACATGGGCAGCGAAGACATCAAGCGCCAAAGCCCCAACGTCTATCGCATGAAGCTGCTGGGCGCGGCGGTGGCGCCGGTCGAATCGGGCAGCAAAACGCTCAAGGACGCGCTCAACGAGGCCATGCGCGACTGGGTCACGAACGTGGACAACACCTTCTACATCATCGGCACCGTGGCCGGGCCGCACCCGTATCCGATGATAGTGCGCGACTTTCAAAGCGTGATCGGCCAGGAATGCCTCACGCAAATGCCCGCCATGCTGGCCGCGCAAGGCAGCATAGCCGAGCAGCCCGACGTGGTCATGGCCTGCGTGGGCGGCGGCAGCAACGCGATGGGCATCTTCCATCCCTACATCCCTTACGAAAACACGCGCCTGATCGGCGTGGAAGCCGCCGGCCAGGGGCTGGACAGCGGCAAGCACGCGGCCAGCCTGCTGCGCGGCAGCCCCGGCGTGCTGCACGGCAACCGCACCTACGTGCTGCAAAACGCGGACGGGCAGATCACCGAAACGCACAGCGTCAGCGCCGGGCTGGACTACCCCGGCGTCGGCCCCGAGCATGCCTGGCTGAAAGATACGGGCCGCGCCGAATACGTGGGCGCCACCGACGAGCAGGCGCTGGCGGCGTTCCATTACCTGTGCCGCACCGAGGGCATCATCCCCGCGCTGGAATCGAGCCACGCGGTCGCGCACGCGCTGGAGCTGGCCAAAACCATGCGGCCCGACCAATCCATTCTGGTGTGCCTGTCGGGCCGGGGCGATAAGGACATCGGCGCCGTGGCCGATTTGCAAGGCGAGGATTATTACGACCGCCCCTCCATGCGCGGCCACGTGGTCAAAGGCGCGGGCAAGCCGGGAGAGCGCGCATGAGCCGCATCGCCGCCGCCTTCAGGGAACTGCGGCAAAAAAAGCGCAAGGCGCTGATTCCCTACGTGACCGCCGGTTTTCCGTATGCCGACATCACCCCCGCGCTGATGCACGGCATGGTCACCGCCGGGGCCAACATCATCGAACTGGGCGTGCCCTTTTCCGACCCGACGGCCGATGGCCCGGTGATCCAGAAAGCGGGCGAGCGCGCGTTGCTCCTGGGCATCGGCATGGCGCAGGTGCTGGCGATGGTGCGGCGCTTCCGCGAAAAAGACGGCAAAACGCCCGTGGTGCTGATGGGTTACGCCAACCCGGTTGAGCGTTACGGCCAGCTGCACGGCGCGGGCGCCTTCGTGCGCGATGCGGCGGCAGCGGGTGTGGATGGCGTGCTCGTCGTCGATTACCCGCCGCAGGAATGCAAAGACTTCGCCACGCAACTGAAAACCGCCGGGCTGGACATGATCTTTCTGCTGGCGCCCACCAGCACCGATCAGCGCATGGAGCAGGTGGCCGCGGTGGCCAGCGGCTACGTTTATTACGTCTCGCTCAAGGGCGTGACCGGTTCCGGCGCGCTGGACGCGGGCGCGGTGCGGGCCATGCTGCCGCGCATCCGCGCGCGCGTGAAAATCCCCGTCGGCGTGGGCTTTGGCATCCGCGACGCGGAAACGGCCCGCGCCATCGGCCAGGTGGCCGACGCGGTGGTCATCGGCAGCCGGCTGATCCAGTTGATCGAGGAGCAGCCGTATGAGAAAGTTATCGCCACGGCAATGGACTTTCTGCGCCCGATCCGCGCCGCACTGGATAGCGTCGAGGGTTGAGCGTTTCTTGTCTCGTCATTCCCGCGCGGGCGGGAATCCAGGCCACACTGGTTTTGAGGTGACACTCATGGATTCCCGCCTTCGCGGGAATGACGGAGGAGAAGTTGCTCATCCAAGGCAATCTACAATATTCATAGCTAAATACACGTGTATCGTATGATTTTTATATAATTTTATATAAAAAAACTAGACTACATTGTAGTATCAAGATATCAAAACAGGAATTATGCCCCTGCACATGCAAACAAGCTCTGAACACACAACCTTCCCGCACACCGTCTTCCGGGATAATTCACGCAAGGAAGGTTACTTATGAGCTGGCTCGAAAAACTGCTGCCCCCGAAAATTCAGCGCTCCGACGCCGCCGAGCGCCGCCAGATGCCCGAGGGCCTGTGGACCAAGTGCCCCGCCTGCGAAACCGTGCTCTACAAAACCGACCTGGAACAAAACCAGTACGTCTGCCCCAAATGCGCGCACCACCACCGCATCGGCGCGCGCGCGCGGATCAATGGATTCCTGGACGGCGAGGGGCGCTACGAAATCGGCCAGGAAGTGCTACCCGTGGACGCGCTCAAGTTCAAAGACAGCCGCAAATACCCCGAACGGCTCAAAGAGGCGCTGGAAGCCACGCAGGAAACCGATGCACTCGTCGTCATGGGCGGCGCTGTCAAAGCCCTGCCGGTAGTGGCCGCGGCCTTCGAGTTCGACTTCATGGGCGGCTCCATGGGGTCGGTCGTGGGCGAGCGTTTCGCGCGCGGCGTGCAAAACGCCATCGAGCAGAAAGTGCCCTTCATCTGCTTTACCGCCACCGGCGGCGCGCGGATGCAGGAAGGGCTTTTTTCGCTGATGCAAATGGCCAAAACCAACGCCGCCCTCACGCGCCTGGCCAAAAAAGGGCTGCCTTACATCAGCGTGCTCACCGATCCCACGATGGGCGGCGTTTCGGCCGGTTTTGCCTTTGTGGGCGACGTGGTCATCGCCGAACCGGGCGCGCTCATCGGCTTTGCCGGCCCGCGCGTGATCGAAAACACCATGCGCGTGAAATTACCCGAAGGCTTCCAGCGCGCCGAGTTCCTGCAAGAAAAAGGCGCGGTGGACTTCATCTGCGACCGGCGCGAGCTGCGCGAGCGCATCGCGGGCATTTTGGCCATGCTCCAGCGCCAAAGCGCCGAGGCGGTGGCTTGATGGATGTTGGCGTTGAGCGTTGAGCGTGGTTTTCTCCCTCTCCCGCTTGCGGGGGAGGGAATCTGAACTCCTTCCCCCGCGTGCGGGGGAAGGCCGCGATGGGAGCCAGCGGCGCGACAGTCCTATCCGAGGTATGTACCTCATGCCAGGGACTTTCACCTGATGAGGTACATGCCTCAGATTCGTCATTCCCGCGCAGGCGGGAATCCATGGGCGGTCACCGCAAGACAAACGCCGGATCGAGGAAAAGCTCCTGGATTCCCCGTCATTCCCGCGCAGGCGGGAACTGCGCGGGAATGACGAAGAAAAGGCTTCTTTGGCTCCATCTGAGGTATGTTGCTAGTCAGGGAATTTCATCCACTCAACCCGTTGGATTTCGACGCGACAGATAACACCCGCGCCTTCGTAGGGGCGAAAAATCTTTCGCCCTGCAGCGCCTCATTCAGAGCATCATTCAGAGCATCATTGTTTTTCGGCGCAAGGGCGAAAAATTTTCGCCCCTGCATCCGTGCTCCATCGCCAACCTGTTGATTTTTAAGAGCCTGTTCACAGTCTTTCGGGGTCGCGCAGGCGCCTTTTCGCCGATGGGCTGCAAGGCGCAAACCGCAGCGATACCCGCGGTACCGCGAGGATTTGCAACGCCGCGAGAAACGCCCGAAAAGACGCCTGCCCTTCGGGTTGGGTCGAAATCGGGCGATTTGGCACGCCAATCGCTTGCATGGGCAGTAACGCCATGCGGCGCGCCCGGCGCACCAACTCATCCCGATTGCGATCCAACGCGACCCCGAAAAGACTATGAACAGGCTCTAAGAGTCTGTTCAAAATCTTTTGAGCAGCAGCACCAAGAAGGCCAAATGGATGAACTGCAAGCTGGTGTTGAGTTTGCGCTCGCAGTTTTTCCACAACCACCGGTTCTTGTCCAACCACGCAAAACTGCCCTCAACCGCCCAGCGCTTGGGC
>JAIRVJ010000032.1 GCA_031253955.1 Burkholderiaceae bacterium | reverse complement strand
ACGAGCGCAGCTTTTTTTATCCGGACGTGCTCGTCACTTGCAGCGCCGCCGACCGCCAACGCCCGCTCGTCAAGCGCGAGCCAACGCTGATCGTTGAAGTGCTCTCGCCCGGCACCGCCGCCTATGACCTGGGCGCCAAGTTCTCGCACTACCGGCAAATCCCCGCGCTGCGCGAAATCGCCTTCATCGACCTGGATGCGCGCCGCACTGACGTGTACCGCAAAAGCGCCGACGGCCTGTGGGTACTGCGCTCTTTCGATGCCGGCGCGGACGTGCAACTGGCCTCGGTCGATCTGACCATCACCGCTGCCGCGCTATTTGCCGATGTGGACGATGCCACCGCGGCGGCACCCGCGGACGCGGCACAGCCTTTGATCACCCCAGCGCCTCTTGCGCGCTGATCCGCGCCACGCCCGCAGCGCGCAGTTGCCGCCATGCGGCGTCGAGCGAGCCGTTCAGATTGATGGCGCGCGAGGCGTCCTCGATCAGCGCCGCCTCGAAGCCCGCCGCCCGCGCGTCCAGCGCCGACCACGCCACGCAGTAATCCGTCGCCAAACCGCAGCAAAACATGCGCCTGACGCCCAGCTCGCGCAGATAACCGGCCAGGCCGGTGGGGGTTTTGCGGTCGGCCTCCAGAAATGCCGAATAACTGTCCAGCGCCGGGTTTTGCCCTTTGCGGACGATGGCGCGGGCGCGCGCCGCCGCCGCGTGCAGCCCCTCGTGCAGCGCCGCGCCACGGCTGCCCTGCACGCAATGCACCGGCCACAAGGTCTGCTCGCCATAAGGCAGCGCGATGGTCTCAAAAGGCTGGCAGCCCGGATGGTTGGCCGCAAACGACACGTGCCCCGCCGGATGCCAGTCCTGCGTCAGCACCACGTGCCCGAACGCCTGCGCCAAGCGGTTAACCAGCGGCACGACCTCGTCGCCCCCAGCCACCGCCAGCGCGCCGCCGGGCATGAAATCGTTTTGCAGGTCGATGGCGAGCAATACGCTGGCGGAATCTGGCATGGTCAACGATCCCATGATGCTTACTAATTCAGTGTCACACCAAGAATCAGTCGATCTTAAGCCCACTTGCCTTCACGATACCGGTCCATTTCTCTTGTTCCTTCCTTAAGAATGCCGTCGCTTCTTCTGGCCCCCCTGCGAGGGGCACCGCATAGAGGTTCTCGATGCTGCGCTGAACATCCGGCTGGCGCGTAATCTCGGCGATGGCTGCGCTGAGATTCCCGATCACACTTTTGGGTGTTTTTGCCGGGGCAATGATCATGTAGGTCGCCTGGACATCGAAACCCTTCATCCCCAATTCGTCCATCGACGGCACGTTCGGCAGCGCCTTGATTCGTTGCAATCCGGTCACTGCAAGCGCGCGCAGCTTTCCGCCTTCCGCCAAGGGCACAGCGGTAGAAATGCTGTCGAACATCAGGTCGATGTTCCCGGCAGCCAGATCAATTTCGGCCAACGAGACGCCCTTGTAAGGCACATGCGTCATATTGGGAGCCTTGGCCGTCAGCTTGAACAACTCCCCAGCCAAATGAACTGAACTGCCCACTCCAGGCGAACCGAAGGTCACGTTCGCACCCGGCTGCCTGGTTGCCTCCACGATGTCGTCAAGCGATTTGAATTTGGAGCTGGCCGGAACCACGAGCAAATTGGGCGTCGAGGCAATGAGCGCGACAGGGGCGAGGTCACGCTCCCAGTCATAGGGATTGCGTTTGAACACGGCGTTGGTTGCCACATAGTTGGCTCCCATCACCAGCGTATAGCCATCCGGCTTGGCCTGTGCGACATCCATCACGGCGATGTTGCCGCCGTTGCCGGACCGATTCTCCACAACCACTGGCTGCCCCAGGCGCTGGCCCAGCTTCATGCCGTACAAGCGCGCGAGCTGGTCGGTAGCGCCTCCCGGTGCAAATCCGACATAAAGATGGATCGGGCGAACGGGATAGTTGTCTTTCTCTTGGGCGTTGACCAAGGGAAGCGCACAGGCAAAACCCACAGCCCAGAGCAGCTTGATGATGATCTTCACGGTTGTCTCCTTCAACAATTGCGATATACCGGAAATTGTATCGACAAACCGTAAAAATTCAAGCAAAATCCGGCATTGCGTAGATGTCTACGGTACCAAGGAAAAATCATGGATCTGAACTTGAAAGCTCGTGTCGCCCTGATCACCGGGTCAGGCCGCGGTCTCGGATATGCCGCCGCCGCGGCCTTGGGGCGTGAGGGCGTTCGCATCGTTGTAACCGACATCGACGCCGCGGCAGTCCAGCGCGCGTGCGCGCAACTGGCGGAACAAGGCGTTCAAACCATCGGCGTTCCAGCCGATGTATGCAACGAGCAACAGGTCGAAACGCTGGCGCGCCGCGCGATAGACGCCTTCGGCAAAGTGGACATTCTGGTAAACAACGCCGGCTTTACCCGTGACAAATACCTCACCAAGATGCCCACGCAAGACTGGGATGCGGTTGTTGACACCATTCTCAAAGGCACCTACCTTTGCACAAAAGCGGTACTGCCCTCAATGATCGAACAACGCTGGGGCCGGGTCATCAACATCTCGTCGCGCGCTCATTGGGGGAACCCTGGACAAACCAACTACTCCGCCGCAAAAGCCGGCTTGATCGGTTTCACGCGCTCGCTGGCGCTGGAACAGGGCAAGTACAACATCACCGCCAACGCAATCGCTCCGGGACTGATCGAAACCGATCTGGTGAAATCCCTGCCAACCTACGAAAGATTGCGCAAAACCGCCCTGGAGAAAAACCCGATCCCGCGTCTGGGCCTGCCGCAAGACGTTGCCAATGCGATCGTATTTCTTGCCTCCGACTGCGCGGGGTTCATCACAGGCGACGTGCTCCACGTCACCGGCGGGCGCTATGCCTCATGAGGCCCGCCCATGCCGGAAATCAGAATATCTCCCCCGTTATCACAGCCGCCTCTGCGCCCCGGCGATAGCATGAAGCCGTTTCCCGATCTCACGCGGCTGGTAGCGCCCCGCAGCATCGTCATCGTGGGCGCATCGGCGCGCGAAGGCAGTCAGGGCCGGCGGCTTGTGGACAACGTGCTCGTGCATTCCGGCTTCGATGGCGAGGTGTACCTCGTCAACCCGGGATCTTCGGAAATCCTGGGCCGCCCCTGCTATCCGTCAGTGGCCGATATTCCTGCCCGCGGCATGGACGTGGCGCTTGTCATCGTCAACTCGGCCCTGGTGCTGCCGGCCCTGGAGCAATGCGCGGCCAAGGGCATCCGGTTCGCGATCGTCATGACCTCCGGCTTTGCAGAAACCGGCGAAGCAGGCCAGCGCAACGAAGAAGCAATCGCCGCACTCTGCGCACGCACCGGCCTGCGGGTGTACGGCCCCAATTGCCCCGGACTCGTGAACCTGAACCTGCATCTTGGAATGACCTTTTCCCCGGCCTTCAAGGACGATCTGAACTCGGGGCCGATCGGCCTGGCTACACAAGGCGGCGGGCTTGGGCGTACCGTGCTGCAAACACTTTCGTTTGGAGCAGGCGTCGGTTTATGGTGCTCGGCGGGAAACGAATGCGACCTGGGCGTACCCGATTTCATCGCCCACATGGCGCTCGACCCGCAGATCAGCGTCATCGCCACCCTGATGGAAGGCATCAAGGACGGCGGCCGCCTGAGGCGCGCGCTGATCTTGGCGCACGAACACAGCAAGCCAGTGGTTGTCCTGAAAATCGGACATTCCGCGCAAGGCGTGCTGGCTGCGCAGTCCCACACGGCATCCATCGCCGGGTCGGCCCAAGTCAATAGCGCGGTATTCCGTCAGCATGGCGCGGTGGAAGTCCAGGATCTCGACGAGCTTGCGGCAGTGGCGCGGCTGCTGGTCAAGCCGCGTCCCGCGGCAGGCGCTGGCCTGGCGATTTTTACGTTTTCCGGCGGAACGGCTGCGCTGGCGGCCGATATTGCAGGCGCGGCCAATTTGCCGCTTGCCACATTCGCGCCGCAAACTACGGCGGCCCTCAAGCAATTGCTGCCGGCTTTTGCCAATATCGTCAATCCCTTGGATACCACGGTGGACATCATTCGGGATCCCGCGCTCGTGATCCGCTGCCTGCGCATCGTGTGCGAGGATCCGAACATCGGCGCGGTGATGTTTCCCATCCCGATGGACTATGCCGATATAACCGCGACGATGGCAGACGCAATCTGCGAGGTTGCCGCCGCCCAATCCAAACCAATCGTGCCGGTATGGATGACCCGCCGCATGGGAACAGGCTTTCAGTCGATGGAACACGCTGGCCTGTTGCCTTTCCTGTCCCTCGCCGATTGTGTTACTGCGTTGCGCCGCCTGTGGCCAGCAAGCAGCGCGGTGCCGGCCACCATTGCGCCCCATAAACGGGCAACGCCGCCTTCCACCCATACGCCGGAAGTTTTGAGCGAGACGCAAGCCAAACATCTTCTGCGCGCGGCAAACATTGCCGTGCCGGAAGGCGGCATCGCGCATGATCCCGATGCGGCCGCACGATTGGCGCGCGCCGTCGGATATCCGGTGGCGATGAAAATCGTCAGCGCCCAAATTCCACACAAAACCGAGGCTGGTGGCGTCCGGTTGAACCTCACCGACGAAAAAGCCGTCCGCCTCGCCTATCAGGATATTCTCGACACCGTCACCAGGCGGCAGCCGGATGCCCGAATTGATGGCGTGCTGGTGGAAAAAATGCTTCCCGAGGGTGGACGCGAAATCCTGATCGGCGTTCATCGCGATGCCGCTTTCGGACTGATTCTGACGGTAGGTTTGGGAGGCGTTTTCGTCGAGATACTCAAGGACGTTGCACACCGGGCGCTTCCACTGCAAAAGCAGGATGCGCACGCGATGCTCCGCGAACTCAAGGGTTTCGCCATGTTGGAAAGCGTGCGAGGGCGACCGTCTGCCGACTTGACGGCATTGGAAGACATGCTGCTGCGTGTGTCGGATTTTGCGGAGGCTCATGCGCCACGTCTGCGCGAATTGGATATCAACCCTGTCTGGGTTGGCAACGAAGACCAAGGCGCCATTGCACTGGACGCGTTGATCGTGCTCGACCATTGACTGGCCTGACCCAAACCCTCCCGCTTTCCTTCAATCCGGAAACTGCAAATGGACCCATCCGCACCGCGTCGAATCCATCACACATAGAGAGCCACCTGCATGCCTCAAACCGTTCCCACCGCACAACGTGCTCTTCAAGTATTCGAGGTATTCGCTCACGAAGGCCGGCCTTTAACCAACTCGGAACTCGCACGCCAGCTCAATCTTGCCGATAGCAGTTGCTCGGATCTGCTGTTTACTCTCCGCGATGCGGGTTATCTGGTACGGATGCCAAAATCACGTTACTTTTATCCAACGACGCGGCTGAATGATTTATCACGAAGAATTGCCGCCACCGATCCAATACAAACCTTCGTGGCCCAAGCTTTGAAATTACTCACCAAACGCACCGGTGAAAGTTCGATGTGCGGCCACCTGGATGGAACCAGTATCAAGATTTTTGCCTGCCAGGAAAGTTTTCGTTCGCTCCGATATGTGCTGCGTCCGGGTACGAAGGTTGGCGTGCATTCGACCGCATTGGGTAAGGCGATTCTTGGCGCCATGCCGCTCGCAGAGCGCGATGTGGTGATCGACCAGTTGCCGATGGAGCAAACAACCCCGTTCACGCTTGAGGACCGTGACGTGTTGAAAAGAGAAATCGAGTCCGGCATTGAGCGCGGGTGGTTCATTGCTCGTGAAGAAGGCGCCGAAGGCGTGACGGCGCTTGGAATCGCAGGAAATATCAGCGGCCGGCTGACTGCATTTTCCGTAGTCGGCCCTACCTTGCGGCTTGAAAAAAACATCACGAATTATGCGGAAGCAATACTGGATGCGCAGCGTGACTTCTTTTGATTCAGACCAATTTGTGTTGGTTGGATTCCCGTTTTCGCGGGAATGACGATTTCCAGGTTTTTCATCATTTTTAACGGGAATTGAAATAACTATAGTCAATCCCCAAAATAATCGGAGGTCACGATCATCTCATCCAGCGCGCCACCGACCTTGCGCCAGCGGCCCTTGAGATTGGCCCCGAGTTTCTCAATTGGGCTGAGATCAGGACT
>JAIRVJ010000028.1 GCA_031253955.1 Burkholderiaceae bacterium | reverse complement strand
GCGCAGCAAGGTTTGCGGTCAGTGTGCACCGATTGTCTCCTCCACCCTTCAAAGGTGGTTCATGCCCCGGTCATCGCGACCGGGGTTTTTTTTCGCCGGTTCGCGGCTGGCTCCATCGCTCTATGATCGGCCATCAATCCAGAACCCGACTCATGCCAGCCCGATCTTCTGTCCGCGCCGCGCCGCAGCCTTCCCGGTACGACTATCTCAAAGCCGTGCTCACCGCCAAGGTGTACGACGTGGCGGTGGAATCGGCGCTGGACCGCGCGCCCGCTCTGGCGCGCCGCCTGCACAACCAGGTGCTGCTCAAACGCGAGGATCAGCAGCCGGTGTTCTCCTTCAAGCTGCGCGGCGCGTACAACAAGATGGCGCATCTGGCGCCGGAGCAACTCAAGTGCGGCGTCATTTGCGCTTCGGCGGGCAACCACGCGCAGGGCGTAGCGCTGGGTGCGCGCAAGCTGGGCGCGCGCGCGGTCATCGTGATGCCGGTGAGCACACCGCAACTGAAAGTGGATGCCGTCAAGGCGCTCGGCGGCGAGGTGGTGCTGGCCGGCGACAGCTATTCCGACGCCTACGAGCACGCGCTCCAGTTGCAGCAGCGCGAGCAACTGACCTTTATCCATCCCTTCGACGATCCGCTGGTGATTGCCGGCCAGGGCACCATCGCCATGGAAATTTTGCGCCAGCACCAGGGGCCGCTGGATGCCGTGTTCGTCGCCATCGGCGGCGGCGGGCTGGTCAGCGGCATGGCCAGCTACATCAAGGCGGTGCGGCCAGAGGTCAAGGTGGTGGGCGTGCAGATGAACGATTCGGACGCCATGGCGCAATCGGTGGCCGCCGGCCAGCGCGTGCAACTGCGCGACGTGGGCCTGTTTGCCGACGGCACCGCCGTCAAGCAGGTGGGGGAGGAAACCTTCCGTCTGACGCGCGAACTGGTGGACGAGTTCATCAGCGTCGATACCGACGCCGTTTGCGCCGCCATCAAGGACGTATTCGTCGATACGCGCAGCATCGTCGAGCCTTCCGGCGCGATGGCGGTGGCCGCGCTCAAACAATACGTCGCCACGCACAACACCAGGGGCGAAACCTACGTGGCCGTGCTGTGCGGCGCCAACATGAACTTCGACCGCCTGCGCTTCGTGGCCGAGCGCGCCGAGGTGGGCGAGGAGCGCGAGGCGTTGCTGGCCGTCACCATTCCCGAAGAGCGCGGGAGCTTCCGGCGCTTTCTGCAAACGCTCGATGGCCTGCCCGGCGGGCCGCGCAACGTCACCGAGTTCAACTATCGCATCAGCGACGCCAGCCGGGCGCACATCTTCGTGGGCCTGAGCATCGCCGGCAAGGGCGAATCGCCCAAAATCGCCGCGCACTTCGCGCAGCACGGCTTTGCCGCCATCGACCTCACGCACGATGAGCTGGCCAAGGAGCACGTGCGCTACATGGTCGGCGGACGGTCTCAGTTGGCGGGGCAGGAGCGCCTGCTGCGCTTCGAGTTTCCCGAACGGCCCGGCGCGCTGATGAAATTCCTCAACCTGATGAAGCCGGACTGGAATATCTCGCTGTTCCACTACCGCAATCAGGGCGCCGATCATGGCCGCGTGCTGGTGGGTATGCAAGTGCCCCAAAACGGCGACGCCGCGCTGCGCAAGTTCCTCACCGAACTGGGCTACCCCTGGGTGGAAGAAACGGACAATCCGGCGTACCGGTTGTTCCTGTGATACCAATTCCTTCGTCATTCCCGCGCAGGCGCTAGAGCGGTTTTGGTTTAGTTGATGACACTTTTTCTTCTGGGGATAGGGGGAAGAAAGCCGCCGGTTGCAGGGGCGAAAAATCTTTCGCCCTCCCCGCAGCGAAAAAGCGCGGCGCCTTGGATGAGGCGCTGCCGGGCGAAAGATTTTTCGCCCCTACAAGGCAGCGCCTGCCACCCATAGAGGTGTCAGCATTTGAACCAAAACTGCTCTAGCTTGGGGTAAGTGCGCAGCTTTCTCCCTCCCCCGCGTGCGGGGGAGGGCTGGGGTGGGGGTGCGCAGCGCTGGAAGAAGTACTGCGTTTGCGATACGCCGCTGCCCCCCATCCCAACCTTCCCCCGCACGCGGGGGAAGGAGCTCAGATTCCCTCCCCCGCGTGCGGGGGAGGGTTGGGGTGGGGGCAAGCGGCGCAGAAAGAATAGCAAGCGCTCCAAGCCACATGCAGCCCCCTTCACGTCTACCTGAGGCATGATTGCCAATCAGGACGTCTCAAATCAAGTGTTTTGTGCCACAAATGCACGCCACGCCTAGGCAATAAGCTATCTTTTCCGTTGCATTAGCGGCGGCGCGGCAATCGGCGCTGTCACCAGAGGCGGCGGCGGCGCGCTCACCGGCTGGCCCGTGTCAGCGGCGCTGCTTGTGTTGGTGCGCGCGGTCAGCGGCGGCATCTCGATGCTGGCGTGCTGCGCGCCGTCGGCCAGTTCTACCGCGTGCGGCAAAACGGCCTGCACGATCCAGCCGCCATCCACCGTGGCGCCCACGCGGTAGGGCTTGGGCGGCTTGCCATCCACCGACAGCAGCGCCGCGCCGCCCGCGCCGTGCGTGACCACGCCGCTCAAGCGCACGCGGCTGGCAATGGCCGATTGCGGCTGGCTCGCGTCCTGCCCCGCCGACCGCGGCACGCCCAGCGCGTGCGCGACGGCCTGCGCATCCACCGCCAAACCCGCATCGCCCACCGCCGGCGGCAGACTAGGCGCGGGCGGCTGGCCGGCGCGCAGCCCCCAATAGAGCGCGCCGCCGCCGGCCAGCGCCCACACCAGCGCCGTCGCCAAGCCGACGCCCCAACGCGAATTGCCGGATGCAGCCGTCATTTCAGCACTTCAACTCCATGCGCGGATTATCATGCCCGCTTCGGCTTTCCTTGCATGACGCACCCATGAACCTTTCCCGCCTTGCCGCCCGCGCCCGCCGCGCCGCCGGCTTCACCCTCATCGAACTGATCGTGGTGATCGTCATCATCGGCGTGCTGGCCGCGATCATCGTGCCCAACGTGCTCGACCGCACCGACGACGCCCGCGCCGCCGCCGCCCGCGCCGACATCCACAACCTCATGTCGGCGCTCAAGCTCTACAAGCTCGACAACCTGCGCTACCCCACCGCCGAGCAAGGTTTGCAGGCGCTCGTGACCCGCCCCGCCACCGAGCCGGCCCCGCCCAACTGGCGGCTCTACCTGGACAAGCTGCCCAACGACCCCTGGGGCCACCCCTACCAATACCTCAACCCCGGCATCAAGGGCGAGGTGGACGTGATGAGCCTGGGCGCCGACGGCGCGCCCGGCGGCGAAGGCAAGGATGCCGATATCGGCAGTTGGCAGTAAGGCCAGTTCACCTTGAAACTCCGGCGCGGCTTCACGCTCATCGAGGTGATGGTGGTCGTCGCCATCGTCGCCATCGCCACCGCCGGGGTCAGCCTGGCGCTGCGCGATACCGGGGCCGACCGGCTGGCGCGCGAGGGCGAGCGGCTGGCGGCGCTGCTGGAGTCGGCGCGCGCCCTCTCGCGCGCCAGCGGCGCGCCCATCATCTGGCATCCGGCGCCCGGCGGCTTCGTGTGGGAAGGGCTGCCCGCCACCGCCGAGCCGCTGCCCACCCGCTGGCTGGACGCCGGCACCGCCGCCGTGGGCCACGCGCCGGTGGCGCTGGGGCCGGATCCGGTCATCGGCCCGCAAGCCATCGTCATCCAGCGCGGCGACGTGAGCGCGAGCGCATCCTCGCTCACTCTCGCCACCGACGGGCTGCGGCCCTTCGCGGTGGCCCCAAACCCATGAAAGCCAAGCGCGGCTTCACGCTGCTGGAAGTGCTGGTGGCGCTGGCCGTCACCGCCATTGTGCTAATCGCGGGGCTGAAAGCCACCTCCGCCCTCACCGACAACGCCGGGCGCCAGCGCCAGGCGCTGCTGGCGGGCATCTGCGCCCAGAACCAGTTGATCGCGCTGCGGCTGGCGCGCGGCCTGCCCGGCGTGGGCGACAGCACTTCCACCTGCACCCAGGCCGGGGCGGTCATGCAGGTGCTGCAATCGGTGCGGCCCACGCCCAACCCCAACTTCCGCCGCGTGGATGCCATCGTGAGCGAAGACGGCGTGCGCATTCTCACGCTCACCACCATCGTGGGGAACAACTGATGCGCTCCGGTTTCCCAAGCGGCATGGTTTTTTCTCTTTCGCCCCCTTGGGGGAGAGGGGGTGCGCGGCGCAAGCCTTGCTTTTTAACCACGGCCGCTGGCCCTCTCCCACAGCCCCTCTCCCGCAAGCGGGCGAGGGGAGAAGGCTTCACCTTGATCGAAGTGCTGGTGGCGCTGGCGCTCATGGCGCTCATGGCGGCCATGGCCTGGCGCGCCATCGACGGCATGGCGCGCGTGCAACAAGCCACGCATGAGCACACCGACGCGGTGCTCACCCTGCAAGCCGGTCTGGACCAATGGCGCGCCGATCTGGACGCCATGATGGTCTTCTGGCCCCAGCCCGCCGACGGCCAGCCGCCTGGCGGCAACGGTTCCGCCGCCGCCGCGCGCAGCCTGGCGTGGGACGGCAGCGTGCTGCGCTTCACGCGCGCCGAGAGCAGCGGCGCGGGCGTGCGCGTGGTGGCCTGGGCGCGCCGTCCGGGCGACGGCCAGTGGCTGCGCTGGCAGTCCGCGCCCCTCATCTCGCAAACCGCTTGGTCCGCCGCGTGGGACGCCGCCGCCCGCTGGGGGCAAGCCGGCGCACCCGCCCCCGCGCCGGGCGCGCCAGTGCAGGCCGTCCCCATCGTCCCGATCACCGGCTGGCAGCTTTACTACTTCCGCCGCAACGCCTGGACCAACCCGCTTTCCAGCGATGCCGAAACCGCCGGCGGCGACAGCGCCACGAACAACCCCGTGCCCGACGGCGTGCGCCTCGTCCTCACGCTCGCCCCAGGCAGCCCGCTCTCCGGCGCCATGCAGATAGATTGGGTGCGGCCCACGCTTGGAGGCAGATCGTGAAAACTCCCTGGTTTTGCTCCTTCCCCCGCTTGCGGGGGAAGGTTGGGATGGGGGCAGCGGCACATCGCAAACCCAGTGCTTGTTGCGGCGCTGTGCGCCCCCACCCCAGCCCTCTCCCGCACGCGGGGGAGGGAGTTCCAAACCCCCAATCCGGCGCCGCCCTGCTCGCCGCCATGCTCATCGTCACCCTGGTCGCCACGCTGGCCGCCGCCGCGCTGTGGCGCCAGTGGCGCGGGGTGGAAGTGGAAGCCGCCGAGCGCGCCCGCAACCAGGCCGACTGGGTGCTGGCCGGCGCGCTCGACTGGGGCCGTCTCATTCTGCGCGCCGATGCCAACAACTCCACCGTCGATCATCTGGGCGAACCCTGGGCCGTGCCGCTGGCCGAAGCGCGCCTGTCCACCTTTCTGGCCGCCGGCCAGTCCCTTGAAAGCGATGACCGCGACGCCTTCCTCTCCGGCCAGATCACCGACCTGCAATCGCGCCTGAACCTCATGAACCTGGCGCAAGGCAGCCCCGAAGACCAACTCTTTGCCAGCCGGGCGTTTCGCCGCCTGTTCAACCTGCTCGGCCTGCCCGAAGGCGAGGTGGACCTGATCCAGCGCGGCCTGCTCGCCGCCAAACAAGCCACCCTCGCCCCGCCCTCGGCCCAGCGCGGCGACGCGCCGTTGCTGCCCCAACGGCTGGAACAACTCGCGTGGCTGGGCGTTGCGCCCCAAACCATCGCCGCTCTCGCGCCCTACGCCACCCTGCTGCCCGACCCCGGCCCCACCCCCGTCAACCTCAACACCGCCGAAGCCGAAGTGCTCTACGCCGCCGCGCCCGGGCTGGACCTTTCCAGCGCCCGCCGCCTCGTCGCGCTGCGCCGGCAAAGCTATTTCACCGGCGTCGGCGAGGCCCTCTCGGCCATCGACGCCGCCGGCGTGCCAACCCAGTGGCTCGCCGTGCAAAGCAGCTACTTTGAAATCCGCGGCCGCCTGCGCCTGGATGCCGTCGCGCTCGAAGAAGTCTGCGTCGTGCGCCGCGACAACACCCCCGCCAGCCGCCAGGTCGTCCCCCTGTGGCGCTACCGCATCCCCATCACGTTGAGCGCCGGGCATTCGTAGGAGCGAAAAATCTTTCGCCCCGATTCCGTGATTTCAAGACAAATCGCCTGATTAGGTACATACCTCAGATAGGACTGTCGCGCCGCTGCCCCCCCATCCCGGCCTTCCCCCGCAAGCGGGGGAAGGAGTTCAAATTCCCTCCCCCGCTTGCGGGGGAGGGTTAGGGTGGGGGCAAGCGGCACAAAAAGAATAGCAAACGCTCTAAGTCACATGCGGCCACTTCACTTCTGTCTGAGGTACACACCTGATAGGTCGAATCAGCCTCTAGCCCATGCGGAACATAGACTAAAAGCTATTAAAAAATGAGCATATAGGTTGCTGCAAGCTCCGCGCTAGAGCGGTTTTGGTTCAAATGCTGACACCTCTATGGGTGGCAGGCGCTGCCTTGTAGGGGCGAAAGATTTTTCGCCCCTACAACCGGCGGCTTTCTTCCCCTTCTCCCTGGAAGAAAAAGTGTCATCAACTAAACCAAAACCGCTCTATCTGAGGTATGCACGGAATCAGACGCTTTTGCGCAGAATTTTCTTGCCATACCACCCCGCGCCGTGCTACATTGCACGTTGCGGCGCGGCCTTGGTTGGGTGTTTTCGTCATTTCCGCGCAGTTCCCGCCTTCGCGGGAATGAGAGGGAATCCATCCGCCCACACAAGGCATTGACCGCTCCATCCACCACCCCTTCAACCACCCCGGAGGTTTCTCATGAAAAATCCCAGTCTTGGGCGAGAATTGATGCAAATCAAAATCACCCCCCCCCCCCCCCCCGTAAGTACTCACTCACCTGATTTAATCCATTCTCCTCCCCCGGCATTTTCTTGCGGGCGGCTTTTCTCTTCGTTCTCCCCCCTCTCCGGATTCCGGCATTTCTTGCTGGCGCTGGTTTCCGTGCTGCTGACGGGTTTCTTCGCGGCGGCTCACGCAACCACCATCAACGTGACTGGCACTGCGCCCAATGATTGGGCGACGATAGGAAACGCCATCACGCTGAACGATGGCGATATTTTGAATATTGCTGCCGCTGCGGGTTCGCCGGGCGTTTCAACGCAGATCCAGATCGCCGCCAACGCCAATGTGACGATTAACGGCAGCGGCGCCATGATTACCAATCTCCGCATCGCAGATGACACGAGCGATACGCAAGAGCACGCCGTCAACATCAACAACCTGCAAATCACCTCCGGTGCAAGCGTGGGCTATGGCCGAAGGCAGGGCGTTCTCCACCTGACCGGCGCCAACGCGATTGCCGGCGCCAGCGGTTACGCGGGCATATATGACACACGAGGCGGCGTCTTGACGATCACCTCGACAAGCAACGGCACACTGACGGCAAGCAGCGATACGAGCGCTGGAATCCGCGACATGACGGCGCTGAACATCGAGGGCAGCGCGCACGTCACCGCTTCGTCTTCAACAAGCCAGGGAATCTTGATGGGCGGAGCCGCCAACGCGATCAACGTGGCCGTCGGCGCCACGCTCACTGCCACGTCTTCATCGAGCATGGCCATCTACTCCGTCTCCGGCAGCCTTGCGATCACCTGCGACGGCGGCATCACCGCCAGCGGCGGCTCTCAAGGAATCTACGCCAGTGGTCAAAGCGTCAGCATCACCGGCAACAGCACGCTGACGGCCACGGGCGACACAGGCATCTTGGCCGATTCCCTGACGGTGAACCAAACAACGGTGAACGCCACCGGCAACGGGCCTGGGTTGAATCTTGGCTTGAGCATCTTCGGTGCAACCAATGTGGCCTTGACCGACAACGCCACGCTCAACCTGACGGGCGGCACGACCAGTTCCGCATTTGGCGGCCCCGGCTTTACCCTTGGCGCCGGATCGTCGGTCACGCTCAACAACCACTTGGTGTTAGCCGAATCCCATCCGTTCACAATGGGAACGGCAGGCGGCACATGGCAGCTTGCGGGCGACGCGGCATTTTTTGCGCCCTCGACCGCGGCTTCCAGCCCGGCCACGATCAGCGTGGCGGCGGGCGAGAGCGGCACCATCACCCTGAAAGCGCCGCCGCCCTCGGCCACCGCTGCCGCTGTGCCCACGCTGAACCCAGCGGCGCTGGCGTTCATGGCGTTGGCTCTGCTGGGACTGGCCTGCTGGGGCTTCAAACGCCGCGTTTGAGCCGCGCTTGAATTTTAATAGCTCCTCTCATTGGTATTATATAATTTTACTTGTATTTTATATATCTAAATACACATAACACATTGGAGATACGCTATTAAATTTCTAGCAACACCGTTGTAGGGGCGAAAAATCTTTCGCCCCTACCTCATGTGCGGTTCACGTTTGTGCGGTTTTGTTTCCTCGCCCGCTCGTGGGAGAGGACTGGGGCGCGGGGAGAAAGAGCGCCCACCCTACAATTTCCCCCCATGAGCCTGCTGCTGATTCGCCTGCCGCCGGGCGCGCCCGGCGTTTATGCCTGGGCCATCTCGCACGATGGTCAGGGCGTGGCCGCGCATGGGCAGGCGGGGGCGGGGCTGTTGCCTGCCGCCGGGCGCGGGGTGGAGGTGGTGGCGGTCGCGCCCGCCAGCCAGCTTTCGTGGCACCGCGTGACACTGCCCAAGGGCGTGGGCGCGCAGTCGGCGCGGCTGCGGCCCGTGCTGGCTGCGTTGCTGGAAGAGCATTTGCTGGACGAGGCCGAGGCGCTGCACTTTGCGCTGGAGCCGGGCGCGCGGCCGCAAACACCCGCCTGGGTGGCCGTGTGCCGGCGCGACTGGCTGGCCGCGCATGTGCAAGCCCTGCAAGCGACGGGGCGCGCGGCGCTGCGCATCGTGCCCGAACTGGCTCCGCAAGCGGGCGCGGCGCGGCTGACGGTGACCGGCACGCCCGAACACGCCCAGGTGCTGGTCAGCGGCGGCGATCTGCCCGTGCAGGCGCTGCCGCTTGCGCCCGCCGCTTTATCACTGCTGCCCGGCGGCGGCAGCGATGGCGCGGCGCAGGTGCAGTCCGAACCCGCCGTGGCCGCGCTGGCCGAGCAACTGCTGCGCCAGCCGGTCGCCATCGTGCAGCCCGCCGCGCGCCTGCTGGCCGCCGCTGCATCGCTGTGGGACTTGGCGCAACTGGAATTTGCCCAGAGCGGGCGGGCGCGCGGCGCGCGCCGGCTGGCCGCGCTGCGGCGTGAATTGCTGCACGCCCCGCGCTGGCGCCCGGCGCGCTGGGGCGTGGCGCTGCTGCTGCTGGTACATCTGGCCGGTATCAACGTGTTGGCGTGGCAGACCAAGGCCGACCTGGCGCGGCGGCAGGCCGCCGTGCGCGCCGTGTTCACCGAAAGCTTTCCCAAAGTGCCGGTGGTGGTGGACGCCCCCGCGCAAATGGCGCGCGAAGTGGCCCTGCTGCGCCAGCGCAGTGGCGCCACGTCGCCGCGCGACCTGGAGCCGTTTTTAAGTGCTTTCGGCACGTCAGCCCAGTCGGAACAAGGGCCAACAGCTCTTGAATTCATAGCTGGCGAGCTGCGCGCCAAAGGCGTACAGATGAGCGCCGAAGATCTGGCGGCGTTCAACCAAAGCCTTTCGCCGCTGGGCTATCGCGCCAGCGCGGAAGAAAACGGCTTGCGTTTACAGGTGCAACAGCCATGAGCGCCCCAGCCGATTCGCGCCCCGCCGCATCTTCCATCGCCGCCGCCTGGGTTGGCCTGGGCGCGCGCGAGCGCCGGCTGGTGCTGCTGGCCGCCGTGGTGGTCGGCGCGGCGCTGCTGTGGTGGATCGCGCTCGCGCCGGCCTTGCGCACGCTGCGGCAAGCCGAAAGCGAGCGCGCCACGCTGGACGCCCAGTTGCAGCAGATGCAGCAACTCAAGGCGCAGGCCGAGGCGCTGCGCGCCCTGCCGCGCCTGAGCGGCGACGAGGCGCTCAAGGCGCTGCAAGCCTCGGTGCGCCAGCGGCTGGGCCGCGCCGGGCAACTGGCCGTGCTGGGCAGCCGCGCCACGCTCACCCTGACCGACGCCCCCGCCTTCGACCTCGCCGCCTGGCTGCAAGACGCCCGCGTCAACGCCCGCACCGTACCCACCGAAGCGCGCCTGACGCGCGGCAGCGCCCCCGGCCAGCCGCGCTGGAGCGGCACGCTGACGCTGGCACTGCCGGATGCAAATTAGAGCGGTTTGGGTTTAACTGTGTACTTTTCTGCGCCGCTTGCCCCCGCCCTGACCCTCCCCCGCACGCGGGGGAGGAAATCCAGGCTCCTTCCCCCGCGTGCGGGGGAAGGTTGGGATGGGGGTCAGCAGCGCCTCAAACCTTTCCCGCACGCGGGCGAGGCCATTCCATGGCGCTGGGCCTGGGCGGGCGCGCTAATCGGGCTGGCGCTCACGCTGCTGGCGCAAGCCCCGGCGCGCTGGCTGGCCGCCACCGTAGAACGCGCCAGCGGGCAGGTGGTGCAACTGGCCGACCCGCAAGGCACGCTGTGGAACGGCTCGGCGCGGCTGCTGTTGTCCGGCGGCGCGGGCAGCCGCAGCCTGACGGCCCTGCCGGGCCGCGTGCGCTGGACGCTGCGCCCCGCATGGGGCGGCCTGCAAGCGCGGGTGCGGGCCGATTGCTGCACCCCCGCCGGCCCGCTGATCATGCGCGTGCGCCCGCGCTGGGGCGGCGCGCAAATGCAGGTGGCCGACGGCCAGACGCTGTGGCCGGCAGCGCTCCTGGCCGGCCTGGGCACGCCCATGAACACCATCGAGCCGCAGGGTGAACTGACCCTGTCCACGCAGGGGCTTTCAGTAGAATGGCTGGCTGGCCGCCTGCTGCTCCAAGGCCGCGCCGAATTCACCGCACGCCACATGACATCGCGCCTTTCCACCGTTGCCCCGCTGGGTTCCTACCGGATGGCGCTGACCGGTGGCGATGCGCCCACACTCGAACTGTCCACGCTGGAAGGCGCGCTGCAACTGAGCGGCAGCGGCCAGTGGGCCGGCCAACGGCTGCGCTTTACCGGAGAGGCCTGGGCCGCCCCCGGTATGCAGGCGCCGCTGGGCAACCTGCTCTCCCTTCTGGGCCGGATGCAGGGCGGGCGGGCGCAGATTTCTTTGGGCTGAAAGATGAGATATCCCAGGCTCCGCGCTTTCTTCTCCCTCTCCCGCTTGCGGGAAAGGGCTGGGGAGAGGGAAAAAATCAGTTACCGCATCGCCTGCGCGCTGCTGGCCGCCTGCGCCTGCTGGGCCGCGCCGCTGCGCGCGCAAGAGGCAGCAGCGGAACACGCGCAACCTCCCGCTTCGGCGGCGGACGCCATGACGGGCGCCATACCGGCGGCGGGCGGCAAGGTCACGCTGGACTTTGCCAACGCGGAGATTGACGCCGTGGCGCGCACCATGGCCACACTGACCGGGCGCAACGTGGTGGTCGATCCGCGCGTCAAGGGCACGATCACGCTGACTTCCACCACCCCGGTTACGCCCGCCGAAGCCATGCGCCTGTTCGGCTCGCAACTGCGCACCCAGGGCATGGCGCTGGTGGACAACGATGGCATCACCCTGGTGCTGCCGGAGGCCGAGGCCAAGCTGATCGGCGGCGCGGTTTCCGCCGGCCCCGCGCCCGGCAAGGGCGGCGGGCAAATCCTCACGCAGATCTTCCGCCTCACGCACGAGAACGCCAACAACCTGGTGCCCATTTTGCGGCCCCTCATCAGCCCCAACAACACCATCAACGTCAGCCCCGGCGCGAATGCGCTGGTGATTACCGATTACGCCGAAAACCTGCAACGCATGGGGCGCATCGTGGCGGCGCTGGACGTGGCTCCGGCCACGGGGGTGGAGGTGGTGCGCCTGAAATACGCCGTCGCTTCCGACCTGACGCCGCTGGCCGCGCGCCTGCTTGATGCGGGCAGCGGCCCCGGCGCAAGCGCGCCCCCCGTCATGACCGCCGGCCAGCCCATGGTGGCCGCCGCCAGCGCGGGCAGCAACGAGGGCGGCTACAAAACCACGCTGGTGGCCGAGCCGCGCAGCAACGCCATCATCATCCGCGCCGCCAACCCGGCGCGCGTGGCGCTGGCCAAGGTGCTGATCGAGCAGCTCGACCAGCCGCCGCAAACGCAGGAGAGCGGCGCCCAGAGCAACATCCACGTCGTCTATCTGAAAAACGCCGAGGCCGCCAAACTCGCCGTCACCCTGCGCGCGGCGCTGGCCGCCTTGCCCGGCCAGCCGCAAAATGGCGGCGCGGGCGCGGGCGGCGGCAGCGCCCCTGTTGCCGCCACGCCCACGCCCATGCCCGGCGCGGCCAGTAGCACCGGCGGCGGCATGAGCAGCCTGAGCAGCGGCCCCACCATCAACGCCGCGGCCAACAACCAGCCGTCCACCGGCGGGCCGATCCAGGCCGACCCGGCCACCAATTCGCTCATCATCAGCGCGCCGGAGCCGGTTTACCGCGAGCTGCGCGCGGTGATCGACAAGCTCGATCAGCGCCGCGCGCAGGTCTATGTGGAAAGCCTGATCGCCGAGGTGCGCGCCGACCGCGAGGCCGATTTCGGCGTCCAGTGGCAGGCGCTGATGAAAAGCGGCAGCCCCTACGGCGTGATCGGTACCAATTTCTCCACTCCTAGCGCCAGCCCCTCCCCCACCTCCGGGGCGGGAACTGCTCCCAACATCATCAGCTTCGCCGGGCAAATCGCCAGCATGAGCCAGAACGGCTGGCAGCTCCCCTCGACCGGCCTGGTCTCCCCCAGCCCCGGTTTCAATCTGCTGATCGGCTCCGGCACGTTCGGCGCGCTGGCCAACTTCATCCAGAGTTCCGGCGCGGGCAACGTGCTGGCCACGCCCACGGTGCTCACGCTGGACAACGAGGAGGCCAAGATCGTCGTCGGCCAGAACCTGCCCTTCGTCACCGGCAGCTATACCACCAACACCACCGGAACGGCCGGCAGCGCCGTCGGCAACCCGTTCCAGACCTACGACCGCCAGGACGTGGGCCTGACGCTGCGCGTGCGGCCCCAGATCAGCGAAGACGGCGTGATCAAACTGGTGCTCTATCAGGAAGTGTCCGAAGTGGCCAGCAGCAGCGCCGCCGGCCCCACAACCAACAAGCGCGCCATCGAATCGAGTGTGCTGGTGGACGACGGCGCCATCGTCGCCATCGGCGGCCTGCTGCAAGACCAGTACTACAGCAACGAAGACAAGGTACCGCTACTGGGCGACGTGCCGCTTTTGGGCAACCTGTTCAAAAGCCGCAGCCGCAGTTCCGTGAAAACCAACCTGATGGTGTTCCTGCGCCCGGTCATCGTGCGCGACGCGGCAGCCACCGAACGTTACTCGCTGGACCGCTACGAGATGATGCGCGCCGCCCAGCAAGGCAGCCAGCCCGCGCCAAGCGCCATACTGCCTATCAACCGCGCGCCGGCCATGCCGGCGGTCACCCCGGTGCGCGCCGACGTGTGGACGCGCCCCGCGCCCCCGCCGCCGCTCGTGGAGCAGCCGCCCAGCGGCGACGGCAATCTGTACGACAAGAAATAACGGGCGCGCCCCAGCCATGCGCTACCCGCTGCCCTACGCCTACGCCCGCTCGTCGGGCCTTCTGCTCGAAGACGACGGCCAGACGCTCACGCTCTGGCACGGCGGGCGCGCGCACGGCGCGGCGCTGGGCGAAGTCATGCGCCGCTGGGGCAGCGCGGGCCAGAGGCAAGCGCCTCTGCAACTGCGCCAGATGGACGAGAACGAACTGGCCCAGCGCATTTCCGCCGCGTACTCGCAAAGCGAATCGTCGGCGGCGGCGGTGGTCAGCGAAGTGCAGTCCGACGCCGACCTTTCGCGCATCATGCAGGAACTGCCCGCGGTGGAAGACCTGCTCGAAGCCGCCGACGACGCGCCCATCATCCGCATGTTGAACGCCCTGCTCACGCAAGCGGCGCGCGACGGCGCCAGCGACATCCACATCGAACCCTACGAGCGCCATTCCAGCGTGCGCTTTCGCGTCGATGGCGCGCTGCGCGAAGTGGTGCGGCCCAACCGCGCGCTGCACGCGGCACTGATCTCGCGCCTGAAGATCATGGCCGATCTGGACATCGCCGAAAAGCGCCTGCCGCAAGACGGTCGCATCAGCCTGCGGCTGGGCACCCGCGCCATCGACGTGCGCGTGTCCACCTTGCCCGGCGCGCACGGCGAGCGCGCGGTGCTGCGCCTGCTGGACAAATCGGGCGAGCGCATCAGTCTGGAAGCGGTCGGAATGCAAGGCGCGGTGCTGCAAAAATTCGAGCATCTGGTCGCGCAGCCGCACGGCATCATTCTGGTGACCGGCCCGACCGGATCGGGCAAGACCACCACGCTGTACGCCAGCCTGGCGCGGCTGGACGCGGCGCGCAACAACATCATGACGGTGGAAGACCCCATCGAATACGAACTGCCGGGCGTCGGCCAAACCCAGGTCAACCCCAAAATCGACCTGACCTTCGCGCGGGCGCTGCGCGCTATCTTGCGGCAAGACCCGGCCCTGGTGATGATCGGCGAAAGCCTAGCCGTGCTATCCGCGCAGATCGCCATCCAGGCCAGTCTGACCGGCCACCTGGTGCTGGCCACGCTGCACACCAACGACGCCGCCAGCGCCATCACGCGCCTCACGGACATGGGGGTGGAACCGTTTCTGCTGTCGTCATCGCTGCTGGGCGTGCTGGCGCAACGGCTGGTGCGCCGCTACTGCCCGCAGTGTCACGGCCAAGGCATCGCCCCCACGCTGCGCGCTGATGCTGCCGTGCTGCTGTCCTCCGAAGGGGCTGATCCCGCCTTGGGACGGCCCGGCGGCGAGCAATCAACTGCCCCCACGCTCCGCGCTGACGCTGCTGCGCTACCCCCCAAGGGGGCCGATCCCGCCTTGGGACGGCCCGGCGGCGGGATCGGTTGCGAGGCTTGCGGCCACACCGGCTACAGCGGCCGCATCGGGGTATTCGAGCTATTGGCGGTCGATGACGCCATTCGCGCCCAAATCCACGGCCACGCTGCCGAAGCCGACATCCGCGCCGCCGCCCTGTCCGCCGGTATGACGCTGATGCGCGACGACGGCCAGCGTCTGGTTCAGCAAGGCATCACCAGCCGTGAAGAAGTCTTGCGCGTTACCCGCGATTGAATATATCTGCAAATTTGGTTATTCCCGCACAAACTGGAATCGACACGGTGTATCCATTGCGCGGGGATTCTTTTGGTGACGAGCACACACATCCATTGACGATTGCATTCACAATGACCGACCGCATCAGCGCGAACAGTGCTGATCATACAAACCGCTACGGAGTTCTGGTAAATACAAGTATATTGACTGCTGGGAGTGACACCGGAAAGATATCTATTTTTGGGTAAATATAACAAGAAATCAACCAAAATTCATGATTTAATCGAGTAAAAAGCACTGACCGGCTCAGGCGGCAGGAATTTATGTGTTTGTCACTACAAGGTTGATAAGATCATCTGTTTCACAAAATCATCGAGCGCATTCGACTCCGTACTCTCCAGGGTGTCGTTCACGTATAGCTTCACAGATGTTCCAGATTGGATAAAATTTCCTGAAATCCAGCAGACTTACGAATTATCCGAGTGGTTTGCAGACGGTTAAAAAGATGATAAAATCTGAAGCCCAGCCAGCGACAGGCTGAGTAGTCAGCGGGGATCTCGGCAAATCAATCCCCATTTCGATCAACTTGCCCCTACCTCTGAAAGGAAACCTGAAATGCGTTTGTTGATTGCCTTGATTTTGCCGTGGCTGACCTTC
>JAIRVJ010000012.1 GCA_031253955.1 Burkholderiaceae bacterium | reverse complement strand
CAACACTGCTGTGGCGGTGCTCAAAATGCTGTGGAAGGGCGCTTTGTCTCATGTCGTGAAACTTGGGATGCCACAAGTTCCTTGAATTGCTTGGATGGATGGTTCTTCAGAGAATCCCTAGATATATGGCAAGGTATAGTATGTTTTACTATGTAAAATATATAAAAAATACATGCCATACTTTGGCAATTAATTCCATTTCCATTTCAAGACAACAAAAATACTTCGTCATTCCCGCGAAGGCGGGACTGACGGTTTTCAAGGAGGGTTTTTTGTCATCTTGAACGAGAATTTGAATAAGCCACAAAGCTTGCCGTCATCGGGATAATCTTGATTCTGCGTTTGAGTCCTGATTTGATAGCTCAATGCCATTATCCAACATATATTTTATAGAACATTTTCCTGATTAGGTACATACCTCAGATAAGACTGTCGCGCCGCTGCCCCCATCCCGGCCTTCCCCCGCACGCGGGGGAAGGAGTTCAGATTCCATCCCCAGCGTGCGGGGGAGGGCTAGGGTGGGGGCAGGCAACGCAAAAAGAACAGCAAACGCTCCAAGCCACATGCAGCCTCCTTCATTTCTATCTGAGGTATGCACCTAATCAGGAATGTTTTAATTTAAATACATACTATACAAGGATCGGCAACTATCATAAATAAAGCTAAAAACCCCCACGGCCAAAATATGGTGGTTCGTCATCGACCGTAAACTCGACCGAGGGTGGAAGTTTGCGCCGCAGGAATTCGGTCATTCTTTCCATAATCTGAGGCGAATAAGGCAGCACGTGAGTTTCCTCGCGCCGTCCATCCGCAAACTTCAGCGTTATGCCGCGGGGGCTGGCTGGCGGTTTTGCGATGGTCACGCCGCGCAGCGTGGACAGCGGCACCTTGATTTGCTGCGGCCATACATTGAAGGGCGCAAACAGCATCAATGCCTGCCCATCTACCAGCACCAATAGTTGCCGGCTATTGGCCACAAACAAGGCGTGAAAGAATGGGGTATCGGCCAAGTCCGGCCGCTGCGACAAGTACGTCAGCGCTTCAGGCAACCACGTTATCAGGATAGCCACCACTGGAAACGTGAACAACGTCCAGATGACCCACGGCGCTGTTGTTTCGGGAACTGGCCCTTGAGAGAAAAAGATCAGGAAAAAGGCGCCCGCCACGGCAACCGCAATGGCAGCCGAGTTCACCATGCGTTTCAACAAGACGCTGCTCATGTCACCCCATCGCAGCAGCAAATACGCCAGCAGTAACGACCCTCTCACTGTCCAAAACAGCAGCAAGGGAGCCACTGGAAGCAACATGCTCCACCCGTCTTCTGACGCTCTTTTAACCAAGTGGTCGTACCCAGTGAGACTGATGGACATATACAAAAACACCACGATGAAGATCATCATCCCCATCAGTGACCACAGTGGAAAACCGCGCCTGCGGTAAAGCGCGTCGTCCTCCTCAATGCAGGCACGCTCGACGCGCTCGCGCCATATATCGTTCAACCCGTTCTTTTGCGCCGATGTCACAAGATCGCTCCTTTGCCGCTTTCATGCAGATGGCAAGCCTTAACGCAACGCCGATTCATCGTCTTTCACAGCCACCGACGGCGGCAGCTTGCGGCGGAGAAAATCGATCATTGCCAAGCGGGCATTGGCAGGCAAAATCACAAGTTTGTCTTCCGTTCCATCGCTGAATGTGAAGCGTATGGAATAGTCGAAAATAACACCCCATTCAGATGGCGTCATGAACGTGACGCGGCGCAGCGTTGGCAACGGTATTTTGATATACGATTCCCAGATTGGCCTGGTACTCGTAAAAAAGACCCGCAGCAGCGTCAGTGTATCCTGATCCTTCCATATGAGAGGCCGCCCCATTGGGAAACGGCGACGTTCGATCCGATACCCGATCAGTGCGGCCAATCCGGTCAATAAAGCCAGCAGCGCAAAAATCGACAGCATGTCGATCCATGCCGAGTATTCCAACCATCTGGAAATAATCAGGGCAAACAGAACATTGCAAAGCTGGATCACGGCGTAGCCGCCGCCCCAATCCAGTCCCCAATTCATGTCCGGATAAAGCGCATTTTCCTTTACAACAAAAGACCGGATGAACCACCTGCGCCAGTCGTTGCCCACGCTTGCTGCTCCTCAACTGAACAGCCGCCTTGCCTGCAACGACCCCGCCGAGAGGTCGTGCGCGTCCAGCGTGTCGTAAAGCTGGGTCAGGTCCTGGCCGATCTTGTCGATGGCGGCGCCGGTGAGGGGCTGGCCGGTGTCGTCGGTGATTTCGCCTTCCATCGCCGCGGCCAGGGCAAAGGCGGCCTCGCGCAGGCGCTCGAAGGGGCGCGCGTCGCGCGGCACTTGCGATACATCCAGATTGAGCGTGAGGCTGGTGACGGCGCTGTGCTCCGGTTCGTCGGAGAGCGCGGCGCGCGGGTCGAACATCAGGTCGAGCACGGGCGGCAGACCCAGTTCGCCGGCGGCCAGCACCATGCGCCCGGGAATGACGCCGGGCACGAAGCCCAGGCGCGCGGCCTGCTGGTGCACAAAGCCGGCGCTCCAGGCCGGCCCGCGCGCGCGCAGCGTAAAGCTCAGTTGCGCGTCGTGTGTGGCGGCGAATTCGTCTAGCTCGCGGGCGCGGGCCACTTCGCCCAGCATGTCGGGAAATTCGGGCGCGCCGCCCACGGCGTCGGCCAGGCGCTGCGCTTTCATCACGAATTCGGAGTATTCGATTTCGTTGAGCGGCCCGGTGCGGTTGGCCAGTTGCACGCCCGCTTGCAGCGCGTCGTAACGCTGGCCGGGCGTAGGCTGCTCCCACTGCCCGCCGGCGGCGTTGCGCGCTTCCACCGCGAAGAGCTTGCTGCCGACGCGGCGCGTGGCGGGCAGCGCGGCCAGCAGCGCGTCGCCGGAGAGCGCGCGGCCATCGAGCGCGATGGGCGCGATCACGTCAATCAGCGCGTCCAGCCGCGGGCGCTTGTCGGGCGCGGCCCCAAGCGAAGCCAGATCGGGATCGAAGCCGGGTTCCACGCGCTCGTTCTCGTCCCGCGGATCGGCCCCGGGCTGCCCGCGCTCGGGCAGCGGCTGGCGCGGGGCGCGGCGGCGCGCGTTCCAGGTTTCCCAGATGATCGCCCCGCACAACAGCAAGCCGCCGAGCACCGCCAGGCCCAATTGCAGCGTGCTCATGGCGCGGCCCCCTGTTCCGCCATGCCCACGGCGCTTTCCATGTCCACCGCGACGATGCGGGAGACGCCCTGCTCCTGCATGGTGACGCCGATCAACTGCTGCGCCATTTCCATGGCGATCTTGTTGTGGCTGATGAACAGGAATTGCGTGTCTTGCGCCATGCGCGTGACCAGTTTGACGTAACGCTCGGTGTTGGCGTCGTCCAGCGGCGCGTCCACCTCGTCGAGCAGGCAAAACGGCGCGGGGTTGAGCTGGAAGATGGCAAACACCAGCGCGATGGCGGTGAGCGCCTTCTCGCCGCCGGAAAGCAGGTGGATGGTCTGGTTCTTCTTGCCCGGCGGCTGCGCCATGACTTGCACACCGGAGTCCAGAATTTCCTCGCCCGTCATCACCAGCCGGGCCTGCCCGCCGCCGAACAACTCCGGGAACATGCGGCCAAAGTGCTCGTTGACGGTGTGGAAGGTGCTGCCCAGCAGCTCGCGCGTTTCGCGGTCGATCTTTTTGATGGCGTCTTCCAGCGTGGTCATGGCCTCGGTCAGGTCGCTAGACTGCGCGTCCAGAAAGTCCTTACGCTCGCGGGCGGCAGTCAATTCTTCCAGCGCCGCCAGGTTGACCGCGCCCAGCGCGGCGATCTCGCGGTGCAGGCGGTCGATTTCGCCTTGCAGGCCCGCAAGGCGCACGTGGCCCTCGGCAATGGACTGGCCCAGCGCGGCCAGATCGGCCTGGGCCTCTTGCAGCATCTGCTCGTATTGCTGCGCGCCCAGGCGCGCGGCCTGTTCCTTGAGTTGCAAGTCGTTGATGTGCTGGCGCAGCGGCTCCAGCGCGCGTTCGAGCGCCAAGCGCCGTTCGTCGCTGGCGCGCAGCTTGGCGCTCAAGTCGTCGTAGGCGCTGCGCTGCGCGCCCAGCGCCTGTTCACGCTCCAGCTTGAGCGCCAGCGCGGCTTGCAGGCCGGCCTGGGCGGCGGCGTCGGTCAGGCGTTCCAGTTCCTGGCTGGCGCGCTGCTGCTCGGCTTCAATGCCGGCGGCTTGCGCGGCGGCGGTTTCAAGGGCGCGGCCAAGCTCCTGCTGGCGCGCTTGCAGCGTGCGCTGGGCAAATTGCGCTTCCTGCGCCTGCCGCTCCAGCGCGCGCTGCTGCTCGCGCGCTGCGGCCAGGCGGCGCTCGGCGTCGATCACGCGCTCTTGCAGCGCGGCGTGGCGCTCTTGCGCGTCGGCCAAATGCAAGTCCAGTTCCTCGAAGCGCGCCTCGGCCGTGGCGCGGCGCTCTTGCAGCGCGGCCAGCGCCGCATCCACTTCGGCCAGATCGCCCGCAAGCTGCTGGCCGCGCGCGCGCGCCTGCTCGGCCAACTGGCTCAGGCGCAGCGTTTCCACCTGCAACTGGTGGGCGCGCGATTGCGCCTGCCCCGCCTGTTCGCGCGCAGCCACCAGCCGCTGGGCGGTTTCGGTGGCGCGCGCCTCGGCTTTCACGAGCGCGGCACGCGCCTCTTCGCCGATGAGCGATTGGGCGCGCAACTGCTTGTCCAGATTCTCGATTTCCTGCGCCCGCGCCAGCAGGCCCGCCTGCTGCGAATCGGGCGCGTAAAAGCTTACGCCGTGGCGGCTTACGCCGTGGCCGCTTTTTACGTAGATGGTCTGGCCCGGCTGCAGCCGCTCGCGCTGGGCCAGCGCCTCTTCCAGCGAGGCCGCTGCGTAGCAGCCGGCCAGCCAGTCAGCCAGCAGCGCCTTTTGCCCCGCATCGTGCAGGCGCAGCAGATCGGCGAGCAGAGGCAGCGGACCGGGCGGCTGCGGCGCGCCAGCTTGCGGCGGACTGTAGAAAGCCAGCCGCGCCGGGGGCGGGTCTTGGGCAAAGGCGCGCACCATGTCCAGGCGGCCCACTTCCAGCGCCGTCAGGCGCTCGCGCAGCGCCGCTTCCAGCGCCGGTTCCCAGCCTTGCTCGACGTGAATGCGGCTCCACAAAGCTCCCAGCCCTTCCAGCCCGTGCTTGCTTAACCAGGGCAGCAGCTTGCCGTCGGTCTTGACCTTTTCTTGCAGCGCCTTGAGAGCTTGCAGGCGCGCGGCCAGATCGGACTGGCGAGCCGTTTCATCGTTGACGGCCTGCTGCGCGGCGCGGCGAGCTTCGTCCAGCAGCGGGGCTTGCTCTTGCAGTGCTTGCAGGCTGGCATCGGCTTGCGCGGCCCACTGCCGGGCCTCGTCCCACTGGGTTTGCAGGTTGCGCAGGCGCTGCTCGTCGGGCGCGGCCAGGGCGCGCTGGTCGCCCTCCAGGCGCTCGCGCCGTTCACTGAATTGGCGCGCCTGCTCCTCGATGCTGCGCTGCTCGGCGGCCAGCACCTGGATTTGCTGCTGCACCAAAGCGACCGCGCCGCGCTGCCCGTCCGCGCCGGCTTGCGCCTGGCGCAGCCCGTCTTCCAGCGCGGGCAGCGCGCCTTGCTGTTCTTCCACCTGGGCCGCGAAAATGGCGGCGCGTTCTTCCCCTTCAGTGGACTGAAAGGCCACCTGCTCCAACTCCGTGCCGGCCTGCTGGCCGCGCTCGGCCCACTCACCGCGCTGCGCGGCCAGTTGCGCCAACCGCTCTTGGGCGCGCTCGCGGCCCTCGACCACGAAGCGGATTTCCGCCTCCAGCTTGCCCACCTCTGCGCTGGCTTCGTACAAACGCCCCTGCGCCTGATTGACCTGATCGCCCGCCGCGTAGTGCGCCTGGCGGATGGTTTCCAGATCGGCCTGCACGTGCCGCAGCTCGGCCACGCGCTCTTGCAAGCCGGTTTCGGCCCGCTCGGCCTCGGCCTTGAGCTTGGCTTGGCCCTCCTGACTTTCGGCGCGCTTCAAAAACCAGAGCTGCTGCTGCCTGAGCGTGGCCGCGTTTTGCAGGGCGGTGTAGTTCTGCGCGACCTCGGCCTGTTTTTCCAGCTTTTCCAGGTTGCTGTTGAGTTCGCGCAAGATGTCTTCCACGCGCGTGAGGTTCTCGCGTGTGTCGGCCAGGCGGTTTTCGGTCTCGCGGCGGCGTTCTTTGTACTTGGAAACGCCAGCCGCTTCTTCCAGAAACAGGCGCAATTCCTCCGGGCGCGATTCGATGATGCGGCTGATGGTGCCCTGCCCGATGATGGCGTAGGCGCGCGGCCCCAGGCCGGTGCCCAGAAACACGTCTTGCACGTCGCGCCGGCGCACCGGCTGGTTGTTGATGTAGTAGCTGGAAGCGCCCTCGCGCGTGAGCACGCGTTTGACGGAAATTTCAGCGAACTGGCTCCACTGGCCGCCGGCGCGGTGATCGCCGTTGTCGAACACCAGTTCCACCGACGAACGCGACGCCGGCTTGCGCGCCGTGGTGCCGTTGAAGATCACGTCCTGCATGGACTCGCCGCGCAATTCGCTGGCCTTGGATTCGCCCAGCACCCAGCGCACCGCGTCCATGATGTTGGACTTGCCGCAACCATTGGGACCAACCACCCCCACCAGTTGCCCCGGCAGCTGGAGATGAATCGGCTCGGCGAAAGACTTGAAGCCGGAAAGTTTGATCGAATCGAGACGCACGGGAAGCCGCCGGGAAGAAGCTGTCCCCGATGGAAAGGGGGACAGACGGCAAAGCGGGGATCATAGCGTGAGGCGTTTTTCCTTCCTCATTCCCGCGCAGTTCCAGCCTGCGCGGGAAGGTGATGAAATCAATTGTTAATTTTGATAGCTACTTGCATAGATATAATATGTATTTATTACTGTTTTATATAAAAAATACACACAATATTTTGGCAATCAGCTATAAAAATTGTAGTTTTCGTGTTGCTGGGAGCGTGAGCCTTTTTGCCGCGTTGTTTTGCTGGCGCAGCGCTCTTGCGGGCGGAGACGCCCGCGCGCCACTTGCCTTCATCCCCGCGCCGGGTTGATAATATCCGTCCATCATTGCACCAACCCGTCGAGCATCTCATGGCTGCTACCATCCAAACCCAAGCCCCCACGATCGAGCGCGTCCTGCGCCTGATGGCCGAAAAGAAGGCATCCGATGTTTATCTCTCGGCCAACGCCCCAGCCACCATCAAGATCGAGGGAGAGTATTTCCCGATCAACAACCAGCCGCTGCCGCCGGATGGCCCGCTGAATTTGCTGATGGACCTGGTGCCGCCCAACCGCATTGAGGAACTCAAGGAAACGGGCGAGCTGAACATGGGGCTTGCGCTGCGCGGGGTAGGCAATTACCGCATCTCCGGTATGCGCCAGCGGGGCAGTTACGCGGTGGTGGTGCGCTTTCTCAGCCCGAACATTCCCACGCTCGATGCGCTGCGCCTGCCGCCGGTGCTGGCTAAGCTGGTGCTGGAAAAACGCGGCCTGGTGCTGATGGTGGGCACCACCGGCGCCGGCAAATCGACCACGCTGGCCTCCATGATCGACCACCGCAACGAGCGCATGTTCGGCCACATCCTCACCCTCGAGGACCCGATCGAGTACATATTCACCAACAAGAAGTCGATCATCAACCAACGCGAGGTGGGCAGCGATACGGCGCACTTGCAGATCGGCCTGAAAAACGCGCTGCGCCAGGCGCCGGACGTGATCATGATCGGCGAAATCCGCGACCGCGACACCATGACCTCGGCCATCGCCTACGCGCAATCGGGCCACCTGTGCCTGGCCACCCTGCACGCCAGCAACAGCTATCAGGCGCTGCATCGCGTGCTCTCGTTTTACCCGCTGGAGGTGCGCCCCACCCTGCTCAACGATTTGGCGACTTCCCTGAAGGCCGTGGTGTCGCAGCGGCTGCTTCCCGCCGCCGGCGGCAAGATCCGCATTCCGTCCGTCGAAATCATGCTCAACACCAAGCTGGTGGCCGAACTGATCGAAAAGGGCGACATCCCCGGCGTCAAGGAAGCCATGGAAAACTCGTTGGCCGAAGGCTCGCAGACCTTCGAGGAAGACCTGGCGCGGCTCATCCACAACGGCAGCATCCTGCGCGAGGACGGCTTGGCCTACGCCGACTCGCCCACCAACCTGCTTTGGCGCCTGCAAAACCAAATGGGCCGGCGCACAGCCAAGCCGAACCAGTGGATGGAACAGGCGGCGTCCGACGATCCATCGTTCACCGAGTTCACGCTCGACGTAAAACCCACCGGCTTTGGCAGCAGCAGATTCGGCGCCTCCGGCTTTGGCCGCTCCAGAATGGGCGGGTTGGACGACACCGGGATCGGCGTCCTGGAGTCGGAGCGCGCCGCGCTCGAAGCGAACGCCTAAAAATCCGTGACCCTGCCGGAACTGGTCGCGCACACCGCGCGGCAATTGACTGCGGCCGGCGTGAGCTTCGGCCACGGTACGGCCAACGCGCACGACGAAGCCGCCTGGCTGGTGCTGCACGCGCTGGGGCTGCCGCTGGATACCGATCTCGCCCAAGACGCGCTCTGCGGCCCCGTCACCGGCGCGCAGAAAGCCCAAGCCGCCGCGCTGCTGCAACAGCGCATCGCCATGCGCCGCCCGCTGGCGTACCTCACGCGCCAAGCCTGGCTGCAAGGCGTGCCCTTTTACGTGGACGAGCGCAGCATCGTCCCGCGCAGCCTGATCGCCGAAGTGCTGGCCGCCGACAGCATCGACCCTTGGCTGCCGGGATCGCAAACAGGCTCTAAGTGCACGCACCGCGTGCTCGACCTGTGCACCGGCGGCGGCAGCCTGGCCGTACTGGCCGCGCTGGCCTGGCCCGAAACCCCAGTGGATGCCGCCGACATAAGCGCCGATGCGCTGGCCGTGGCGCGCATCAATATCGAACAGCACGGCCTGCGCCAGCGCATCGCGCTCATCGAAAGCGACGGCCTGAAAAACTGCGCCGGCCCCTACGACCTGATCCTGTGTAATCCGCCTTACGTCAACACCGCCAGCATGGCCGCCCTGCCGCCCGAATACCGCGCCGAACCCGCACTGGCGCTGGCCGGCGGCGCCGACGGCATGGACTTCGTGCGCCGCCTTATCCGGGACGCTCCCGCTGTCATGAACCAGCACGCCGCCCTGGTGCTGGAAATCGGCCACGAGCGCGCCCACTTTGAAGCCGCCTTCCCGCACCTGGCCCCCCTGTGGCTGGAAACCAGCGCCGGCGGCGATCAGGTGCTGCTGCTTGCGCGGGAGGATCTGGCGGGTGTTGAGTATTGAGCGCTGGGTGTTTCTTCTCCCTCCCCCGCAAGCGGGAGAACGAATTCAAGCTCTGCCGCCGAAACCCCGATTTACGCCAGCAGTGCATCCAGCAGCCGCTGTTCGTCCTGCGCGCTGCTCGCGGTGTTGTCGAACAGCAGCAGTTCCGGATAGTCCGCCGCCTGCGGCTCGAACAGGCGTGTGCGATAGTCGTCCCAGTGCGCCAGCTTCCACGCATCGTTGGGGTTGCCGCGGGCGGCGATGCGGCGGCGCGCTTCTTGCTCGGCCAGGTGCACCCAGACGATCCGCACCGTCACATCCGGCCCCACGCCCAGCCAGCGGCGATCTAGTAACCGGCGCGCGCGCACCTCGCGCGAGAGCGGGCCGACCGCCACCACGCCCACGCCCAGCGCCAGGTTCTCGCGCGCCGTGGCCAGCAGGCCCCTGTATTCGGGGTCGCGCAAGTGCTGCAAGTACAGCGGGCTGTCGCGGTCGTTGGGGTCGCCCGTGAGCGCGCCCATGACGGCCGAGCTGTATTGGCCGTAGAGCGTGTCCTTGTCGAGCAGGCACAAGGGCGCTGCGCAAGCGGCGGCAAGCCGTGGAAACAGGCGCTTGGCCAGCGTGGTCTTGCCGGCGCCAGCGTGGCCGCAAAAAAAGATGAAGCGAAGCATGGAGCCAAGCATAGCGGCACACGCCGCCGGAGCCGGTGCGCCCCGCCGTTGAGCCACGCAAAACAATGTTGAGCCAGGCGCACATTTACCCTATACTCCCGACCGCAGCTCGCGGCCAGAATTTGCCGCGAGTTTTGTGGCGCGCCCGACAGACGCGCTTGTATTCTTCACACTTTCAGGGAGACATATCATGGCCTCGGAGCTGACCCAACGGATTCAGCGCAACCCCCAATACCAGCATTTGACCAAGACGCGCGACGCTCTGGGCTGGACGCTGGCGATCCTCGTACTTCTGGCGTACTACGGATTCATTGTGGTGATCGCGTTCGACAAATCATTGTTCGCAACCCCGATTGCCGCCGGCATGACGACGACCTGGGGCATCCCCGCGGGCATTGGCGTCATCCTGGTCACGGTCGTGGTGACGGCAGTTTACGTGCGCAAGGCCAATCGCGATTACGACGGCCTGATCAAGGACATCCTCGAAAAAGAGGTGCAGTCATGAAGCCGGCGCTGCAAAAAGTCTTTAAGACCATGCCGCGGCTGGGCGCGCTCGCTTTGCTGGCCGCCCTCTTGCCCGCACTGAGCCGGGCCGCGGAAGCCATTGGCGAAACACAAAAGCAGGAAACCAACTGGACGGCGATCACCATGTTCGTCTTCTTTGTCGGGCTTTCGCTGTGGATCACCAAATGGGCCGCCTCGCGCACCCGTTCGGCGGCGGACTTCTACACCGCCGGCGGCGGCATCACCGGGTTTCAGAACGGCCTGGCAATCGGGGGCGACTACATGTCGGCGGCGTCCTTCCTGGGCATCTCCGCCATGATCATGGCCTCGGGCTTCGACGGCCTGATTTACGCCGTCGGCTTTCAGGTGGGCTGGCCGCTGGTGACTTTCCTGATGGCCGAGCGGCTGCGCAACCTGGGGCGCTTCACGTTTGCCGACGTACTGGCCTACCGGCTCAAGGAAGGCCCGATCCGGGTTTTTGCCGCTTCCGGCACCCTGGTGGTGGTGCTGTTCTACCTGATCGCGCAAATGGTCGGCGCGGGGCAGCTCATCAAACTGCTGTTCGGGCTGGATTACATGTACGCGGTCGTCATCGTCGGCATTCTGATGATGGTGTACGTTTTGTTCGGCGGCATGACGGCGACGACCTGGGTGCAGATCATCAAGGCGTGCATGCTGCTGGGCGGCGCGACGTTCATGTCGATCATGGTGCTGGCCCAGTACGGATTCAGCCCGGAAAAACTCTTTTCCGCCGCGGTCGAAGTCAAAAAGAACGCCTCCATCATGGGGCCGGGTGGGTTCATCAAGGATCCCGTCTCCGCGATTTCCTTCGGCATGGCGCTGATGTTCGGCACCGCCGGCCTGCCGCACATCCTGATGCGCTTTTTCACCGTGCCCAATGCCAGGGAAGCCAGAAAGAGCGTGCTGTGGGCCACCACATGGATCGGTTACTTCTACATCCTGACCTTCATCATCGGCTTCGGCGCCATTGTTTTCGTCAGCGCCAATCCCGAATTTCTGGATGCCAAGGGCGTCTTGCGCGGCGGCGCCAACATGGCCGCCGTGCACCTAGCCAACGCGGTCGGCGGCAATCTCTTTCTGGGCTTCATGTCGGCGGTGGCGTTTGCCACGATTCTCGCCGTGGTGGCGGGGCTGACGCTCTCCGGCGCGTCCGCCGTATCGCACGATCTGTACGCCTCGGCGATCAAGAAAGGCAAGGCCAGTTCGGAGCAGGAATTGAAGGTTTCCAAGCTGACCACCGTGGTGCTGGGCATCTTCGCGATTTTGCTGGGCATCGCGTTCGAGAAGCAGAACGTCGCCTACATGGTGGCGCTGGCCTTCGCCATCGCGGCTTCGGCCAATTTCCCGGCGCTGATTCTGTCGATTCTGTGGAAAAACTGCACCTCCAGGGGCGCGGTCATCGGCGGCTTCATCGGCCTGATCTCGGCGCTGGTGATGACGGTGCTCTCCGACGCCGTCTGGGTGGCCACTCTGGGCAACCCCAAGGGCAGCGCCCCGTTCCCCTACTCCTCGCCGGCCATTTTCTCGATGCCGCTGGCGTTCGTGTCGATCTGGGTGATTTCCCTGCTCGATCGCAGCGCCCAGGCGCAAAAAGAACGGGACGACTTCGACGATCAGAAAGTCCGCTCCGAAACCGGGCTGGGAGCCTTCAAGGCGGCCGCGCATTGAACCCAGCCCGCGCGCCGCGCCATCCACTGGTACGGCGCGCAGGTTGACGCTTTCAAATTAATAGCTTGTTGCCTAAGTGTAATCTGTGTTTGCGATATAAAAGACCTGATTGGCAACATACCTCAGGTGCAATTGAAGGCAAGCTGCATGACTTTTCCTTCGTCATTCCCGCGAAGGCGGGAATCCAAGGGTGCTTGCTTAAGCCAGCTCTTTCCACGTGATAGCCACAACCACGGCTGTCTGGATTCCCTGTCATTCCCGCGCAGGCGGGAACTTCGCGGGAATGACGAATCTGAGGTGTGTTGTCAATCAGGATAAAAGTCTCTGAAACATAGACTACGCTTTGGCATATAGCTATAAATTTTCAAGCATAATGCCATGCGCATTCGAGAGAATCTCTGAATATGACCGCCGCCCGCTTCAACCTGTCGCACCCGCCGTTCAACCTGCTGACCCTGCCGGAAACTTCCGCGCTGTCGGCCTCGGCTGACATTCTGTTTTTCGGCGACGAGCAGGAAATCCTGCCGGCGGGCAGCGTGGTCGATTCCCTTTATCTGGTGATGAAAGGGCTGGTGCGCGAGATGGCGGGCGAGGATGTGGTCGGCGTCTACCGTGAAAACGAAGCCTTCGATTGCGGCGCATTGGCGATCGGAAAAACCAACCACCGGTTCGTGGCGCACGAAGAAGCCCTGCTGTGCGTCTTTCCGGGGCGGGAAGTGCTCGCGCTGACCGAAAAAAACCCGGCCTTCGGCGCGCATTTCTTCGCCACGGTGTCCGACAAATTCGGGCAACTGGCGCAGCAGCAGGATCGCCGGGAATGGCAGAACCTCTTTACGGCAAAAATCAGCGACGCCGGCATCCGCTCGCCGGTGTTCATCGACGCGGCCAAAACCGTCGCCGATGCGGCGCGGCTGATGAAGGAGCTGCATCGCCGTTCCATTTTCGTGCGCGATGGCGAAAAAACCGGCATCTTCACCACGGGAGACTTCCGCGACATCGTGGGCGAAGGCATCTGCGGCACAACACCCGTGGGCCAGCGGGCGCAGTTTTCGATGCTCAGTTGCGACAAGAACGAGCACCTTTTCGACGCACTGCTCTTGATGACCCGCAAGAACATCCACCGCATCGTCGTCACGGAAAACGGCGCGCCCATCGGCGTGCTGGCGCAGGTGGATCTGCTCGCGTACTTCTCCAACCATTCGCTTTCAATCGCGCAGCAGTTGCAGACGGCCACGACCTTTGACGATCTGGCGCGGGCGACGCGCGATATGGAAACCCTGATCACCACCCTGTCGGCGCAAGGCATGAAAATGCCGCAGCTTGCGCGCCTGATTCAGGTGCTGAACACGCAGTTGATGGCCCGCCTGTGGCAGATGGTGGCTTCTCCAGAAATATTTTCCGGCACGGCGTTGCTGGTCATGGGATCCGAAGGGCGCGGCGAGCAAATTTTGAAAACGGACCAGGACAATGCGTTGATCCTGGCCGAAGGTCTTCACGAGAAAGAAGTCGAGCAGGCCACCGCCCGATTCACAGAGCAGATGATTCAACTGGGTTATCCGCCCTGCCCCGGCTCGATCATGGTCAATCAACCCTTATGGCGGCACACCGTGCGCGATTGGGGCCGGGTGCTGAAAAATTGGGCCGGGCAATCGGAAGGCGATGCCCTGATGAATCTGGCCATTTTCCTCGACGCGGAAACCGTTACCGGCCCCACCTCATGGCTGGCCGCGTGCCGCGCCGCGATGCGCGCGGGGCTGCGCGACGACGCCACCTGGCTTGCGCGCATGGCGCTGCCCGTGCAGCAGCAATTCCAGAACAAGAAGATGGAGGGAGGCTTTTGGTGGCAGATTCTCAACCGCGAAAAAAGTGTGCGTCTGGACATAAAAAAAGCCGGCGTTTTCCCAATCGTGCACGGCATCCGCATCCTGTCGCTGGAAGCGGATATTCCAGTCACCAACACGTTCGACCGGATCGAGGCGCTGGTATCCAAACATATTCTTGAGAGCGCCCTGGCCGGCGATCTTTCGGAATCGCTGGCTTTTTTGATGCGCCTGCGGCTGGAAGCCGGCCTGGAATTGCTGCGCGAGAAAAAAGCAGCCAGCAACGAGGTGGATACGGCATCGCTATCGACCCTGGACAAGGATTTGCTGAAAGACGCCCTGCTGGTGGTCAAACGGTTCAAGCAATTCATCAGCCAGCGTTACCGTCTGGACAGATTCTGATATGCACGGAAAACTGTGGCAGAGCTGGCGGCGCTTGTGGCGGATGCGCCGCCTGTCCGAACCTTACCGGTCATGGCTGAGCGAAGACGACGGCGCGCTGGTCAGCATCGATTGCGAAACCACTTCGCTCAAGGTCAAAGAGGCTGAAATCCTGTCGATTGCCGCCGTCCGCATCGAAGGCCGGCGTCTGCGCGCCAGCGATGCGTTTTACACGCTGATCAAACCGCAGCAGGCACCCGGCCCTGAAAATGTCCAGATACACGGTTTGCGCCCGCGCGATTTCAGCGAAGGTCTGCCGCTGCACGAAGCCTTGCTGCAATTTCTCCGCTTCATTGGCGGCAGATCCCTGCTTGGCTATTACCTGGAATACGATCTGGCCGTCTTGAACAAATATCTGACGCCCATGCTGGGAACCGCCTTGCCTAATTGCGGTGTCGAGGTTTCCGGCCATTATTACGATTGGCGTTTTGCCGCCCATCCGGGCGCGCATATCGACCTGCGCTGGGACACGATGATCGCAAATCTTCAAATCCCCGCGCTGCCCAGACACGACGCCATGAACGACGCCATCACCACCGCCATGATGTACCTGGCCCTGCAAGCGCGCGGCCACGGATAAACTCCGCCCGCATCATGCAAATCTTCCGGGGCTTTCACCATCCTGGCATCGCACCGGCTTGCGCGCTGACCATCGGCAACTTCGACGGCGTGCACCGCGGCCACCAAGCCATGCTCGCGCTGCTGCTGGCCGAAGCGCGCCAGCGCGGTCTGCCCGGCTGCGTGCTCACCTTCGAGCCGCACCCGCGCGACTGGTTCGCGCAAGCGGCGCGCCAAAGCGGCCTTGCCCCCGCGCGCATCGGCACCCTGCGCGACAAGCTCACCGAACTGGCCGCCTGCGGCGTCGATCAAACCGTGGTGCTGCCCTTCAACGCGCGCCTGGCCGCGCAGCCGCCGCAAGCCTTCATCGACGAAGTGCTGCTCGCCGGCCTGGGCGCGCGCTACGTGCTGGCGGGCGACGATTTCCGCTTCGGCGCGCGGCGCGCGGGCGATTACGCCATGCTCGACGCCGCCGGCCAGCGCCAAGGCTTCGACGTGGCCCGCATGATGAGCTACGAAGTGCACGGCTTGCGCGTTTCCAGCACGGCGGTGCGCCAAGCCCTGGCCGCCGGAAACATGCAGGGCGCCGCGGCGCTGCTTGGGCGGCCCTACGCCATCTCCGGCCACGTCGTGCGCGGGCGCAAGCTGGGCCGCGCGCTCGGCGCATCGCGGCCGGGGCGCGAGGACGGTTTTCGCACCCTCAATCTGCGCTTTGCGCACTGGAAACCCGCCGCCGGCGGCATCTTCACGGTGCTGGTGCACGGCCTGACCGCGCAGCCGCTGCCCGGCGTGGCCAACCTGGGCGTGCGCCCCTCGCTGAATGCCAGCGACAGCAACGGCGGGCGCGTGCTGCTCGAAACCCACTGCCTGCACTGGCCCGCCCACCTTGGCCCCGAAGGCGGCTACGGCAAGATCGTGCGCGTGGAACTGCTGCACCGCCTGCACGAAGAACGCCGCTACCCCAGCCTGCAAGCCCTCGCCGCCGGCATCGCCCAAGACCGCGAGGATGCGCGGGCGTTTTTTGCGGAACGTGTAATCATAAATTAATAGCTTGTTATCCGTTTTATATATGATTTTTAGATATTTTTATGCATAAAAATCATATTTTAACTTGGTAAACAGCTATCAATTCGATAGAACTGCATCACCCAGTGCAGGGCAATCGCATCTAAATTTTTTAAGAATCAACAAGTTGGCGATGGAGCACGGATGTAGGGGCGAAAGATTTTTCGCCCTTGCGCTCAAAAGAGCGAAGGCGCTGGCAAGGAGACGCCGCAGGGCGAAAGATTTTTCGCCCCTACGAAGGCACGGCTGTCATCTGTCGCGTCGAAATCCAACGGGTTGATTTGAATGGAATTTAGATGCGATTGCCCTGTCACCCGGCGCTTGCATTGAGCGAACACGAGCCAAAAGGTGATGCGCCGCGGACCGGCTTTCTCATCGGCGTAGTGGTAAACGAATTTCTCGGTACCAGGCAGGGCTTCCACCGCACAATGCGCCTTCAACGCCGCCATGATCGTGCTGGCCGTGGTCGCCCTGCTGGCCGACTTTCTGCTCACCACCGCCGAAAAACGCCAGCTCAAATAGCGGCCGCAGGTGTTTTGATACCAATTTGGCAACCCTCTCCCCAAGTCCATTTTCTGCCACACGTTCCAACACCAAGCCGGCAGCGCAGAAACCACGCTGCCCCGCACCAGTAAAATTCCGCGCGTGAAGCTCATCCGTTCCTTCTCAGATTTCTTGCCCGCCAGCCGCCGCATGGCGTGCGTGCGCCAAGCCGTGCGCGACCGAATTTGAATGGCGGAAGGCGCTGCACGCGCCTTTCGCCCATCTCCCCCGTCTCCCGCGCGCAAGCCAGGCTCGCGCCTTCCGTATTCAAACAAATTCGCGCCTTCCGGCAAGCACATTTTTATGGCCGCCCCATCCGACACCACCTCCGCCGACTCCGGCAAGCCCGATTACCGGCACACGCTAAACCTGCCCGATACGCCTTTCCCCATGCGCGGCGACTTGCCCAGGCGCGAGCCGGGGTGGGTCAAGGAATGGAACGAGCAGGGCCTGTACCAGCGCCTGCGCGATGCGCGCCGGGGTGCGCCCAGGTTCATCCTGCACGATGGGCCGCCGTATGCCAACGGGCAGATTCACATGGGGCACGCGGTCAACAAGATTCTCAAGGACATGATCGTCAAGGCGCGCCAGCTCGAAGGCTTCGATGCGCTGTACGCGCCGGGCTGGGATTGCCACGGCCTGCCAATCGAGAACGCCATTGAAAAGAAACACGGCCGTAAACTCAGCCGCGACGAAATGCAGGCCAGAAGCCGCGCTTATGCTACAGAACAAATAGCGCAGCAGATGGCCGATTTCCAGCGGCTGGGCGTGCTCGGCGAATGGGAACGGCCTTACACGACGATGGACTTTGCCAACGAGGCGGGCGAGTTGCGCGCCTTCAAGCGCGTGATTGAGCGCGGCTTCGTCTATCGGGGCCTCAAGCCCGTGTACTGGTGCTTCGACTGCGGCTCGTCGCTGGCGGAGTTCGAGATCGAGTACGCCGACAAGCAGAGCCAGACGCTCGATGTCGCGTTCAAGGCGCACGAGCCGGCCCGGCTTGCCGCCGCCTTCGGCCTGCCCGCGCTGGCCAAGGATGCGTTTGCGGTGATCTGGACGACGACCGCGTGGACCATTCCCGCCAACCAGGCGCTCAACCTCAATCCCAAGCTCGAATACGCGCTGGTCGATACCCCGCGCGGCCTGCTGGTACTGGCCGCCACGCTGGTGGAAAGTTGCCTGCAACGCTACGGACTGGAAGGGCAAATCATCGCCACGGCCCAGGGCGAAAAGCTCGGCGGCCTGCAATTCGAGCATCCCCTGTACGACGCGCACGAGGGCTACCGGCGCCTTTCGCCCGTGTATCTGGCCGACTACGCCACCGCCGACGACGGCACGGGGCTGGTGCATTCCTCGCCTGCCTATGGCGTGGAAGACTTCAACTCCTGCATCGCGCACGGCATGGCGCATGGCGACATTCTCAACCCGGTGCAAGGCGGTGGCGCGTATGCGGCGCAGTTCCCGCTGTTTGGCGGCCAGTCGATCTGGCAGGCCACGCCCGCCATCATCGCCGCCCTGCGCGACGCGGGGCGGCTGCTGGCGACTGCCACCATCACGCACAGCTACCCGCATTGCTGGCGGCACAAGTCGCCGGTGATCTACCGCGCCGCCGCGCAGTGGTTCGTGCGCATGGATGAGGGCGAAGGCGTGTTCACCAAGCCCGGCGACAAGCCCGCTAAAACGCTGCGCCAGATAGCACTGGAGGCCATCGAGCACACGCGGTTCTACCCGGCGGGAGGCAAGGCGCGGCTGTACGACATGATCGCGGGCCGGCCCGACTGGTGCATCTCGCGCCAGCGCAGTTGGGGCGTGCCGATTCCGTTTTTCCTGCACAAGGAAACGGGCCAGTTGCACCCGCGCACGATGAAAATTCTGGACCAGGCCGCGGCCATTGTCGAGCGCGGCGGCATCGAGGCGTGGAGCCGCGTCAGCGCCGAAGAAATTCTTGGCGCCCAAGACGCGCCGCACTACGCCAAGAGCAGCGACATTCTGGAAGTGTGGTTCGACTCCGGCTCTACCTTCTGGCACGTGCTGGGCGCGCACGGCACGCACCCCGGCAACCGCCACGACAGCGGCCCGGAGGCCGATCTGTATCTGGAAGGGCACGACCAGCACCGCGGCTGGTTTCATTCCTCGCTGCTGCTGGCGTGCGCCATCCACGGGCGCGCGCCGTACCGGGGCCTGCTCACGCACGGCTTCACGGTGGACGCCCAAGGCCGCAAGATGAGCAAATCGCTGGGCAACGGCATCGACCCGCAAGATGTGGGCAAAAAGCTCGGCGCCGAAATCATCCGCCTGTGGGTAGCCGCCAGCGACTATTCGGGCGACATCGCGGGCGACGGCAAAATCCTGGCGCGCGTGGTCGATAGCTACCGGCGCATCCGCAACACGCTGCGTTTTCTGCTCGCCAACACGAGCGACTTCAATATCGCGCGCGATGCCGTGCCACTCAACGAAATGCTGGAAATCGACCGCCACGCGCTGGCCCGCGCCGCGCAGTTGCAGGCCGAGGTGCTGGCGCATTACAAGGTCTATGAATTTCACCCGGTGGTCGCCAAGCTGCAGGTCTATTGCAGCGAGGATCTGGGCGCGTTCTATCTGGACGTGCTCAAGGATCGCCTGTACACCACCAAGGCTAATTCGCTGGCCCGCCGCAGCGCGCAAACGGCGCTGTGGCACATCACGCAAGCCATGCTGCGCTGGATCGCGCCGTTCCTGTCATTTACCGCCGAGGAAGCGTGGCAGCTAGCCGCGCCCGCCGGGCAGCGCGGCCAGTCGATTTTTTGCGCCACTTACGGCGACCTGGGCACGCCTGATGAGGCGCTGCTGGTCAAATGGTCGCGCATCCGCGAACTGCGCGACGCAGTGAACAAGGAAATCGAGGCGCTGCGCACGCAAGGCGCAGTCGGCTCCTCGCTGCAAGCGCAAATCGAACTGACCGCCGGGCCGGAAGACCACGCGCTGCTGGCATCGCTGGGCGACGATCTGAAATTCGCGTTCATCGTTTCTGCTATTGAATTGAAAGCGGGCGATCACCTTGCCGTAAGGGCTAACGCCGTCACAGCGCCCAAGTGCGAGCGTTGCTGGCACTGGCGCGATGACGTGAACCAGGACCCCGCTCACCCCTGGCTGTGCGCGCGCTGCGTGAGCAACCTGTACGGCGCGGGCGAAATGCGCCGCATCGCATGATCCCAATCCGCGTTCAAGATGAGAAGAAACCCACCATGGAAATCGTCATTCCCGCGCAGGCGGGAATCCATGAGCATCATTTCAAAACCAACGTCGATGGATTCCCTGTCATTCCCGCGAAAGCGCGCTACTGTCCGGAATAAATTTCCATGCCAGTTGATCAGTTGCGCACGGCATCAAGCAGGCCGGTATTGCCCCCTCCTCCGCTTGCAGGAGAGGGTTGGGGTGGGGGTCGGCAGCGCTGATACAAGCGCCCGGCTTTTGGATGCGCTGCCACCCCCATCCCGGCCTTCCCCCGTAAACTGGGAAAGGAGAAAAACGCAAAGATTGAGCCGGGTCTGCGCAAACAACCCCCACTTCTCTATGCCGCACAACACTTTCCGGCGGGCCTTGGCCATCTATTCCGGGCAGCAGTGCGCGCAGGCGAGAACTTCGCGTGAATGACGAGGGAAAAAATGAAACGCAGTCTATTCAGCCTCTGGCTCACGGTGGCGGCGCTGGTGGTGACGCTCGACCAGCTCGCCAAGTGGCTCATCGCGGGCCACTGGCAGCTTGGCGAAACAGTGCGCGTCACCGGCTTTTTCAACCTCATGCGCGCGCACAACAGCGGCGCGGCCTTTTCTTTTCTGGCCGGCGCCGGCGGCTGGCAGCGCTGGCTTTTCACCGCGCTGGCGCTGGCGGCGTCCATCCTCATCGTCTGGCTGCTGCGCTCGCACGCGGGCCAGAAACTGTTTGCCTTCTCGCTGTGCATGATCCTAGGCGGAGCCGTGGGCAACCTCATCGACCGCAGCCTGCACGGCTACGTGGTCGATTACCTGGACTTCCACTGGCGCTTTCTGACCCCTCTCTTTCAAGGCGGACACTTTCCCGCCTTCAACCTGGCCGACAGCGCCATCACCGTGGGCGCCATCGGCCTCATCCTCGACGAGCTGCGGCGCGTGCGGCGCACGGGTTGAGCGCAGCTTTCAGGCCGCCAAGACTTCGGGAACCTGGGGTACTTCAAGCAGCTTGAATGCCGGCAGTTTCATGCGTGCGTGGCGCAGTTTGCGCGTGGGGGCCAGTACGCGGGCGGCACCGGTCACCACGGTTTCCCCATGCTGGTTGCTGACCGTGCAATCGAATTCGACGTGCTTTTTCTCCTCCAGCTTGGCGCGCACCACCACGCGCACGGTGATCGTGTCGCCCACCCGCACCGGACGCCGGAAGCGCAGGCTCTGCTCCAGGTAGATCGTGCCAAGCCCCGGCAACTGGTTGCCGAACACGGCGGAAAAGAGCGTGCCGGTCCACATGCCATGCGCAACGATGGTGCGCATCTGCGTACCGGCGGCATAGTCCGGATCCAGGTGCGCGGGGTTGATGTCGCCCGATACGGCGGCGAAAGCCAGAACGTCGTTCATGGCGAGCGTGCGCGTGAGCTGGGCCGACTGGCCGATGCGCAGCTCGTCGAAAGTGACGTTCTCGATCATTTCGGACCAATCGCCCTCTTGGGCGGATGCGGGAGTCTGGTTCATGGGAGTTCAAAGGGTTGAAACGCTGGCAGTCCAAGCTTAACAACGCTGAACGAAGTCAAACGCTGAACGCTAGGCATAGGACACGGCGCACGGGCAGAGAATGCTTGCCCGTGCGCTATCGTTGTGATAGCTGCGTGCCGTTACACAATATTGGAAAAACCCATATTTATCTTTGAATTTTATCGTGCACTGAAAAAAATGAGAATACTCTCTAATCTGACATTGCTGCCTGACGCCCATCCGCCCTTCATGCAACTGCCCAAGCTCACCCCCGGCAAGCGCCATGCGCTGGCGCGGCCGCCCGGTTCCGCCGATGCGCTTTTGCTGGCGCAACTGGCGCAACTGGCGCAACGCGGCCAAGGGCTGATAGCCGTCTTCACCGCCGACGCGAGCGATGCGCGGGGCGTTTGCAAGACGAACTGGCCTTTTTCGCGCCCGAGCTGCGCGCGGTTCTTTTCCCCGACTGGGAAACGCTGCCTTAAGACACTTTCTCGCCGCACCAGGACCTCATTAGTCGCCCCTGCAAAATTCACCCAAGCGCGTCAGCCGCCGCCCAGCCGCTGAACTTTCTCGCCTGCAGCGCTGCGAGCGCCGCTGGTTTGCCGGATTTTTCCGCGCCCAGCACCGCTGCC
>JAIRVJ010000139.1 GCA_031253955.1 Burkholderiaceae bacterium | reverse complement strand
ATTACGCTGATCGCGCTGTTCGGCGGTTTTTACGGCATCGTGATGGCGATGAACGGGCGCTTCGATCTGGCCACCGCGGGCGTGTTCGTGGCCATGGTGTTCGACGGACTGGATGGCCGCGTGGCCCGCATGACCGGCACGCAAAGCGCCTTTGGCGAGCAGATGGATTCACTGGCCGACATGGTGAGCTTTGGGGCGGCTCCGGCGCTGATCGCTTATGAATGGGCGCTGCGCCCGCTGGGGCGCTGGGGCTGGATCGCCGCCTTCGTCTATTGCGCCTGCGCGGCGCTGCGGCTGGCGCGCTTCAACGTGAACACCGGCGTGGTCAACAAGCGTTATTTTCAGGGCCTGCCCTCGCCAGCGGCGGCGGCGCTGGTGGCCGGCTTCGTCTGGCTGACGGTGGCGGTGGTGGACACACACCGGGCCGTGCCGCTGTTTCACCAGCTCATCAACGCGCTGGGCGGGGCGCGCGTGGCGCGCGGCGATTTTTCCTGGCTGATGTTCGGCGTCACCCTATTCGCGGGACTGACCATGGTCACCAACATTCCCTACTACAGCTTCAAGGATTTCGGCGGCCGCCGCAGCGTGCCGTTCGTGGTGCTGGTGGCCGCCGCGTTGCTGCTGGCAGTGGTCAACATCGAACCGGCCACCGTGCTGTTCCTGATCTTCGTGGCCTACGCGCTTTCCGGCTACGTGGTCTACGCCGTGCGCAAAGCGCGCGGCCAGCACGCCAGCATCGTGAGCACCTCCACCGACGAGCCAGACGAGCGCGGGTTGCATGATTGACGGCGGACGCCACGCCAGCGGAATGCACGCCCTGGCTTTTACCGTGTGCTAAACTGCCTCAATGCACACTTTCCAAGCACCGCGCCCCGTTACTGGCCTTCAGGCCGCGCGGTTCTGCGTGGGCTTGGCTGGTTTGCTGGCGCTGCTGCTACCCGGCACGGGCTAGTGGGGCGCGCGTTTTTTTACGTTCCCGATTCTCACGGCCCGTTTGCTCCAGCGACGGGCCGTTTTGTTTTTTCGGGGTTGCTGGTTTTAGGAGTTCACGACATGGCTGACAAGCTCATCATTTTCGACACCACCTTGCGCGACGGCGAGCAGTCGCCCGGCGCCAGCATGACGCGCGAGGAGAAGCTGCGCATCGCCCGGCAACTGGAGCGGCTGAAGGTGGACGTGATTGAGGCCGGTTTTGCCGCCAGTTCCAACGGCGACTTCGCGTGCGTGCAGGCGATTGCCCGCGCGATCAAGGATTCGACGGTGTGTTCCCTCGCACGCGCTGACGACCGCGATATTTCCCGCGCCGCCGAGGCGCTCAAGGACGCCGCGCGCGCGCGCATCCACACCTTCATTGCGACCAGCCCGCTGCACATGGAGAAAAAGCTGCGCATGACGCCCGATGAGGTGTACGAGCAGGCGAAGCTGGCGGTGCGCTTTGCGCGCAATCTGACGGACGATGTGGAGTTCAGCACCGAGGACGGTTCGCGCAGCGAGCTTGATTTTGTGTGCCGCGTGATCGAAGCGGCCATCAAGGAAGGCGCGACCACCATCAACGTGCCCGACACCGTGGGCTATGCCATTCCTGAGTTGTATGGCCAGTTCATCAAAACCCTGCGCGAGAAGGTACCCAACAGCGACAAGGCCATTTGGTCGGTGCACTGCCACAACGATCTGGGTCTGGCGGTGGCCAACTCACTGGCGGGAGTGATGGTCGGCGGCGCGCGCCAGATCGAATGCGCCATCAATGGCCTGGGCGAGCGTGCGGGCAACTGCGCGCTGGAAGAAGTGGTGATGGCCGTCAAAACGCGCCGGGATTATTTCGGGCTTGACGTGGGCATCGACGCCGCGCAGATCGTGCCGGCCAGCAAGATGGTCAGCCACACCACCGGCTTCGTGATCCAGCCCAACAAGGCGGTGGTCGGCGCCAACGCCTTCGCGCACGCCAGCGGCATTCACCAGGACGGCGTGCTCAAGGCGCGCGACACCTACGAGATCATGCGCGCCCAGGACGTGGGCTGGAGCGCCAACAAGATCGTGCTGGGCAAGCTCAGCGGGCGCAACGCCTTCAAGCTGCGCCTGCAAGAACTGGGCGTGATGCTGGAGTCCGAAGGCGAGATCATGGCCGCTTTCGCCCGCTTCAAGGAACTGGCCGACCGCAAGAGCGAAATTTTCGACGAAGACATCCTCGCGCTGGTCAACGACGAGAGCATGACCGCCGAAAAAGAGCAGTACGGCTTCGTTAGCCTCGCGCAGCACAGCGAGACGGGCGAAATGCCGCACGCGCACATCGTGTTCACCGTCGGCGGTAAGGAAGTGCACGGCCAATCCGACGGCAACGGGCCGGTAGACGCCTCGCTCAAAGCCATCGAATCGCACGTGCGCAGCGGGGCCGAGATGGTGCTGTATTCGGTCAACGCCATCAGCGGTTCCACCGAAAGCCAGGGCGAAGTCACCGTGCGGCTGCAAAACAGCGGCCGGGTGGTCAACGGAGTGGGGGCTGATCCCGACATCGTCGTCGCCTCCGCCAAGGCTTATCTGAGCGCGCTCAACAAGTTACACGGCAAAGCTGAACGGGTCGCGGCGCAAGGCTAGTGTTCATAATCTAAAACTTTAGAAAATGACCATAACCCGTTGATCTTGCATTGAAAAATCTGATCGGCTACACTGTGATTCTTGGGTAACAAACGTGCGGAGCCGACAATGCAGTTAGAACGTGTTTGCGATCCTGGCGCGGGCGTGCGGGCGCGGGCTTGGGCGGTCTGCGGCGTTGCAATCCTTACCAATGGCACGGGCCATTGGCGGCGGCTTGCGCCTTGCAGCCCATCCCAATCCGCATCCCGCACACCTCGCGCCGAGATCGCAAACACGTTCTTAGGGGTTCTGAAGTGGGGCAGGTGGCAGCAGTTAAGGCTGCTGCCTTGGCTGGCGGCCTTGCTGCTGGCTCTGCCCGCCGGTCATGCCTTGGCAGCGGGCAGCCCATCGCACAGCAAGCACGCAGTCGCTCGCCCGGTGGCTACCGGTAAAACAAATACAGCCAAGGTAACGGCCAAGACCGCCAAGCCTGCAAAGGTGGCCGTGCACGGCAAGCCGGCGGCCAAAAAACACGGCAACGCCCGCGTGGCTGCGTTTCCGGCGCGAGGGCACAAGCGGCAGCACGCCGCACTGGCCGCCCGGCAAGCGCCGCGCGCAGGCGGCGGCAAGCTCGAACGCTCCCGCTACGAACCGCCGGCGATTTACGCAAGCGCCGCCCGCGCGCCGCTGGAACATCTGGAAGAAGGCGCCAGCAGCCGCGCCGCCCCCGGCGATCCGGTACTGCTGCGATCCGGCGCGGCGCTGGTGATCGACCAGGACACCGGCCAGACCCTGCTGGCCAAGAACGACCACGCCGTGCAGCCCATCGCCTCGCTGACCAAGCTGATGACCGGTCTCATCATCTCCGATGCGGCCCTGCCGATGGACGCGGCCATCGCCATCACCCAGGACGACGTGGACACCGAAAAAGGCAGCCGCTCGCGCCTGGGCGTGGGCGCCACCCTCACGCGCGGCGAACTGCTGCATCTGGCCCTCATGTCCAGCGAAAACCGCGCCGCCCACGCGCTGGGCCGCACCTACCCCGGCGGCATGAACCGCTTTGTCGCCCTCATGAACGCGCGCGCCATCATGCTCGGCATGAAAGACACGCACTACGTGGAGCCGACCGGCCTTTCCAGCGGCAACCGTTCCAGCGCCGCCGACTTGGCGATTCTGGTCGCCGCCGCGCACGAAGACCCGCTGCTGCGCCAGTTGAGCACCACCGCCAATTACGAAGTGGCTGCGGGTGAGCGGCTGCTCCAATACAAAAACACCAACCGGCTGGTGCGCGATCCGCAATGGGCCATCGGCCTGCAAAAAACCGGCTACATCTCCGAAGCCGGCCACTGCCTGGTCATGCAGGCGCGCATAGCCGGGCGCAAGCTCATCATGGTGTTTCTGGACTCGTCCGGCAAGTCCAGCCGCATTGCCGACGCCAAGCGCGTGCGCCGCTGGCTCGAAAGCCAGCCCGTCACCGGATCGGCTTCCGCCAAAGCCGCGCCACACACTGACGCCGGCTGACGCGCGCAGCTTTCCACGCCAAATGCTCCACCTTGTTGCCTTATAGCGGTTCCCAAAAATTCTCATACTTTGTCGCCTTCGCCTTGCCGTACTACTCGTACTGTCTGCGGCTCGTCTTCGCGTCTGAAAATTTTTGGGAACCGCTATAACATCGCTCCCAGCAAGTCTTGCAAGGAGCAACTGATGCCGGTGCTGGTGGTGGCCAATCCCAAGGGTGGCGTGGGCAAATCCACGCTGGCGGCGCATGTGGCGGGTTATTGGGCCAGCCGCGGGCATGCGGTGATGCTGGGGGATGTGGACCGGCAGCAGTCTTCGCGCCTGTGGCTTGGGCTGCGCCCGCCGCAGGCGCGGCCCATTGCGGCGTGGGATCTGGCGCGCGACCACATCTCCCGCCCGCCCAAGGGCACGACGCACGTGGTGCTGGATACGCCCGCCGGGCTGCATGGCAAGAACTTGAAGCTGGTGGCGGCGCTGGCGGGCAAGGTGCTGGTGCCGGTGCAGCCGAGCATCTTCGATATCTACGCCACGCGCGCATTTCTCGATCAGTTAGCCGAAACCGCCGCAGGCGGCGGCCAGCCGCCTCGGGTCGGCATCGTCGGTATGCGGGTGGATGAGCGCACGCGGGCCGCCGAGCAGTTGCACCACTTTGTCGAAACCCTGGGCCTGCCGGTGGTTGGCATGTTGCGGCCCACGCAGAATTACGTGCAACTGGCCGCGCGCGGGCTGACGCTGTTTGACATCGCCCCGGGCCGGGTGGAGCGCGATCTGGAGCAGTGGCGCAGCCTGTGCCGGTGGCTGGATGAATGACTCATTGGCAAGGAAGAAAGCAACCCATGATAATTTTCGACACTCTGGACGATCTGGCCGCCCGCGCCGGGCAGGAAATTCTGGTCACGGACTGGTACGTGATGACGCAAGAGCACATCGACCAGTTCGCCAACGCCACGGGCGATCATCAATGGATTCACGTCGATCCGCAGCGCGCCAAGAGCGGTCCTTTTGGCGCCACCATCGCGCACGGTTACCTCACGCTGTCGCTGCTGCCGGGTTTTTTTGCCCGTTCGCTGGACGTGCGCAACAAGTGCATGGGCATCAACTACGGCTGTAACAAGGTGCGCTTCATGTCGCCGGTGCCGGTGGGCAGCCGGCTGCGGATGCGCGCCGAGCTGCTGGAAGCCGCGCCTATCGAAGGCGGCCGGCAAGTGACCTGGAAATGCACCATCGAGCGCGAAGGCGCCGACAAGCCCGCGTGCGTGGCCGAGCCGGTGTACCGGTATTTCGTTTGAGAGGAGGTTGAGCGTTGGGTGTTGGGCGTTGAGCGCGATAACTTCCAGATTGATAGCTATACGCCAAAGCGCCGTATGTGTTTTTCAGGGTTTTGGCCTGATTGGCAACGTACCTCAGATTCGTCATTCCCGCCCAGTTCCGGCTTGCGCGGGAATGACGAAATCGACGCGCGGCGCAAAGCACTCACCGCTCAACCTCTCCCACCCCCGCAAACCCCAACTGCCGCCACGCCTCGAACACGGTGACGGCCACGGCGTTGGAGAGGTTCAGGCTGCGCTGGCCGGCGCGCATGGGCAGGCGCAGGTGCTGCGCGGGCGCGATGGATGCGCGCACGGCGGGCGGCAGGCCGCGCGTTTCGGCGCCGAACACCAGCCAGTCGCCGGCGGCAAAGCGCGCCGCGTGCACCCAGCGCGCGCCACGGGTGGTCAGGGCGAACACGCGATCGGGGGCAGGGCGCTCGCGCTCCAGCAGCGCGGCCCAATCGGGATGGCGCTGCGCCCGCACGTATTCGTGGTAATCCAGCCCGGCACGGCGCAGCAGCTTGTCGTCCATGGCAAAACCCAGCGGCTCCACCAGATGCAGCGTGCAGCCGGTGTTGGCCGCCAGCCGGATCACGTTGCCGGTGTTGGGCGGGATTTCGGGCTCGACCAGAACGATGTGGAACATGGTGAGGAGGTTATGCCATTTCTAAATCAACCGATGACTTTGCCGGTTGCGCTTGCCGTGCCACAGCACGGTCTGTGCTTCGCCTTCGCGTACTCGATTGATTGAGAAATGGAATGAAGCGTTGAGCGTTTTGCGCGGGGATTTCTGTTTTTACGCCAAGCGCCAAACGCTCGACACTCAACGAAGCTAATCCGTGCGGGCGAAAACCAGCGCATCGACCTGCGCCGCACCGGCTTTGAGCAGCGCCTGGGCGGCGGCGCGCAAGGTGGCGCCGGTGGTGAGCACGTCGTCGATCAGCAACAGACGTTTGCCGGCCACGGCCACGGCTTGCTCCGGCGGGGCGGTGAATGCGCCGCGCACGTTGCGCAGGCGCTGCGGGCGCGGCAGCCCATGCTGCGCCGGGGTGGGTCGCGTGCGCAGCAGCAGGCCGGGGCGGGTTTTGCGCGCCGCCAGCTTGCGCGCCAGCAGCAGCGCCTGGTTGTAGCCGCGCTCGGCCAGGCGCTCGCGGGCCAGCGGCACGGGCGTCAGCGCGTCGGCGGCGGCCAGCAGCGCGTGCGCGCCGGGGGCGGCGGCCATCAGTTCGGCCATCGGGCCGGCCAGCCCCGTGGCGTCGTGAAACTTGAACTGCGCCACCCAGCCTTGCCACGGCCAGCCGTAACTGACGGCCACCACGCAATGCGCCAGCGGCGGCGGCTTGCGCAGGCACTGCCCACACACCGGGCCGGCGGTTTGCGGCAGCGGCTGGGCGCAATGGCGGCAGCGCGGCATGGCGGGCGCAAAACGCGCCCGGCACGCGGGACAAGCGGGCGTGGCGGGCCAGGCGCGGCAGATCAGGCACTGGCTAGGCAGCCAATGCGCGGGCGCGAGCCGCCCGGCGAGATCGGCAAAAGGAGGCAAAAGGCGCGTGAGCAGGCCCATAGGCGTTGAGTGATTGGCGTTGAGCGTGCCGGAGGCTGTTTGCCGCAAAAAGGTAATGCCCTTATCTCCGGCAAGCGGAGCGCGAAGTATATTGAGCGCCTGCTTCTGCGTGCATCATGGCTCAACCTCCAACGCTCAAAGCTCAACGCTCAACGCCCAACGCTCAACGCTGGCCCGATCCCCGCGCCGCCGTGCGCTGGGCGCGGCTGGCTGGCGGCGACGCGCCGTGGCTGCATGAAGAAGTGGCGCGCCGGATGGCCGAGCGGCTGGCCTTCATCCGCCTGCCCGTGCAACGCTGGGCCGACTGGTCGCCCGAACGCGGCGGGCGCGAAGGGCACGCGCAGGTGGCGGCGCATTACCCGGATGCGGAGTGTTTTCTGGTTTCAGACTATGCAGAACATGGGCAATGCGCTAGCAAAAACAAAGTATCGCCGTTCATACGCCGGGAGCTTGCACTGCCGCAGAACGTGCCGCCGCCGGGCAGTCTGCATCTGGTGTGGGCCAACATGCTGCTGCACCAGATCAGCGAACCGGCGGCGCTGCTGGAGCAGTGGCGGCGGGCGCTGGCGGCGGGCGGGTTTCTCATGTTTTCCTGCCTGGGGCCGGACACGCTGCGCGAGTTGCGCGCCCTGTACCGGCGCCACGGCTGGGGCGAAGCGGCGCAGCACTTTACCGATATGCACGATCTGGGCGACATGCTGCTGGCTGCCGGTTTTGCCGAGCCGGTGATGGATATGGAGCGGATCACCCTCACTTTTGCCACCCACGAACGCCTGTTGGCCGAATTGCGCGAACTCGGCCGCAACCTGCACCCGGGCCGCTTCGCCGGCTTGCGCACACGCGCTTGGCGCGCAAATCTGCTGCGCGCAATGGACGAAGAACTGCGCGGCGGCTCGCGGCAAGCGCCCATGGCCTTGAGCTTTGAGATCATCTACGGCCACGCGCTGGGCGCGCCCGAACGCGCGGCGGTCGCCCCCCGCACCGAAGTCTCGCTGGATGCCATGCAGCAGGCGCTGCGCTCTACCGCCGCCGGAAGATCAGGTGCCGCGCCGACAGAAAGTTGACGCCCATGCCCGCCAAGCTGCCCAGCGCCACGCTCGCCGCCGGGGCCAGCAAACCCAGCGGCTCAGCCAGCAGGCGCAGGGCCAGTACATAAACAGCGTAATTGACCGCCGCGCCGCCCAGCATGGCGCTCAGATAAGCCAGCCACTGGCGCCAGAGCGAGGCGGCCCGCGCGCCGGCAAAAGTGAAGCGGCGGTTGAATAGCCACGTGGCCGTGGCCGCGCAGATGAAAGAAAGCACGCGCGCCGCGTACCAGTTGAACGGCGGAGCAAACCCATGCGCCAGCAGAGGCGCCAGCAGATACAGCACCCCCATGTCCACCGCCAGCCCGATCACGCCGGCGACGGCAAACAGCAGCAACTGGCGCGGGGTGGTGCGGGTCACGGTCGATCCGCCGCGCCATCGCCGAGTTCGCCCACCAGCGGCTCGGTGGGCACGTGGCTGACGTCGTGGTGCAGAAAAGCGATCAGCAACTGGATTCCGATCAGCACCGGCAGCGTGGCCAGCATGACTGTGCCGCTGGTGGCCGGCTGGCCCGTGGCCGCGCTATGCACCCAGTGGGACAGACCGAAGATCAGGCCGAACAGGCACAGCAGGGCGCCGAACAGGCTGTAGATTGAGCCGAGGTTGAAATCACGCAGCAGATAGACGTACACATAGCGCTTGAAGAAACGCTGCATGTACTTGAACATAAACTCCGGCAGCACGCGCGCGATCTTCAGGTTGGACTGCTCGTCGGCGTACACCGCGTCCATCGGCACGTCGTGCACTACCGCGCGGATGATGTTCAGGTGGTAGAGCATGTCACTCTCGAAAAAATAGCGGCGCTCCAGCTTGTCGAGCGGGATCTTGCGCAGCACCGCGGCGTGGATCGCGGTGTAGCCGTTGGCCGGGTCCATGATGGGCCAGTAGCCGGTGCTCAGTTTGTTGATGAACGACAGCGCCGCGTTGCCCGCCAGCCGCGCCGCCGGCATGCCGCGTAGCGACTCGGGCCGGTAGAAGCGGTTGCCCTTGGTGTAGTCGGCCTTGCCGCGCACGATGGCGCGCACCAGCAGCGGAATCAGCGCCGGGTTCATCTGGCCGTCGCCGTCGATCTTGACGACGATGTCCATGCCGTCGGCCAAGGCTGCCTGGTACGCCGTGACGACCGCGCCGCCCACGCCGCGGTTTTCGGGGTGGCGCAGCACGCGCACGCGCGGGTCGCGGCAGCGCTCTTCGATCAAGCTGCCGCTGCCGTCGGGGCAGGCGTCATCGACGGCGTAAATCACCGCCACTTCGGGGCCGATGGCCTCAATCACGCCCAGCACGTGCCGCGTGACCTTGTAGCAGGGAATAGCGACGGCGATGCGCATGGTTCAGACCCTTGAAGCCAGCACCACGCCCGCCATGATGAGCGCCCCGCCGGCCAGCGTGTGCCAATGCAGCGGCTCGCCCAGAAACAGCCATGCCAGCACCGGCACGATGAGAAAGGCCAGCCCCATGAAAGGGTAGGCCAGATGCAGCGGCGCATGGCGCAGGATCCACACCCAGCCCAGCGTGGTCAGCCCGTAAAGGATCAGCGACGCCATCAGCCAGCCGTTGAGCAGCAGTGCCGAAACGGACAGCGTGTCCGGCAAGGTGGTGGCGGTTTTTTTGAACAGGAGCTGACCGATGGCGATGCACAGCACACACAAAAAAGTCAACAGGCTCAGTGGAAGGCTCATGGCGGATGCGTGTTTTCAATCCACAATGTTACCCGGCGGCACGCCCACGCCAGTTCCTGAACGCGCGCCAAAAGTTCAGAAGCAGGATCGCCACGCCGGTCAGAAATCCGCCCAGCCACAGCGGGCGATAGCTGGGGGTGTAGCTGAAAACGATCAGGTGCTTGCCTTTTGGCACCTGCACGCTCTGGAGCAGGCCATCTTGTACGGTGATGGGCGTGTCGCGTCCGTCGATGCTGGCCCGCCATCCGGGGTAGTGCATTTCCTTGCGCGTAAGCGTGGTCGCGGACGGGCATTGAATGGACAACCGGAGGCGCGAGGCCGGGACAAGCTGGCAGCGCGCGTCACTTGTCTCGAAATACGGTGCGGGGTGCTGCAGTTCGTAGATGTCCATGTCGCGCCCCTGATAGACCCGTGGGGGCATGTGTTCGTCTTGTGCATACCGTATTTCCAGCTTCGGCCCCATGCCCGCGAACTCGTCCGGTATGGCGTGGACAGTCAGACCCTGGCCCGTGGCGTTTTGTGGCAACGGCCACATCCAGATGGCCGCCGGGTGCGTGGCGGCTTCCTGCCAAATCCGGATCGCCAACGCCGCAGGCTGCGTGGATTCGCCGGTGACCGGCAACGGACGATCGAGCGCGATGGCAAAGGCGCTGTTGTCGATGGACTCGGACAAGGGGCGCTCGCCTTCCACACACATGGCTGCGTGGCAGACTTGCACGCGCAGTTTTCCATTCGCTGTGCTGCCGTAGTTGCCCAGCATGACCGAAATCTGATCGACAGTCCTGCCACGTGCTTGTTCGGAAAGCGGCAGGTTCACGGTGAGGGCGGGCACGCTGTCCAGGGCAAGCGGACGGTGGCCGTCGGCATGTTCGGTTTTCATCACATCAGTGAAAAGCTCGAACCCCGGTTTGACAACGACGTACCGAACCCCGATTCGCTCGTAGGCCGCAAGGTTTTTGCGCAGGGCCGCCGCGGCATTCAGCGCCATGGCGGGATTAGGGTCGTCACAAAAGCTGAAGAAACTGATGCTGTCGGCCTGGGGATACAGGCTGTCACGAACAAACGACAGCCAGGCATTCGGCGCTGGCAGGTAGTTGTGATTGATCTGCGGCAGCTTGAAATAGGCGCCGTAGTTGGCCGCGATCGGACCCATGCCGTAAATACGCTGGAAGCCGATTTGGGAGCGCTGCAACCAGGCAACCCCTTCGCCCGTCGGCGGCATGCGTGGGCCGCTGCTGCCCAAGGGCATGACGAAGGCCAGCAGGGCATCCACGATCAGCAGACAGGCCAGCCCCCTTGCTCGAAAGGCCTGTTTTTTTGCCAGCAGAAAAACGGCAAGAGCCGAGCCGATCGAAACGGCCAGCCAGACGATGGCCAGCCACGGCGCCCAGTCGCGCCGCAGCACGGCCTTGATCGGATCGGCGGTTTCATACAGCAACCATGCGCTGACGCCCCACACCGCAAGCACGGTGATCGCGGAACGGCGCTTGTCCCACGGGGTCTGCGTCTGCTGCATGGCATGGATCGCCAGCGCGCACAAAACCGCGCCGACCATTTCCCACGAAGGCGGCGCATAGCGGGCAAATCCCGCGGATGTCACCATCGGAATCAGATTGACGAGATCGCTGATGGGCCGCCAGTCAAAACTTTTGCCAAGACACAGCGCCATCCATCCGAGCAGGAAGAAACTCAGTTTCCGCGGCGCCAGCCACACCCCCAGCAGAGCCACCACAACCTGCAAGGCGGGAAGATACCCGCCGCTCCAAATCCAACTCAGGAGCACGGCGTTGTGGATGTCGCTGTAGGCCAGGGTCGGGCCAAAGAGCCACGGCATGAGCGAATGGGTGGCCGACGCCAAGGGCATGGAGACGTGGGCAAATGCGCCATCGTGGTCGCCAATGTAGGAAAGGCTGATCATTTCGAAAAACGGAACGACCATGGGCAGGCTCAGAAGCAGCCCGCATCCCACGCCGTACAGCAGGCCGCGAACGTACGGCAGCCACCTGGCGCGCGCCAGATCGGCCCCGCGCGCCAAAACCCAAACGCCCGCGAGCAGGCCGTTGATGTAGGCCGTTTCCGGAAAACCGGCATACAGCGACCAGGCCAGCACGGGCGCGATCCAGATCCATCCTCCTGGCCTGTCTGTTTGCACCCGCGCGTGCAGATGCTCGATGGCCAGCAGCAAAAGCGGCAAAAAGGCAATCGGCGTGATGGCGGGCGCGCCGTGCCATGCGAAGGTGCCGTTGAATTCGTAGAGCAGCGCGCCGACGAAGGCCGCCAGCGCGGTCAGGCGGATTTTGCGCAGCAGGGCGTAGGTGCCAAGCCCCGCGATGATTTGCAGCAGGACAGCCACCCAGACGATGCCCAGGCGGAAGTGGTACAGCAAAACGAAGGGCAGAAAAAACGATCCGGGCTGCGCTTCGGCGGCCAGCGGCAGGCCGGCCCCGTTGTAGGGGTTCCACCATGGCACTTCCCCGGACAGCCACAAGTCCGCCGATAGCTTGCCCAGCGCCTGCGCTTGCCAGCCCACGTTGGGGTCGTTGAACGGCACACCTTTTTTCCACTGGGCAATCGCCTCGCCTGTCCGGGCCACGTAGGGCAAGGGGTCAATCGTCAGAATGCCTAGCAGGAACGGCGCATGGACCAGCAAGGGCAGCGCCACCAGTGCGGCAACAAACCACCACTGGCGCGGCGGCGGGCGAAGCGATGAGAGCAGGTTCATGAATCAAGCTGCGCCGCCAGCGCGCGTCCCACTTCGGCCAGTTCCGCGCCGCTGCGTTCGGCTAGGTCGATGGCTTGGTCGCGCCCGATTTTTCCGATGCTGAAGTAGCGCGCTTGCGGGTGGCTGAAGTAAAAGCCACTGACGCTGGCGGCGGGGAGCATGGCGTAATGTTCGCTCAGGTGCATGCCGATGTCGTGCGCGCCGAGCAGGGCAAAGAGCGGTTTTTTCACACGGTGGCCGGGGCAGGCCGGGTAGCCGGGGGCGGGGCGGATGCCCTGGTAGCGTTCGCCGATGAGGTCTTGGGCGCTCCACTGCTCGCCGCTGGCGTAGCCCCACCAGTCGGTGCGCACGCGCTGGTGCAGCCATTCGGCGCAGGCTTCGGCCAGGCGGTCGGCTAGGGCCTTGAGCAGGATGACGCTGTAGTCGTCGTGCTTGCCCAGAAATTCGGCTTCCTTGGCGTCCACGCCCAAGCCGGCGGTGCAGGCGAAGGCGCCGATGTAGTCGCAGCCCTCTCCCCAACCTTCTTCCGCAAGCGGGAGGGGGGGTGAACGGTCCTCTCCTCCTTCGGGGAGAGGAGAGGGTGAAGGACGGCGCGGCGCGATGAAGTCGGCCAAACACCGGCTGGGGCGCATGTGGCCTTGCGCGTCCGGCTCTTTTGCGGTTTGCTGGCGCAGGCCGTGCCAGGTGAGCACGGCGTGCTGGCGCGTTTCGTCAGCGTAAAGCTCAATGTCGTCATCGCGCACGCTGTGGGCGGGCCAGAAGCCCACCACGGCGTGGGCGGTGAGCCAGCGTTGTTCGACGATTTTTGCGAGCATGGCTTGTGCGTCGGCCAGCACGCGCGAGGCTTCGGCGCCCACGGTTTCGTCGCGCAGGATGGCGGGGTATTTGCC
>JAIRVJ010000135.1 GCA_031253955.1 Burkholderiaceae bacterium | reverse complement strand
CTTGAGGCAACGCCGGATAAGGTTGAGCGTTTGGCGTCTGGCGTTTGGCGTGGCAACAGGTTCGCGGCAGGCAGGGGTTTCACCCTCAACCGGCAACGCAAAACGCTCAACGGACTTGTCGCGCCCGGCTTGGCCGGTCAATGGTTCCAGCACGTGGCCGCGCAGACGCCGGCCTTGCAGCTCGGCCATGAACCACAGCCAGCGCAAGGCCAGCAGCGCGCCCGACAGCGCCGCCACGTAGCCGGTCAGATGCCAGAGGCTGGGCCGGTCGGCCTCCAGCGCGGTGGTGACGATCGAAGGCAGTTGCAAGCCCAGCAGCAGAAATATCGCACCGTTGAAAGCCGATTCGATCATCGCCCAGGCGCTGGTCGATTGCAGCCGTTCGCTGACGAAGTCGCCCCGTTCCAGGTCGGCGAAATTGGTGGCGATGCCCGCCGCCACCGCCGCCAGAATGCCCGACGCGCCGATGTGCTCGCCCAGCAGGTAAGCGGCAAAGGGCAGCAGCAGCATCAACACCACCATCTGCGTGGCGGCCATGTCGCCGAGCTTGCGCGTGACCCGCGCGCGCAACCGCGCGTAGCCCCAGCCCAGCGCGGCTCCGGCGGCCAGACCGCCCAGCGCGATCCACAAGAAATCGGCCACCGCGCGGTTCCACGAGAACATGCCGGTAACGGTGGCGGCCACCGCGAACTTGAGCGCGACCAGGCTGGAAGCGTCGTTGAGCAGCGATTCGCCTTCGAGCACGCTCATGGTTTTGCCGGGCATGCCCAGATGGCGCGTGATGGCCGACACCGCCACCGCGTCGGTGGGCGAGACCACCGCGGCCAGCGCGAACGCCACGGGCAGCGGCATGGCCGGAATCAGCCAGTGGATCAGCGCGCCCAGCCCCAGCACCGTGACCAGCACCAACCCCAGCGCCAAGCGCAGCACGGGCCACCAGAGCGCGAAAAATTCGCGTTTGGGAATGCGCCAGCCGTCGGCGAACAGCAGCGGCGGAATGAACAGCAGCAAAAACAGATCGGGGTCGAAAGCGATGTGCAGCCCATGCTGCGGCCACGACAGCGCCGCGCCCATCGCGATCTGGATGAGCGGCAGCGGAATGGCGGGCAGATAGCGCGCGGCAATGCCGGTAACCGCGCCCAGCATCAACACCAGCAGAACGATTTCGACGGTATGCACGGAGCGCCAATCATGGCACGAGCCGCGATAGCCCACACTACGACAGTCATCGCAAGTAAAGGAGCGATTTGATATGAGCAGCACACTGGTTTCAAAACTCAACCCGCGCTCAAAGGACTTTCAGGCCAACGCGCAGGCCATGCGCGCATTGGTGGATGACTTGCGCGCGCGCGTGGCGCGGGTCGAACAAGGCGGCGGCGAGGCGGCGCGCAAAAAGCACATGGATCGCGGCAAACTGCTGCCGCGCGTGCGGGTGCAGATGCTGCTCGATCCGGGCACGCCGTTTCTGGAACTCGCGCCGCTGGCCGCGCTCGATATGTACGGCGACGCCGCGCCTTCGGCGGGGTTGGTGGCGGGCATCGGGCGCGTGTCGGGCGTGGACTGCATGATCGTCTGCAACGACGCCACGGTCAAGGGCGGCACCTATTACCCGATGACCGTCAAGAAACACTTGCGCGCGCAGGAAATCGCCGAGCAGAACCGCCTGCCGTGCATCTACCTGGTCGATTCGGGCGGCGCCAATCTGCCCAATCAGGACGAGGTGTTTCCCGACCGCGACCACTTTGGCCGCATCTTCTACAACCAGGCCAACCTGAGCGCGCAGGGCATCGCGCAGATCGCGGTGGTGATGGGCAGTTGCACCGCCGGCGGCGCTTACGTGCCGGCGATGAGCGACGAGACCATCATCGTCAAGAACCAGGGCACCATCTTTCTGGGCGGCCCGCCGCTGGTCAAGGCCGCCACCGGCGAAGTGGTGAGCAGCGAAGACCTGGGCGGCGGCGACGTGCACACGCGCCTATCGGGCGTGGCCGACCATCTGGCGCACAACGATACGCACGCGCTGGCGCTGGCGCGCGAGGCGGTGGCGCGGCTCAACCGCGCCAAGGTCCCGCACGGCGGCTTGCAAGCCCCGCTGCCGCCGCGCCACGCGGCGCAGGAGTTGTACGGCGTCATCCCGACCGACACGCGCAAGCCTTTTGACGTGCGCGAGATCATCGCCCGCATCGTGGACGACAGCAGCCTGCACGAGTTCAAGGCGCGCTACGGCGCGACGCTGGTGTGCGGCTTTGCGCGCATCGAGGGGATGCCGGTGGGCATCGTCGCCAACAACGGCATCCTGTTTTCGGAGTCGGCGCAAAAGGGTGCGCACTTTATCGAACTGTGCTGCCAGCGCAAGGTGCCACTGGTGTTCTTGCAGAACATCACCGGCTTTATGGTCGGGCGCAAATACGAAAACGAAGGCATCGCGCGTCATGGGGCCAAGATGGTCACGGCGGTGGCGACGGCCAACGTGCCCAAGTTCACCGTCATCATCGGCGGCAGCTTCGGCGCGGGCACTTACGGCATGTGCGGGCGGGCGTACTCGCCGCGCTTTTTGTGGATGTGGCCCAACGCCCGCATCAGCGTGATGGGCGGCGAGCAGGCCGCCAGCGTGCTGGCCACCGTCAAGCGCGACG
>JAIRVJ010000119.1 GCA_031253955.1 Burkholderiaceae bacterium | reverse complement strand
GCCACGCGGCAAAATGCGCTCCAGTTCTTTGACGATTTCTTGCTGCGAAGGGGTTTCCACGCTAAAGCCTTTCATCGCTTGAGTTCCAGACAGAACGCAACACTGCGTTCTGTTTTGTTATATAAATTTGATAGCTTGCTCTCAACGTTCTGCATGGTTTTAATATATTTTTACACTAAAAAACTATACTAAGTCCAGACAAGGTGCTATCGAAAATATATTTTTTCTTTGCAGAGGCCAAGGTGATCGCATCTAAATTCCATTCCAATCAACCCGTTGGATTTCGACGCGATAGATGACATCTGTGTTCCATCGCCAACTTGTTGATTTTTAAAAATTCAGATGCGATGGCCCTGTTGCAGAGACAACAATCTTTCGCCTCTACCCGCCCAGATAAGCCGTCTTGATTTCCGGTTTGTGCAGCAGCTCCTGCGCGGCACCTTCGGCGACGATTTCGCCGGTATCGAGCACATAGCCGCGGTCGGCCACTTGCAGCGCCAGATGCGCGTTCTGCTCGACAACGATAATGGTCAGCCCCTCGTCGGTATTGAGTTTTTTCAGGGTGCGGAACAAATCGTACATGATGAGCGGCGCCAGGCCCATTGAAGGTTCGTCCAGCAACAGCACGGAGCATTTGGTCATCAGCGCGCGGCCCACGGCCAGCATTTGCTGTTCGCCGCCGGAAAGGGTATCGCTGCGCTGGCGCGCCCGTTCCGCCAGGCGCGGGAACAAGTCGAAAATACGCTGGACTTCCTTGTCCACGTTTTCGCCCTTGCGCGACCAGAAAGCCAGTTGCAGGTTTTCCATGACCGTCAGGTTGCCGAAAATACGGCGCCCTTCCGGAGCGAGGGTCATGCCGATTTTTGAAACCACGCGGTACGCAGGCATTCCGAGAAGGGAAACGCCATTGAATGCAATCTCTCCGCCGGTTACCGTGGGCGCTTCCGGCGGCCGCAGCCGCATTAGCGCCTTAAGCGTGGTGGATTTGCCAGCGCCATTGGCGCCGATCAGCGTGACGATTTCTCCTTTTTCCACATGGAAGGAAATGCCGTGCAGCGCCTCGATTTTGCCGTAGGCCGCTTTCAGGTTGCTTACGTGTAACATCAGAGCGTCGCGTCACCCAGATAAGCTTTTATTACGCCGGGATGATTCTGGATTTCTCCCGGCGTGCCCGTGGCGATGACGCAGCCAAAATCAATCACGGTCAGCCGCTGGCACAGGGCGGTGACGACTTTCATCTGGTGCTCGATCATCCAGATCGACAGTTTGAACCGGTCGTGAATCCAGCGCACCTGGCGGATGAAATCATCCACATCGGCGCAATTAAGCCCCGCCGCCGGCTCGTCCAGGAGCAGCAGCCTGGGTTTGCTGGTCAGCGCGCGCGCCAGTTCCACGCGGCGTTGCAGACCGTAGGGCAGGTTGGCGGGCAACTCGGCGGCATAATCGGTCAGCTCCATGATTTCCAGTATTTCATGCGCATGGCGCTCGATATCTTTTTCGGCCTGCCGGTAGCGCGGCGTGCGCAAAATGGCGCCCCAAAAGTTGTAGTCCAGCCAGGCGGAACTGGCCAGGCGGAGATTGTCCAGCACGCTCATGCTGTTCCACAGCCGGATATTCTGAAAGGTGCGCGCCATGCCGAGCGCGGTGATCTGGTGTGGCTTCAGACCGTCGATCCGTTTTCCGTCAAAAACCACGCTGCCGGACGTGGGTTTGTAGAAACCTGAAACGATATTGAAAACCGTGGTTTTGCCGGCCCCGTTGGGACCAATCAGGCCCACCAGTTCGCCCGCCTCGATGTGAAAGGAAAAATCCGATAGCGCCTGCAAGCCGCCGAATTGCCGCGCGAGGCCGGAAATTTCAACAAGGGACATGTCCCGTGCTCGCTTCAGGTGAACCAGCGCCGCAGGCGCGGAAAAACATCCGTCAGCTCCCGGTTGCCCAACAGCCCCTCCGGACGGAACTGCATGAGCAAAATCAGCATCATGGGAATGAAAACCCAGGTCCAGATCTGATCCACCTGATAATTGCCGGGCAGCAGGTGGATGGAATGCAGCGCGGTATTGAGCCAGGGAATGACAAACCGCAGTATTTCCACCAGCAGCGTGAACGCCACCGCCGCCATCAACACGCCGGAAATGGATCCCATGCCGCCCAGATACACCATGACCATGCCTTCGGTGGATTTGAGCAGGCCGAAAGATTGCGCATTGACATAACCGTAAACATGGGCATACAGCACGCCGGCCAATCCGCCGAGTCCCGACGAAACCATGAATGCCATGATTTTGACGCGGTTGGTGTTGATGCCCATCATTTCCGCCGCCACTTCATTTTGGCAGACGGCGGAAATACCCTTGCCGTAAGTGCTGCTCATCAGCCGGCGCATGACCAGCACGCAAACTGCCACACCGATGAGCGTCCAGATCAGCATCCAGGGCAAGCTGACGAGATTTTTCATGGCGTTGACCGTCTGGGTCATGCCGGAAAAACCCCGCGGTCCGCCGATGGCGTCGATGTTTTCGATAATGGAAATGATGATGTAGTTGGCGGCGATGGTGATGATCGCCAGATAATCGTCGCGCGTTTTGAAAGACGGCAATGCCACAAGCAGGCCGGCCAGCGCCGCTGCGAACATGGCGCCAAAGAGGATGACGGGAAACAGAAACGGCGCCCATTGCGGCGCGAAAAGCGCCGCGCCGAAGAGTTTGCTGTCTCCGAAAAACGCCACGGACAGCAGCGATCCGGCATAGGCGCCCACGCACATGAAGCCGCCGTGCCCGCAGGAAAATTCACCCATGTAGCCGTTTACCAGATTCAGGCTGACCGCGAATATACAGTTGATGCCGATCATCATGATGATTTGCAGTGTGTACCCGTCGAGCGCCAGATTTTCGGTCCAGGGGATGATCGCAGCGGCCCGCTCCATGATGCCCGGGTCAGCCAGCGCCACGAGCGCGGCGGCGGCGATGCCCAAGAGGATATTGATGGTGTAACGCCGCATGGTTTCAGATTTTCGTGGTCGCGGGCTTGCCGAAAATTCCGGTCGGCCGCTGCCAGAGAATCAGCAGCAAAATGGAAAAAGCAAACAGGTCGCGGAAAGTGGATGGCAGAAAAGCGGCCACCATGACTTCCACAAACGCCAGCAAAAAACCGCCGACAAATGCTCCGCGGATATCCCCTATGCCACCGACCACAGCGGCGATGAAGGCCTTCCACCCGGTCATCGCTCCCATATAGGGATCAAGCGCCGGATACGACATGGCAAACAGCAGGCCGCCCAGCCCGGCAATACCGGAGCCGAGCGCGAAGGTGAAAACAATCACCTGATCCAGCGGTATCCCCATGAGCGGCAACGCGAATTTGTCCCATGACACGGCGCGCATCGCCATGCCCATGCGCGTTTTGGTTACGATGAAATGCAGCGCGAGAAAAACCATGATGGCCGTGAAAACGACCAGCAGCTTGAGATTGGTCACCGCGACGCCGCCGATGTTGTAAACCGTCTTGTCCAGCAGTTCCGGCAGCATTTTGCGGCTGGCGCCGAGCAGCGCCAGGTTGCCGTTTTCCAGCACCAGTCCGCACATCAGCGCGGTGATGACCACATAAAGCCGGTGCGCTCCCTTGCGCATGAGCGGGCGGTAGGCGATGCGCTCCAGCGTCACGCCCACCAGCGAGGTGAAGGCCATCGTCAGCGGCAGGGTCAGAACCAGCGTCAGTTCGCGGGAAAAGCCGAACATTCCCTGCGGCGCGAGCAGGCCGGTGGAAATGAAAAAAGCCAGATATGCCCCGACCATGAAAACATCGCCGTGGGCAAAGTTGATGAGCCGCAGCACGCCATAGACCAGCGTGTAGCCAAGGGCGATCAGGGCGTAAAAGCTGCCCCATTGCAGGGCATTGACGCATTGCTGGAGGAAAAACTCCATACCCCTGATTTCCCTTGGTGTTTTCTTGCCGTCCGCCGCATCACGGGCAGACCGATTCCTTGAAGGTGAATTGCCCCTGCTGGTCGATTTCCACGATCACCGCGCACTTGACCGGGTCGCCCTGATTGTCGAAGCGCATGTTGCCGGTAATGCCCTTGAACTCCTTAATGGACGCCATGTTGTCGCGGATCGCCTTGCGCATTTTGCGCGTGTCTTTATCCACCGCGCCGGTTTTCTGGATAGCTTCGGTCACGATCCCGATGGCGTCCCAGGTCAGCGCTGCCACGTCATCGGGCACATAGCCGTATTTCTTGTTGTATTTGTCGATGAATTCCTTGGTGGCGCCCTTGGCGCCGGCGGCGGCGTAATGGGTGGAGAAGAACAGTCCCTTGCAGGCATTCTTGCAAAGCATCATCAATTCGGCGGAACCCCAGGCATCCGATCCCATGAACGGGCCTTTGTAGCCGAGATCGCGCGCCTGCGTAACGATGGGCGCGACGAAACTGTAGTTTTCCGGCAGAAAAATAAAATCCGGCTTGTCGGCGATGATTTTTGTCAACTGGGCGGAAAAGTCATTGTCCTTGGGGCCATGCGATTCGTAGGCCACTACGCTATCTTTTCCGTTTTGCTTTTCCCAGACCGCTCTGAAACTGTCGGCCAGTCCCTTGGAGTAATCGTTGGAGATCTCGAACAGAACGGCTGCGGTTTTGGCCTTGAACTGCTTGGCGGCGAAGTTGGCCGCGACCGGGGCCTGAAAATCATCGAGGAACGCCGCGCGGAACACCCAAGGGCGGTTCCTGGTGGCATCGGGATTGGTGGACCAGGGCGTGATCATCGGTGTTTCGTTGTCGTTGGCCACCGCGCCGGCAGGCACCGCCTGACGCGACGATTGCGGGCCGACGATGGCCAGCACGTTGTCGCGGGTGATCAGCTTGAGCGTGACGTTGACTGCGGTTTCGGGCTTGGCCTCGTTGTTTTCGTAAATGAACTCCAGCGGATACTTCTTGCCGCCGACCTCCAGCCCGCCCTTGGCGTTGACCTCTTCGCGGAAAAGCTCCGCCGCATACTTGCTGGATTCCCCGACCTTGGGAATTTCGCCGGTCAGGGGAATGGGAAAGCCGATCTTGATTGGCGCCTCCGCCGCCAGCGCACTGCTGGACAGCACCGCCGCGCCGACCAGCGCGCACGCCGCACATACATGTTTGATCATAGGAACTCTCCTTTCGTCTTGGTGAATGAAACTATTCATTCTAGGCACCCTCTCGCCCAGCCCTCTCGCCGCAAGCGAGAGAAGGAAAAGAAGCGCCAGACGCTATTCACTGAAACACCACCGTCTTGTGCCCATTGAGCAGCACGCGCCGCTCGCTCACCCATTTGACGGCGCGCGCCAGCACCTGGCTTTCGGTATCGCGCCCGGCGGCGGCCAGGTCTTCCACCTCGTGCGTGTGATCCACGCGCGCCACGGCTTGTTCGATGATCGGGCCTTCGTCCAACTCGGCGGTCACGTAATGCGCGGTGGCGCCGATCAGCTTGACGCCGCGCTCGTGCGCCTGCGAATAAGGCTTGGCCCCCTTGAAGCTGGGCAGAAAGCTGTGGTGAATGTTGATGGCGCGGCCCGCCAGCTTGGCGCACATATCGTTGGAGAGAATTTGCATGTAGCGCGCCAGCACGACCAGTTCGGCCTGTTCGCTTTCGATTACTTCCAACTGCCGCGCTTCCGCCTTGGCTTTGTCGCCGCGCACGGGCGGCAGGTGATGGAAAGGCACGCCGTAGCTGGCCGCCAGTTGATAAAAATCGCGGTGGTTGCTGATGATGGCGCGCACGTCGATGTTGAGCAGTCCGGACTTCCAGCGAAACAGCAGATCGTTCAGGCAATGCCCTTCGCGGCTGACGAAAATCACACTGCGCATGGCCTGGCCCGCCGGGTGCAGCGCATAGCGCATGTCAAAGCGCGCGGCCAGCTCGGCTAGCGCGCCAGCCAGATCGCTGCCCGGCGCGGGCGCGGCGGCGGGCGGGCGGGCGAATTGCACGCGCATGAAAAACAGGCCCGTGGCGTGGTCGTTGAATTGCTGCGCTTCCTCGATGTTGTCCCCGCGCGCCAGCAGCAGGCCCGAAACGGCGTGTACGATGCCGGGGCGATCCGGGCACGACAAGGTCAGGATGTAGGTGTTTTCCATCGGGGCCGATTGTCGCAGGGTCATGTTTCTTTGCGCGGCTTTGCCTGGCCTTGACATCCGCTGGGCGCGCTGCCGCGTTAAGGTAAGGGTCTGACACAAGGAGTTGACGATGATCCCCGCTTCCACCCGAAGAACCGCGCTGCTGGCGCTGCTGGGCGGCATGGCCGCCGTGGCGCTGCCCACCACGGCGGCGCAGGCCGCCGCCGTGATTTCGCTACAGATCGGCCCGCCGCCGCCGCGCGTTGAAGTCGTGCCCCCGCTCCGGCGCGGCTATGTCTGGGTGTCCGGCTACTACGTGTGGCAGCGCGGCGCTTACGTCTGGCGGCCCGGCTATTGGGTCAGGGATCGGCCCGGCCAAATCTACGTGGCGCCCACCTGGGTGCAAGACGGCCCGCGCTGGGTGTACCGCCCCGCGCGCTGGGATCGCCGCCCGGGGCCAGCAGCCCGCCCGCCCGCCCACCGGCCACCCGCAGCCCGTCCGCCCGCCGTCAAGCCGCCCCCGAAACGGCCAGCAAAACCGTCCGCGCCGCCGCCACGCGAACGCGGCTGACCGCAAGCAGCAAGCGCGGGCGTTGCGCCCGCGCTTCGCTTTGTGCGGGTGATTCTAAATTTATAGCACTAATCCAACTATTTATATGATTTTACTATATAAAATATGCAGTAAATATATAGCAATATTGGGCTATATGCTATAAAGAGTCAAGCGTTTAATGCAGAACCACCGGATTCTGGGCCAAGGTAGCGTAGCCTTCCAGCGTGTTTTCCACTTCTTCCTGGGTCGGTGTTTTTTCCTGCCAAGCGGCGATGCGCTGCTGGAACATTTCGGCCCACAGGCCGTCCAGATAGACCTCTTTGCCCGAACGCTTGTCCACGATCTCGAAGCCGTGGCGCGCCAGTTGCGGCCCGCCTTGGGGCGTGCCGGGGTCGGGCGGCATTTCGGCGCGCATGTGCACGACGACAAAGGACTCGGAATCGTAGAGAGTTCGCATGGGCGATGGCATCCTGTTGCGGGAAAAGAGCCGGTCAAGCCCTTCTCGCCAACTCAATATATGGCAACGCACGGGCTGGTTTCAAGGATAACGCAGTTAGGGAATCTCTGAACAATCCCCTCGTAGCCGGCTCACGCAGGGCTATTCAGAGGTTCCTTGCTTGCGCAACTGCGTCAGTTGCTGATCGGCCACGTCGCCATTGGCTTCGGCGATGCGCAGCCGCACCGGCAGGTAGTGCGCATTGCGCGCCAGCCACAAGGTGATGCGCTGGCCGGAGGGGCCACTGGCGCGGCGCTCCAGTTTGATGCAGGGCATGGCCTGGCCGGCCAGCCGCAGCGTTTCATCGCCTTGCACGGTGAAAGTCCAGGAATCGGCTCCGCGCACGCCGGCCACTTGCAGCGTCACTTGCGCGCCGGGCGGAAAACGTCCTGGCGCGGCGGCGATCAGCGCGCCCAATTGCACGCTGACGCTCAGGCGGTCTTGCGCGCCGGGGGCCAGTTGCGCCGGCGACGCGCCGTTGGAGAACACGATGCGGCCCGTCCCCCGCTGGAAGTGCGCGGTGCGGTTGCGTTCGTCGAAACGCTCCGGCGCCAGCCCTTGGGGTGTGAGCTGGCCGCTGCTCTCTTGCTCGCGCCGGATGCCCAGCGGCCCGGTGAACGTCCAATGGGCGGTGTAGCGCGCGCCGTCTTGCCGCCAGTCGAGCGCCGCCTGCGCGCCGACGGGTAGGCCGCGCGTGCGGCCTTCCACCTTGTAGATCAGTTGCGCGCTCGGCGGCACGCGGACGCCGGCATGACTGGACGCAGCGGCGGCGGGCACGGACGGCGGCGGGGCGGCGGGCGCGGCGGCCAACGCGGCAGACGGCGCGAGCGCGGCGGCGGCTAGGGCCAGCCGCAAGGCGAACGGAAATGAAATCATGGGTAGAAGGCTATGAAATCAAGCGTTTGGCGCTTGGCGTTGCGCGTGGCCGATTCTTTCGGCAAACGGCGCATCTTCCACGCAAAACGCTCGCTCCACGTAGAATTTTGACACCCTGCGGTCTTTTACTTTCCCCCACCCATGAAACTGGCCACCTGCAACGACGGCTCGCGCGACGGCCAACTGCTCGTCGTCGCGCGCGATCTGGCGACCGCCCATTACGCCACCGGCATCGCCCACCGGATGCAGCAGGCGCTGGACGACTGGAACTTCATCGCCCCGCAACTGCAAGACCTGTACGAGGCGCTCAACCAAGGCAAGGCGCGGCACGCCTTCCCTTTCGACACGGCGCAGTGCCTAGCGCCACTGCCGCGCGCATATCAGCGGCTGGCTGGCCTGCAATCGGCCGACGCGCCGACCGCGCGCCAGCGTGCCAGCGACGCGCTGATGGGCGCGCGCCACCCGCTGCGCGCGCCCGCGGGCGTCGCAGAGCTGGATCTGGGCGCGGGCCTGGCGGTCATCACTGGCGACGTGCCGCCGGGCGCGACGCCCGAACAGGGGCAGGACGCGATCCGGCTGCTCACGCTCGCCAATATGCCGGGGCCGGGTGCGGACGCAGCGGACGGCATGGACATGGCCGCTGCGCTCGGCCCCGTCGCCGTCACGCCCGACGAACTGGGCGCGGCGTGGCGTGGCGCGCGCGTGCAACTGACGTTGAGCGTGGCCGTCAATGGCCGCGGGCTGGGGTTGATCGAGGCGGGCCAGATGCGCTGGTCTTTCGGCGACCTTGTCGCAAGCGCCGCGCGTCTGCGCCCGCTGGCGGCGGGCACGATTGTGGAAAGCGGCGCAATCGGCAATGCCGGCGGCGTGCGCGGCTTCGTTAGCCTTGCGCACAAGCGCCAGGCCGAGCAGGCGCAAGAAGGCCAGCCGCGCACCCCGTGGCTGCGCGCGGGCGATACCGTGCGCATCGAAATGAAAGACGCGGGCGGCCAGTCTGTATTCGGGGCCATCGAGCAAATCGTGGAGATGCCATGAAACCCATCGTGATTCACCGGCGCGGCCTGCTGCGCGCGGCGGGAGCCGCCGCCGGTCTGGCCACGCTGACCGCTTGCGACAAGCTCGGCCAGGCGGTGGGCTTGCGCGAAGGTTTTCGCGGCATGGACCTTGGCGGCGCCGATTACGGGCGCGATTTCAACCTGCTGGACACCCACGGCCAGCGGCGCACGCTGGCCGATTTTCGTGGCAAGGTGGTGATGCTGTATTTCGGCTTCACGCAGTGCCCGGACGTGTGCCCCACCGCGCTCACCCGCGCCGTCCAGGTCAAAAATCTGCTGGGTGCCGACGGCGCGCGGTTCCAGGTGATCTTCGTCACCGTCGATCCGGAGCGCGACCAGCCCGACCTGCTGGACGAATATATGGCGGCGTTCGATGCCAGCTTCATCGCCCTGCGCCCCACGCCCGAAGAACTGAAAAAAACCGCCGCCGACTTCAAGATTTTTTACCGCAAAGTGCCCACCGGCAGCAGCTACACCATGGATCACTCGGCCCAGTCCTACCTGTTCGATCCGCAAGGCCGCCTGCGCGTGATGCTGCGCCACGAACAAACCGCGCAGGATTACGCGCACGACGCCAAGCTGCTGCTGACTGAACCACCCGGTTGAGTGTTTGGCGTTGCGCGCGGGAACTTCCGGCAAAAACAGCGCCTCACCCGCTCAGCACTCAACGCTAAACTCGCCGCTCACCGCTATACAGGAGTGCCTCCATGAAACAGTACCTTGCCTGGGCCGCCCTCGCCCTTGCCGCCGGCGCGCACGCGCAGGTGAACATTTCCGAACCGTGGGTGCGCGGCACCGTACCGGCGCAAAAATCTACCGGCGCCTTCATGCGCATTCAGGCCGAGCAGGACGTGCGGCTGGTCGCCGGCGCCACGCCCGTGGCCGGCGTGGTGGAAATTCACGAAATGGCGATGGATGGCGACGTGATGAAAATGCGCCAGCTCAAGGACGGCCTGCCCATCGCCAAAGGCGCCACGGCGGAACTCAAGCCCGGCGGCTACCACGTGATGCTGCTCGAGCTGAAACAGCCGCTCACGGCGGGAGAAACCGTGCCGCTCACCCTCACCTTCGAGGATGCCAGCCACACCCGCTTCACCCGCGAAGTGCAAGCCCCCGTGCGCCCCCTGAACGCCGGTAACGCGCCGATGCACCCGGCATCGGCGGCGGAGCACTGAATTCTAAGTTGATCGTTGTACGCAAAAAAATACTTCCTGTATTTATGATATTTTCGGGATTACTACATAGGTGTTGAATTATCATTTTTCGGCGCATGTTTGATTGTAAATTCGAGCCACTTGCCCAATGAGCCGCAGTTTGGAGAAGGCTCTCGAAAGAAGCAATCCAATACCTATGTAGCAATCCATCAAATCGCCTGATTAGCAACATACCTCAGATGCAGGCAGCACCTGCAAGGGAAGTGGCTTGATCGTTACCAGTGCCCGCAACAGCCGAGGCACCATAGTTGCCAGATCAAAGCGCCGATTGAAGCGGTAGGCAAACTCCGCCAGATAGCGCTTAGCGTACTTGGCGTGGTCAAAAGCATGGTACGTGCCGGCCATGCTGCGCTTGAGATTGCCCAGCATGGTGTTCACCCAGTGCAACTGGGGTGTTTGCGCACCTTGCCGCCCGCCGCCCGTCACATGGCGCTCGTGTTCAGCGCCTGCTGCGCCTACCTGCGCAAACGCCGGCGTGCCATCGCTGACCACACGACAGCCAGGCACCAAATGGCTCTTGGCCCAGCGGGCCACTTCTTCATTGGTGAAGTCCCGTACAGGCTCCAGGCGCATGTAACGCGGTTTGCCTTCGGCATCGGTTTGCACCGCGGCAATGAAGGCCGTCTTGTCCATGGCCTTGCGTCCGCCGTGGATGGAGCCTGCACGTTCACCACCCAGATAGGCATCGTCGATCTCCACCCGTTCTCGCAACGGGTAGCTCTCATCGCGCAACTGCATGGCCTGCATGAGTTTGTGCTTGAGCATCCACGCCGTGGGGTAGCTCACACCCAATTGGCGTTTGAGGGCCAAGGCGCTGATGGCGTTCTTGTTGTGGGTCATCAGGTACATGGCCAAAAACCACTTGGTCAGGGGCACTTTGCTGTGTTGCATCACGGTGCCGGCAATGCTGGAGCTTTGGTAGCCACATAAAAAGCATTCCCACAACTGGCGTCCGCTGTCATTGCGCGTGAGCAAAAAGCGCTTGCCGCCGCAGTGCGTACACCACCAGCCCTTGGGCCAGCGGGCGGCAACCACGGCTTGCTCGCATTGATCCTCACTGCCGTACAGACTGTGAAATTGTTCCCAAGACAGGCCCGGCTGAAACTGGATGTGGTTTTGCAGCATCGCACATCTCCTTTGAAGTGCCTATGTCCCATATAGTTGACTCTGCAATAAATTAGACATAGACTATGAGCCATGTTCAACTAGGAAATCGTCATGGCCCACAGCAATGATTTGAAACAGCGCGTGCTGGCCTACATTGCTGGGGGCGCCAGCAAGGTTGAAGCGACCAGAGTTTTTGCCCTCTCGCGCGCCATCGTGTACCTATGGCTGCACCAGCCCCCCCGATCACCAAAGAGGCAAACCTGGCCCCAAAACCTGGCACAAGATCGACCGTGACAAGCTGGCCCAACTCATCCAAGAGCAACCCGGCTTGTTGCAGCGCGAAATGGCCCAAATCATGGGCGTGAGCGCCACCGGCATCTGCCAGGCGCTCCAGGCCATGAAGATCACCTGTAAAAAAACGCTGCGTTACGCCCAGGCGTTCACCCCAGCAGGCGCGCTCCAGCGCAAAAAGTACCTGCTGCGCCACTGGCGGCAACAGTTGCGAGGACGCAC
>JAIRVJ010000106.1 GCA_031253955.1 Burkholderiaceae bacterium | reverse complement strand
GCCGGCACCATCGTGGTGCTGCACGCCTGCTGCCACAACCCCACGGGCTACGACTTGACGCCCGCGCAGTGGGAGCTGGTGATCGAGGCCGTCAAAACCCAAAAGCTCACACCCTTTCTGGACCTGGCCTACCAGGGCTTTTCCGCCGGGCTGGCCGAAGATGGCGCAGTGATCGGCAAATTCGCCGCCGCCGGGCTGAACTTTCTCGTGGCCACATCATTTTCCAAGAGCTTCAGCCTCTACGGCGAGCGCGTGGGCGCGCTCTCGGTGCTGTGCGCCAGCAAGGACGAAGCGGCGCGCGTGCTCTCGCAACTCAAGATCATGATCCGCACCAACTACAGCAACCCGCCCACCCACGGCGGCGCGGTGGTGGCCGCCGTGCTGGGCAACCCGCAACTGCGCGCGCTGTGGGAACAAGAACTCGGCCAGATGCGCACCCGCATCAAGGCCATGCGCCAGCAACTGGTCGATGGCCTGAAGGCCGCCGGCGTCAGGCAAGACATGAGCTTCATCACCCGGCAAGTCGGCATGTTCAGCTACTCCGGTCTAACCAGGGAACAGATGCACCGCCTGCGCGGCGAATTCGGCATCTACGGCACCGACGCCGGCCGCATGTGCGTGGCCGCGCTCAACGGCAAGAACATCGGCTACGTGTGCCAGGCCATTGCCAAGGTAGTTTGAACTTCTACTATTTTGATAGCTCTATTCCAAAGCGTAATATATATTTATAGCTGCCTTATGTTGCAAAAGCAGCCTGTATTTTGGTGATATGCTATTAATTTTGATGGCATCCTCTCCGCACGTCCGAGAGGGAGAGCAGCAGCTCAACCCTGATAGTCCTGCGCCAGGCTCTCGAAGCGGGTAAGGGGTTTGATGAAGGCGAGTTTGGCGGTGCCGGTGGGGCCGTTGCGCTGTTTGGCGATGATGATTTCGGCCACGCCGGGTTCGCGCGAATCCTTGTGGTAGTAGTCGTCGCGGTAGATGAACATGATGATGTCGGCGTCTTGCTCGATGGCGCCGGATTCGCGCAGGTCGCTCATCAGCGGGCGTTTGTCGTTGCGCTGCTCCACGCCGCGGTTGAGCTGCGAGAGCGCCAGCACGGGGCATTGCAGTTCCTTGGCCAGCGCCTTCAGGGCGCGCGAGATTTCGCCCAGTTCGGTGGCGCGGTTTTCGTCGCCGGAGCTGGAGCCGCTCATCAGTTGCAGGTAATCCACCACGATCAGGCCAAGCTGGCCGTACTGGCGCGCCAGCCGGCGGGCGTTGGCGCGCAGCTCGCTGGGGGTGAGGGCGGGCGTTTCGTCGATGTGCAGGGAAACCTTGCGCAGCCGCTCGATGGCCTCGGTCAGGCGCGGCCATTCTTCGTCGGTGAGCCGGCCCGTGCGCAGATGCCCCTGGTCGATGCGGCCGATGGAGCCGACCACCCGCACCGCCAACTGGGAGGCGCTCATTTCCATCGAGAACACGGCCACCGGCAATTCGGCGCCCAGCGCCACGTGCTCGGCGATGTTGATGGCCAGCGCCGTTTTGCCCATCGACGGGCGCGCGGCTAGCACCACCAGATCGCCTTTTTGCAGGCCGGCGGTCATGTGGTCCAGATCGTAAAAACCGGTGGGCACGCCGGTCACGTCGTTGGGGTTGTCAGCCATTTCCTGCACGCGGTCGAGCAGTTGCACGACCAGCGCGTCCATCGACTGAAAGCCCTGCTTCATGCGCGAGCCTTCTTCGCCGATGTGGAAAATCTTCTGCTCGGCCTCGTCCAGAATCTTGTCCACCGCCTTGCCCTGGGGGTTGAAGGCGCTGGTGGCGATCTCGTCGCTGGCGCTCACGAGCTTGCGCAGCACGGAACGCTCGCGCACGATTTCGGCATAGCGGCGGATGTTGCTGGCGCTGGGCACGTACTGCGCCAGCGAGTTGAGGTAGGCCAGCCCGCCCACGTCCTCGCTTTTGCCTTGGCGTTGCAGTTCTTCGTACACCGTGACCACGTCGGCCGGCTTGGTAGCGTTGACCAGTTTGCCGATGGCGGCGTAGATCAGCCGGTGCTCGTAGCGGTAAAAGTCGGAGTCGATCAGCAGATCGCCCACGCGATCCCACGCCGCGTTATCGAGCAGCAGGCCGCCCAGCACGCTCGATTCGGCCTCGACCGAGTGCGGCGGAATCCGCAACTGGACCAGCTTGGGATCCAGCGGGGCATCGTCGCCCAGATTGAAATAAGGGGAGGCGTAGGGGGGCGACAAGACAGCGGACATGAGGCGGAAAAACAGCTTGCTGAAACCACCCCGATCCTACGCCGCCATGCGCCGGATGTCATTGCACAAGCTTGTGCAAAAGCTGTGCGGCGCGTGTGAATGTGTGGGGATAACGCCGGACTTTCAGTACGGGGATCGGGGCGCAAAATTTTTCGCCCTTGCAAACAAAAAAACCGCGCCGGGGAACGCATTCCCCGCGCGGTTTTTTTCGACACCGAACCGGCGGTCAGGCCGTTTCGCCGTACACCGAGACGGTAATTTGGGCCACCACGTCGGTGTGCAGGGCCACCTGAATGGCGCTGTCGCCCACGATCTTGATCGGGCCGGCGGGCATGCGCACTTGTGACTTGTGCACGTCGAAGCCCTGCTTCTTCAATTCGTCGGCAATGTCGTGGTTGGTGACGGAGCCGAACAGTCGCCCATCGACGCCGGCTTTTTGCGTCAGCTTGACGGACTGGCCGTTGAGCTTTTCGCACAGCGCCTGGGCGGCGGTGAGTTTGTCGGAGGACTGTTGTTCCAGCTCGGCGCGGCGCGCCTCGAACTCGGCCTTGGCCGCTTCGGTGGCGCGGCGCGCGCGGCGGGTGGGGATCAGGTAGTTGCGCGCAAACCCGTCCTTGACCTTGACGATTTCGCCCAGGCTGCCGAGGTTGGCGATCTTGTCCAGAAGAATGACTTGCATGGTGTTCTCCTGCGTTCAAAGGCGGTGCTTATCGGTATAGGGCAGCAGCGCCAGAAAGCGCGCGCGCCGGATGGCGGTGCCCAATTGACGCTGGTAGATGGCGCGCGTGCCCGTCAGGCGCGCGGGCACGATCTTGCCGTTTTCACCGACGAAGTCGCGCAGCGTATCGATGTCTTTGTAGTCGATTTCCTCGACGCCGGCGGCGGTAAAGCGGCAAAAACGCTTGCGCTTGAACAGCAGCGTCTGGTTGTTGCGCTTGATGGGGCGCCGGTCTTTGTTGAAACGTTTCGGTCCGTACATGTCGGGCCTCCTTCTTGGAAAACTAAAGCGGTTGAAAATCCTGAATGTGAAACACGGGCTGCCTGCCGCCGCGCGCGCTGGCCAGAAAACCGTCGAAGCGCCACGGCGAACCCAGCGCCTGCCGCTGCAACCGCTCGGCCAGCGCGCCCAGCGCCACGGCCTTGAGGGCCACCTTCACCTGCCGCATTTGCCCGGCTTCGATCTGCGCCGATTCGTGTTCGAGCAGCAGATTCAGGGCGGGCAAACCGGCGGGCGTGTGGCGCGGCGCGGACAGCTCGGCGATGCGCGCGGCCAGCAGCAGGCGGTTGTCCGGCGCGTTCAGGCGACGGCCTCGGCCTGCTGTTGCTGCGCCTTGCGCGCTTCTTCGCGCTCGACGGTCTTCATCATCGACGAAGGGCCGGTTTCGGCCTTGCCTTTGAGCACCGTCAGGTGGCGCAGCACGGCGTCGTTGAATTTGAAGGCGTGTTTGAGTTCGACCATCACGTCCTGGCCGGCCTCGATGTTCAGGCACAGATAGTGCGCCTTGGCCAGCTTGTTGATCTGGTAGGCCAGTTGACGGCGGCCCCAGTCTTCCTGGCGATGGATCTTGCCGCCGCCGGCGGTGATCATGCTTTTGTAGCGTTCCAGCATGGCCGGAACCTGCTCGCTCTGATCCGGGTGGATCATTAAGACGATTTCATAGTGACGCATGCAATCTCCTTGTGGATGAAGCCGCCTCCGGCGTCGGACGGGGTGCGGCAAGGAAGGAAAAACTTTAGATTGTAACCTAAACCTTGCCCAGGCGCCGCGCACGCGCCACCGACATCAAAATGCCCAGCCCCAGCCCCAGCGTGACCATCGCCGTGCCGCCGTAGCTGATGAAGGGCAGCGGCACGCCCACCACCGGCAGGATGCCCGCGACCATGCCCATGTTGACGAAGGCGCAGGTAAAAAAAATGGTGGTCACACCGGTGGCCAGCAGGCGCGCGAACGGGCTGCTGGCGCGGGCGGCGATCACCAGCCCGCGCAGCGTCAGCACGGCAAAGCCGAGGATCAGCAGCAGGTTGCCGGCCAGCCCGAATTCCTCGGAAAAAGCGGCGAAGATGAAATCGGTGGTGCGCTCCAGTATGAACGCCAGATGCGTTTGCGTGCCCTGCATGAAGCCTTTGCCCCACGTTCCCCCGGCACCGACGGCGATCATGCCTTGCAGGGTGTGATAGCCCCGGCCCAGCGGGTCGCGCGTGGGGTCGAGCAGCGTGCACACGCGCTGCTGCTGGTAGCCGTGCAAAACCGGCCAGCTCGCCCCGTCAGCGCACAGTTGCGGCTCGAACCAGACCAGCGCCGCGATGCCGGTCAGCGCCAGCAGCGCCGGCGCAAGCACCAGTTTCCAGGGCAGCCCGGCAAAAAAGATCACCGCCAGGCCAGCGGCCAGCACCAGCAGCGCGGTGCCCAGATCGGGCTGGCGCACGATCAGCCCGACCGGGATCAGCAAGATCGCCCCGGCGGCCAGAAAGTCCAGCGCGCGCCGGCGGCTTTCCTGGCGCTGATGGAACCACCAGGCCAGCATCAGCGGCGTGGCGATTTTCATGATCTCGCTGGGCTGAATCACCACGCCCACATTGAGCCAGCGCCGCGCCCCATTCCGGGCGATGCCAAGCAGCAGTACCGCCGCTAGCAGCGCCACCCCCACGGCGTACAGCGGCACAGCCGCTTCCATCAGCCGGTGCGGCGGAATCTGGGCCACCGCGAACATGATCAGGCCGGCCAGCAGCATGTTGCGCCCGTGATCCATGAAGTGCGTGCCGTGGCCGTACCCCGACGAATACATGGCCAGCAGCCCCGCCAGCGCCAGCGTCAGCGCCGCCGCCGCCAGCGGCCCGTCAAAGCCCCGCAGCATGGGCATGACGCGCTGCCACAGAGACGGTTTTTTGAACACCACAGTCATGCGCGCGATTATCCGTGCGCTCCCGGCGTGGACGGCGGCAAGGGAATGTCTTGCGGCAAAAATCCTGAATGGATAGCGTATGCCATTTAGTTTATATGTATTTTCAACTTTTTTCCTAGTAAATACATGTCCAATCTTGGCACGTAGCTATCAAAATAGTATTTAAGCGGCGCTCAAAGCGCCGGGGCATGACGCACTACAGTACGCTCCCATGCGACGTGTTTTGTGGTTGCTCACGCCCGTCATGGCGCTGCTGGCCGGCGGCGGGCAGGCGGTTGCCTTGGCCGATCCGGTTGGCGGGCGGCCGCATGGCTGGTTGCAAATGCTCACGCTGGCCTGGCTGGCTTGGCTGCTGATGGATTGCGCCCAGCGGGGCGGCAAGCCGGGGCGGCGGGGCTTTCTGCTCGGCTGGCTGTTTGCGCTGGGCTGGCTGGGTGGCACGTTCTGGTGGCTGTTCATTTCCATGCACCGCTACGGTGGGCTGCCAGCGCCGCTGGCGGCGCTGGCGGTGCTGGCGCTGGCGGGGGCGCTGGCGCTTTATTACGGCGCGGCGGCGGCGGTGTTTTCAACGCTTTTTGTGGCAAAAACACAGGTGAAACCTTGGTATGCAGCTCTTGTTTTTGCAGCATCGTGGACCTTGGCGGAACTGGCGCGCGGCAGTTTTTTTACCGGCTTTCCGTGGGGCGCGGGCGGTTATGCGCATGTGGATGGCTGGCTGGCAGGCTATGCGCCGTGGATCGGCGTTTACGGCATCGGATTCGCGGCGGCGTGGATCGCGGCGTTCCTGGCTTTTACGGGCACGCGCTGCATCGCCTGGCTATTTCCGCGCGACGGTTTGCGCCAGCAAGGCCCATGGGCGGCGATGGTCATCGTGACCGCCGTCATCGCGCTGTTCCCGCTGTATGCGCTGCCGCAAAGCGCGCAACGAATTGCGCAGCACATGACATCCGGCAGCCGCGCCGGCGCGCAACCTTTCATGGCCGTCGCCCTGCTGCAAGGCAACATCGCGCAGGACGAAAAGTTCATTCCCGGCGCCGGCGTGGCCGATTCACTGGCCTGGTACGGCCAGCAACTGCACGCCGCCACCGCGCCGCTGGTGGTCGCGCCGGAAACGGCGCTGCCGCTGCTGCCGCCCGAACTGCCCGCCGGCTATTGGGAAGAACTGCAAGCGCGCTACGCGCAGGGCGGGCAGGCGGCGCTGATCGGTGTGCCGCTGGGCGATGCGATGGCGGGCTACACCAATTCAATCGCCGGCCTCAAGCCGGGGCAGGACGCGCCGTACCGCTACGACAAGCACCACCTGGTGCCGTTTGGCGAATTCGTGCCGCCCTTGTTCAGGTGGTTCACGCAGTTGATGAATATTCCACTGGGCGACTTCGCGCGCGGCGCGCTGGTGCAGCCTTCCTTTGCCTGGCAGGGCCAGCGTTTGGCGCCCAACATTTGTTATGAGGACTTGTTCGGCGAGGAACTGGCGGCGCGCTTTGCCGATCCCGCCACCGCGCCCACGGTGCTAGTCAACGCCAGCAACATCGCGTGGTTCGGCGACACGGTGGCCATCGACCAGCATCTGGCGATCAGCCGGATGCGCGCGCTGGAATTCGCGCGCCCCGTGCTGCGCGCCACCAACACCGGCGCGACGGCCATCATCGACCACCGCGGCGCGGTTACGGCGCTGCTGCCGCGCGGCACGCGCGGGGTGCTGCGCGGCCAGTTCGAGGGGCGCGCCGCCTTCACGCCCTACGCCCGCTGGGTGGCCAAGGCGGGCCTGTGGCCGCTGTGGGCGCTGTGCCTGGGGGCGCTGGGCTGGGCGGCGGTTTTCCGCGCAAAACGCTCCACGCGAAACGCTCAACTTTTTTAGCCAAGAGCCTGTTCATAGTCTTTTCGGAGTCGCGTTGGGTCGCAATCGGGATGAGTTGGTGCGCCGGGCGCGCCGCACGGGCTACTGCCCATGCAAGCGACTGGCGCGCCAAATCGCCCGATTTCGACCCAACCCGAAGGGCAGGTGCCTTTTCGGGCGGTCTGCCGCGTTACAAATCCTCGCCATAGCACGGCTATGGCTGCGGTTTGCGCCTTGCAGCCCATCCCGAAAAGGCGCCTGCGCGACCCCGAAAAGACTATGAACAGGCTCTAAGGCACAATCGCGCCTCATGGCTGAATCCTTTTCCTACGATCAGCTCATCGCCTCGGGCGAGGGGCGTCTGTTCGGGCCGCAGGCCGGGCGCTTGCCGCTGCCGCCGATGCTGATGTTCGACCGCATCACGCAGATCGACAGCGGCGGCGGCGCGCACGGGCAGGGCCGCGTCGCGGCGGAGCTGGACATTCGGCCAGACCTGTGGTTTTTCGCCTGTCATTTCGAGGGCGACCCGGTCATGCCCGGCTGCCTGGGGCTGGACGCCATGTGGCAGCTCATCGGCTTTTACTTGACCTGGCTGCGTTTGCCCGGGCGCGGGCGCGCGCTGGGCGCGGGCGAGGTCAAGTTTTCCGGTGAAATCGGCCCCGGCGTCAAGCTGGTGCGCTACGAGATCGACATCAAGCGCGTAATCCGGCGCAAGCTGAACATGGCCATCGGCGATGCGCGCTTGCTGGCCGACGGGCAGGTGATTTACACCGCCCGCGATTTGCGCGTGGGCCTGTTTGGCGCGCCGGCGCCGGCGGCGCAAGAAACCGCAACGCAAGGAGCCTCGGTATGAACGCCCTGCCTCGTGGACCCCTGGCGCGCCGCGTCGTCATCACCGGCGCGGGCATCGTTTCGTGCATCGGCAACGCGCTGACGGCGGTCGAACAATCGCTGCGCGCGGGCATCAGCGGCATCCGCGCCATGCCGCAGTTCGCCGAAATGGGCCTGCGCAGCCAGGTCGCCGGGCAGCCGCAGATTGATTTGCAGGAGCGCATCGACCGCAAGCTGCTGCGCTTCATGGGCGATGCCGCCGCCTACGCGCACGTGGCGCTGGAGCAGGCCATCGCGCAAGCGGGCCTGACGCGCGCCCAGATCTCGCACCCGCGCACCGGCCTCATCATGGGTTCGGGCGGCGGCTCGCCGGCCAACCAGATCGAAGCGGCCGACACCCTGCGCAACAAGGGCGTGCGGCGCGTCGGGCCGTACCAGGTCACGCGCTGCATGGGCAGCACCGTCTCGGCCTGCCTGTCCACCTTCCTGGGCATCAAGGGCATCAGCTACAGCATTACGTCGGCCTGCTCCACTTCCGCGCATTGCATCGGCGCGGCGGCGCAGCAAATCGCCTGGGGGCAGCAAGACGTGATGTTCGCCGGCGGCGGCGAAGAACTTTCCTGGGGCATGGCCACGCTGTTCGACGCCATGGGCGCCATGTCCAGCAAGCGCAACGACCAGCCCGAAAAAGCCTCGCGCCCGTATGACGCCGACCGCGACGGCTTCGTCATCTCCGGCGGCGGCGGCGCGGTGGTGCTGGAGGCGCTGGAACACGCCCGCGCGCGCGGCGCCCGGATTCTGGGCGAAGTGGTCGGCTTCGGCGCCACCAGCGACGGCGCCGACATGGTCGCCCCTTCCGGCGAAGGCGCTGCCGCCTGCATGCGCCAAGCCATCGAGGGCCTCGACGGCCCCATCGACTACATCAACACGCACGGCACTTCCACACCCATCGGCGACGGGCCGGAGTTGCACGCGCTGCGCGCCGTCTTCGGCGCGAAAGTGCCGCCGTTTTCGTCCACCAAATCGCTCACCGGCCATTCGCAGGGCGCCACCGGCGCGCAGGAAGCCATCTATTGCCTACTGATGCTGCTGGGCGGCTTCATCGCCGGCTCCATCAACGTCGAAACGCCCGACCCCGCCGTGGGCGATCTGCCCCTGGTCACCGCCACCCGCCCCGCCGCCCTCAACCAGGTGCTCTCCAACAGCTTCGGCTTCGGCGGCACCAACGCCTGCCTGGTGCTGCGCAAGTGGGAAGGTTGACTGGAACACTCTCCCTATACTTTCGGTAGCATAATGCCTAGTTGTGGTATATGTTTACTGTAATGAAATAGCAATAAACATATAAAAAGCTTTGGCGTCAAGCTATCAAAATAGCAGCTTGGCTTACGGCCCATCTTCGCGCCGTGCATTCCGGCTTGCGTCTTGCTGCGCAAGATCGTCGAACAAGGCGCGCGCGCAGGCGGGCAACTGCTGGCGGTCGCGGGCGACGATTTTGAGTTCGCGCTCGGCCCAGGCATCGGTGAGAGGCACGATGACGATGCGCATGGAGTGCGCGTGGCGGCGGGCCGATGAGGCGGGCAGCACGCCCACGCCCACGCCAGCTTCGATCATCAGGCAAATGGCCTCGAAGCTGCCCACCTGAATGCGCGGGTTGTAGTCGCGCCCCGCCAGTTCCGCCTTCCGCCGCAGAAAGCGGTGGATCGCGCTGCCGTGGCGCAGGCCCACATGCTGTTCTTCCAGCGTGTCGATGAAGGGCACAGCCTGGGCGCGCGCCAGCCGGTGCGCGGCGGTGACGGCCAGCACCAACTGGTTGCGCCCGAAGGGGCGGGCGTCGAAATCGCCCGTGGGCACGTCGCCAGCCAGAATGCCGATGTCGGCACCGCCGTCGGCCACCGCGCGCGCGATTTCCTCGCTCAGGTACTCGCGCAGATCGACCTGCACCGCCGGGTACCGGGTGAGAAAGCCGGCCAGTTTTTCAGGCAGGTATTCGGTGATGGAGGTGGTGTTGGCAAACACACGCACATGTCCGCGTATGCCCTTGCCGAAGTCCTGCATGTCCAGCCGCAGGTGCTCCATCTGCTGCATCACGCGCTTGGCGTGGTACAGCAGCGCCTGGCCGGCGGCGGTCAGGCTCACGCCCTGGGCGTTGCGGTACAGCAGCTTGCCGCCCACGTCTTCTTCCATCTGCTTGATGCGCGTGGACGCCGCCGCCAGCGAGATGCACGCTTTCTCCGCGCCGCGCGTCAGGCTCCTGGCCTGCGCCACGCAGGTAAACAGCTTGAGATCGAAAAGGTCAAAGTGCAGGTTCACGGGCCGGATTGTCGCAGTCCGGCCAGTGAACCGTTTTGCGTTGAGCGTTGAGCGTTTGGCGCGGGACGCTCAACGCCGAACGCTCAACACGCAACGCTTTTTTTCAAACCGGATCCCAACTGAACACGTCCGCCGAGCGGTCCAGCGCGAAGAAGCTGGCGCGCAGCGCGGGCATGGCGTGGTCGGCGATGGTTTGCGGCGTCCAGCCTTCGGAGCGGTGGATGCTGCGCACCGGGCGCGGCTGGCTGATGAGAAAAATCTCATTGTTGCGCACCGAGAAAATCTGGCCGTTCACCCCCTTGGCTGCGTCGCTGGCCAGATAGACCGCCAGCGGGGCGATCTTGGCGGGCGTCATCTGCTGGATTTTGGCGACGCGCGCTTTCTGCTCCTCGGTGTCGGTGGGGATGGAGCCGATCATGCGGCTCCAGGCAAAGGGCGCGATGCAGTTGGAGCGCGCGTTGAACTTGAGCATGTCCAGCGCAATCGACTTGGACAGTGCCGCGATGCCCAGCTTGGCCGCCGCGTAGTTGGCCTGGCCGAAGTTGCCGATCAGGCCCGACGTGGAAGTCATGTGCACGAACGCGCCGCTGCCCTGCTCCTTGAAATGGTTGGCCGCCGCGCGGCTGACGAAGTAGGCGCCGTACAGGTGCACCTTGATGACGGCGTCCCACTCGTCCACCGACATTTTGTGAAAGAAGCGGTCGCGCAAAATGCCCGCGTTGTTGACTACCGCGTCGATGCGGCCAAAGCTGTCTAGCGCGCATTGCACCATCTTGGCTGCGCTGGCGGCTTCGGCCACGCTGTCGGTGTTGGCGGCGGCCTGACCGCCCAGCGCGCGGATTTCATCGACCACTTTTTGCGCCGGCCCCGCGTTGCGGCCTTCGCCATCGACGGCGGCGCCGATGTCGTTGACCACCACTTTCGCGCCGTGGCGCGCCATCGCCAGCGCAATGTCGCGGCCAATGCCGCCGCCCGCGCCGGTGACGAGGACTACTTTTCCTTCAACCATTGAATAACTCCTGAGTTTTCCCAAAAACGAACCGAGGATGCCACGGCGGGCGCTGCCCCGGTTCGGCATTCCGAAAGAGGGGGTTCAACACGCTCTTTCAAATCTCCTCCGGCGGCCGGCGCGGCATGGCGCGCTCGCGCAGGAAAGAGGCGGCAATCCCGCTGACAACAATCAGCGCCATGCCAACCCAGCCGATGGGCGCGATAGGCGCGTGAAACAGCAGCAGGCCGTACAGCGATGCGAACACGATGCCCGAATACTGCAAATTGGCCGCCACCATGGTCGAGCCGCGCGTGTAGGCGCGCGTCATGGTCAACTGGCCGATGGCGGCCAGCACGCCGATGGGCAGCAGCCACGCAGCGGATGGCCACGTCCAGCCGTGCACGCCAGTCAGCAGCATTCCCGCGCCGCCAACCAGCGTCGCGCCCACGGAAAAGTAAAACACCGTGCGCGTTTCCGGCTCGCCCACGCGCCCCAGCGCCGCCACCTGCATGTACGCCAGCCCGGAGAGCAAGCCCGAAAGCAGCCCGATGAGGCCCGCGAACAACTGGTTTTGCTCGATGGTCGGGTGCAGCATCATCACAACGCCGGCAAAACTGGCCAGCACCGTCAGCACCAGCGGCCCCTGCCGCCGCGCGTCGGCCAGCTTGCCCATCGCCAGCACGCCGCCGATCAGGAAAACGCCCACCCATACCCCGCTCATGTAGTTGAGCGTCATGGCCGTGGCCAGCGGCAACACGCCCAGCGCGTAAAACCAGCACACCAGCGCCGCCACCCCCACCACGTTGCGCCACACATGCATCATGGGCACGCGCGTTGCCAGCGGCACGCCGCGCGAGCGCGCTAGCCAGGCGACGAAAAAAACCCCGACGATCCCGCGATAGAACACGATCTCCAGCGGGCTGAACTGCTCCGACGCGTACTTGATGCCCACCGCCATCGAGGCGAAAAAGAAGGCGGAGACGATCATCCAGGCGGCTTGCATGGGGCGGGATTATCGTTGAGGGGTGGGCGTTGAGTGTTTGAGGATGGCATCAAATTTGATAGCTTATAGCCAATGTATACATTAATTTTTATGCATAAAAATATATAAAAACTATATAAAGCACTGTCATTTAGCTATGAATTTTGTATGGCGAAAGATTTTTCGCCCCTACCCAGCCCGTCCGTGAGATTCCTGGCAAGAGAAGAAACCGCGCTCAACGCCCCACGCAAAACCTGCTTCACGCCGTGCGCGTAATGCCCATCGCGCGCCGGTACCACTCGTGGAAGTGCCGCATGCCGTTTTCCATCGGGTTTTGATAGGGGCCAGTCTCGTTGTCGCCGCGCTCCAATAGCGCCTTGCGGCCGGCGTCCATGCGCTCGGCGATTTCGTCGTCTTCGATGCAGGTTTCCATGTAGGCGGCGCGCTGGGCTTGCATGAATTCAGGCTCGAAAGCGGCGATTTCCTCCGGGTAGTAGAACTCCACCAGGTTCAGCGTCTTGTCCACTGCAAGCGGATGCACGGTGGAGATGACGAGCACGTGCGGATACCACTCGACCATGATGTGCGGGTAGTAGGTCAGCCAGATGGCCCCGCGCGCCGGGCGCTCGTTGTTGCGGTACTTGAGCAGGACTTCTTTCCACTTCTTGTAAACATCGGATCCGGGCTTGCCGAAAGCGGGCGATACGCCCACGGTCTGCACGGAAAACTCGCGCCCGAAGATCCAGCGCAAATCGTCGCAGGTGACGAAGCTGGCCAGGCCGGGGTGGAAGGGGGCGACGTGGTAGTCCTCCAGATAGATTTCGATGAAGGTTTTCCAGTTGTAGTTGCAGGTGTGTAATTCCACATGGTTGAGCGCATAGCCTTCGAAGGAGAGGCTGGCCGCTTCGCTCATGCCTTGCAGGTCGGCGGCGATGTCGCGGCCGTTGTCCTCGAACAGCAGGCCGTTCCAGGAGCGCAGGTTGTAGTTGGTCAGGTGCAGGCAGGGGTCGTGCTCGAAGTGCGGCGCGCCCAGCAGTTGACCCTGGTCGGAGTAGGTCCAGCGGTGCAGCGGGCACACGATGTGGCCGCCCGCGTGTGCTTTGCCGTCGGTTTGCAGGCTGCCGCGGCCTTTGAGCATGATGGCTTGGCGGTGCCGGCAGATGTTGGAGACCAGCCCGATTTCACCCTGCGCGTTGCGCACCAGTGCGCGGCCCTCGCCCTCTTGAGGCAGCGCGAAATAATCGCTCGCGCCCGGCACGGCCAGCGCGTGCCCGACATAGCGCGGGCCGGCATCGAAGAGCAGTTTTTTTTCGCGCGCGAAAAGAGCCGCATCGAAGTAGGAGGGGACGGGCAATTGAGTTGCCGCCTGCTGAGATTGAAGACTTGAATCAGACATGATGGGTATCCGATCGGGAGACTTCCCCTATGAAGGGGCAGGAAGGAAGCGTGAATTGTAGGCAACGTTGATTCTCGCGGCCCATAAAATCAAAGTTTTGCGTGGTATCCCCTTCGTCATTGCCGCGAAAGCGGGAATCCAAAGACCTTGGTTTCCGGGTGACATTCATGGATTCCCGCCTTCGCGGCAACGACGGGACACGCCACGCTCGACGCTCAACCCATTTTCAGCCACCGGCCTCATGCCCAAAAAAAGCACTACCGCCAACCTTCCGGCCAGCTACGCCGCCGCGGTCGAGGAACTGGAACAACTGATCGGCGCGCTGGAGTCGGGCCAGCTGCCGCTGGAAGACCTGCTGGTCCAATACCAGCGTGGCAACGAGCTGCTTGCGTATTGCCGCCAGCGCCTGCAAGCGGTGGAGCAGCAGGTGCGCGTGCTGGATGAAGGCGCGGCCAGCGTCAAGGACGGCGCGCCGTGAATGCAGACGGCGCGCCCGGTTTCGAGCACTGGCAGGACGAGCGCCTGGCCCAGGTTGAACGCGCCTTGAGCGATTGGGTGCGCGCCGACGCCCCCGCCGGGCTTGGGCAGGCCATGCGCTATGCCGTGCTCGATGGCGGCAAGCGCCTGCGCCCGCTGCTGGTGCTCGCCGCTGCCGAGGCGGTGCGGGGCAATCCGCAAGCGGCGTTGCGCGCGGCCTGCGCGGTCGAGTTGATCCACGCCTATTCTCTGGTGCACGACGATCTGCCCTGCATGGACAACGACGTGCTGCGGCGCGGCAAGCCCACAGCGCACGTGCAGTTTGGCCAGGCGCAGGCGCTGCTGGCCGGCGACGCGTTGCAGGCGCTGGCCTTCGAGCTGCTTACGCCGGACGGTGCGGATGTGCCGCCGGCCATGCAAGCCATGCTGTGCCGCCTGCTGGCGCGCGCCGCCGGCGCCGATGGCATGGCCGGCGGCCAGGCCATTGACCTGCAAAACGTGGGCCGCCAGCTTGACGAAGCGGTGCTGCGGGACATGCACCAGCGCAAAACTGGCGTGCTGCTGCGAACCAGCGTGCTGCTGGGCGCGGCCTGCGCGGGCCGGCCCCTGCCGCAGGCAAGCAGCCAGGCACTGCGCCGCTACGGGGCCGCCGTGGGGCTGGCTTTTCAGGTGGTGGACGACATACTGGATGTCACCGCCGAGTCCGCCCAGCTTGGCAAAACGGCGGGCAAGGACGCGGCCAGCGGCAAGCCCACTTATGTGTCGCTGCTAGGTTTGGAAGGCGCCCGCGCCCATGCCGACGCGCTGCTGGCCCAGGCGCTGGCGGCGCTGGACGGGGCCACCGGCTTGCCGGGCGGCATCTGGCGGCTGGACGCGCTGGCGCGGCAAATGGCGCGGCGCGTCTGTTGAAGCGGTTTTGATTTGGCTGTGAACATTCTTTCCCCGCTGCTTTCTTCCCCCTCGCCCGCTTGCGGGAGAGGGGCAGGGGAGAGGGGCCGGTCGCAGGCCGGCAGGAGGCGCCTTCAGGCGCGGCGCAAAAATAGGCGCCCACCAGCCTTCGGCTGGCCCTCTCCCCAACCCTCTCCCACAAGTGGGCGAGCGAGGAAAACCGCTCTATAAAGAAAGAGGCGCGAGCAACACCATGAGCGAAGCATCCCTGATCGAAACCATCCGCACTCCCGCCGATCTGCGCCGCCTTTCGCGTGCGCAGCTTGGGGCATTGGCGCGCGAGGTGCGCGCGTGCGTGCTGGACAACGTTTCGCGCACCGGCGGGCACCTCAGCTCCAGCCTGGGCACGGTGGAGTTGACCATCGCGCTGCACTACGTGTTCGATACGCCCGGCGACCGGCTGGTGTGGGACGTGGGCCACCAGACCTACCCGCACAAAATCCTCACGGGCCGGCGCGAGCGCATGGGCACGCTGCGCCAGCTTGGCGGCATCTCCGGCTTTCTGCGCCGTGACGAGAGCGAATACGACGCTTTCGGCGCCGGGCATTCCTCCACCAGCATCTCGGCCGCGCTGGGCATGGCGCTGGCCGCGCGCCAAAAGGGCGAGGAGCGCAAGGTGGTGGCCGTCATCGGCGATGGCGCCATGACCGCCGGCATGGCCTTCGAGGGCCTGAACAACGCCGGCGTGGAGCGCGACGCGCGCTTGCTGGTGGTGCTCAACGACAACCGCATGTCGATCAGCCCGCCCGTGGGTGCGCTCAATTACCATCTGGCGCAACTGATGAGCGGGCAGTTCTACGCCGCCGCGCGCGACGTGGTCAGAAACGTCGGCAAAACCGTGCTCGGCCCCGTGCCGCCGCTGCTGGAGCTGGCCAAGCGCCTGGAAAAAGGCGCCAAGGGCATGGTCGCGCCCACCACGCTGTTCGAGAAGTTCGGCTTCCACTACATCGGCCCGATCGACGGGCACGATCTGGACGCGCTCATTCCCACGCTGGAGAACATCCGCGATCTGATGGCCCGGCGCGCCGGCCCGCAGTTTCTGCACGTGGTCACCAAAAAAGGCCACGGCTACGAGTTGGCCGAGGCCGACCCCGTGGCCTACCACGGGCCGGGCAAGTTCGACCCCGCCGTCGGCCTGGCCAAGGCGGATGCCCCGGCCCAGCCGGGCTTCACCCAGGTGTTCGGCCAGTGGCTGTGCGACATGGCCGGGCGCGACGCGCGGCTGGTGGGCATCACCCCGGCCATGCGCGAAGGGTCCGGGCTGGTCGAATTTCACCGGCGCTTTCCCGACCGTTATTACGATGTCGGCATTGCCGAGCAGCACGCTGTTACCTTCGCCGCCGGCCTAGCGTGCGAGGGGCTGAAGCCCGTGGTGGCGATCTACTCCACCTTCTTGCAGCGCGCCTACGACCAGGTGATTCACGACGTAGCGATCCAGAACCTGCCGGTGCTGTTCGCGCTCGACCGCGCGGGCTTGGTGGGCGGCGATGGCGCCACCCACGCCGGCAATTACGACATCGCCTGCCTGCGCTGCATCCCCAACCTCAGCCTGGCCTGCCCCGCCGACGAGCGCGAGTGCCGCCAGTTGCTGACCACCGCCTATCAGCAAAACGGCCCCGTGGCGGTGCGCTATCCGCGCGGCGCGGGCGCGGGCGTTGCGCCGCTGCAAGACCTTTCGGCGCTGCTCTTCGGCCAGGGCGAGGTGCGGCGCGAAGGCCGGCGCGTGGCGATTCTGGCCTTCGGCACGCTGCTCTATCCGGCGCTGGCCGCCGCCGGGCGGCTGGACGCCACGGTGGTCAACATGCGCTGGGTCAAGCCGCTGGATACCGCGCTGCTGCTCGATGTGGCGGGCCGCCACGAACTGCTCGTTACCGTGGAAGAAGGCGCCATCATGGGCGGCGCGGGCAGCGCCGCGCTCGAGGCGCTGGCTTCCGCCGGCATCGTCAAACCCGCGCTGCAACTGGGCCTGCCCGACCGCTTCATCGAGCACGGCGACCCCGCCAAGCTGCTGGCGCTGCAAGGGCTGGACGCGGACGGTATCGAAGCGGCCATTCGCAAAAGGCTGGAATGAATCCCTCCCCATGCTTGGCGGTGTTTCTTTCCCCTCTCCCGCTTGCGGGAGAGGGGTAGGGGAAAGGGTCGGCCGCAGGCCGGGGGGCGCTGAAATCCATGAACATCCTGCTGGTCGAAGACGACGCTGCACTAGCCCAGGCCACCGCCGAGGTTCTGCGCGCGCGTGGCTGGCGCGTGGACGTGAGCGCTGCCGGCGAGCCGGTGCCACGCTCGGTGCGGCAAGACGATTACGACGTGCTGGTGCTCGACATCGGCCTGCCCGGCATCGACGGCCTGGAAGTTCTGCGCCGCGTGCGCGCGCAAGGCTCGCACCTGCCGGTGCTCATGCTCACCGCGCGCGCCAGCATTGAAGACCGCGTGCTCGGCCTGGAAACCGGCGCGGACGACTATCTGGTCAAACCCTTTGCCGTGCCCGAACTGCTGGCCCGCCTGCGCGCCCTCGTGCGCCGCCACGAATTTCGCCGCGGCGGCGCGCTCGCGCTGGGCCGGCTGCGCTTTGACGGCGGCGCGCGCCGCGCCTTTATCGGCGATGCGCCGCTGCGCCTGACGGCGCGCGAATCCGTCGTGCTCGAATACCTGTTGCAGCAGATCGGCCACATCGTCGCTCGCGAGCGGCTGATCTCGCAAATCGCGGACTGGAACGCCGCCGCTTCCAACAACGCGCTCGATCTGCTCATCTCGCGCCTGCGCGCCAAAATCGCCCCCGCCGGCGTGCGCCTGCGCCCGGTGCGCGGGCTGGGCTACATGATTGAAGCAGGCGTGGCGGCATGAAACGCTTGGCACCATGTAGTTGGCAAATTTATGAATACAAGAACACGAGCTTGCACCACCCCATGCTCGGCACCCAACCGCGAGCGCCCGACGTTAAAATTCTTCGCTTCAACTTCACCTCCAGCGAGACGCGCATGAACCGCCCCGACCGCAAACCCCAAATCCCCAATTTCTCTTCCGGCCCTTGCGCCAAGCGTCCCGGGTACGACGTGGCGCGGCTCGATCTTTCGGCGCTGGGCCGCTCGCACCGCTCCAGTCTGGGTAAGAAGCTGCTGGGCGCGTGTTGCAGCGAGACGGCGCGCATTCTCGGCCTGCCGGCGGGCTACCGCGTGGCGGTGGTGCCTGCCTCGGACACCGGCGCGGTGGAGATGGCGATGTGGTCGCTGTTGGGCGCGCGGCCGGTGGACATGCTGGCCTGGGAATCGTTCGGCTCTGGCTGGGTGACGGACGTGATGAAGCAGCTCAAGCTCAAGGACGCGCGCAAGCTGGAAGCGGGCTACGGCGACATCGTGGATCTGGCGCAAGTGAACTTCGACCATGACGTGGTGTTTACCTGGAACGGCACCACCAGTGGTGTGCGCGTGCCCAATGGCGACTGGATTCCTGATAGCCGCCAGGGCCTGACGATTTGCGACGCCACCAGCGCCGTATTCGCGATGGATATGCCGTGGCACAAGCTGGACGTAGTCACGTATTCGTGGCAGAAGGTGCTCGGCGGCGAAGGCGGGCACGGCATGTTGATCCTCGGCCCGCGCGCGGTGCAGCGGCTGGAAAGCTACAGCCCGCCCTGGCCGCTGCCCAAGATTTTTCGCATGACTTCTGGCGGCAAGTTGAATGAAGGGCTGTTCAGGGGCGAAACCATCAACACCCCCTCCATGCTATGCGTGGCCGACTATCTGGACGCGCTCAAGTGGTGCGAGAGCGTGGGCGGCGTGCCCGGCACCATCGCGCGCAGCCAGGCCAATTTGAAGGTGGTGGAAGATTTCGTCGCCGCCCACGGCTGGATCCACTTCCTTGCCAAGACGCCCGCCACGCGCTCCAACACCAGCGTGTGCCTGACGCTCGATCTGCCCGAAGACAAGGTCAAGGCGCTGGTCAAGCTGCTGGAAGCCGAAGGCGCGGCCTGCGACATCGGCTCGTACAAAGACGCTCCGCCGGGCATCCGCATCTGGTGCGGCGCGACGGTGGCAAAGAGCGATCTTGAGGCGCTGATGCCTTGGCTGGCTTGGGGGTATGAGCAGGTCAAATGAAAAGGTTGAGCGTCGAGCGTTTTACGTTTAGCGTGAAACAGCCCCACGCTCGACGCACAATGCCAGTTAAACTTCACAACCGAGGGGAATTTATATGAAAATGCGCTTTTTACTGCCATTTTTAATTCTTATCGGGCTATCGGGCTGCGCGACCGTTGCGCCATCAACGCCATCAAATCTATGGGTTGTGTCAACGACAAAGGATGAGTTCTCAGATGTTGTCACTCAAATGGTAACTGTGGGATCATTTTATTCCGGCGGCGCGACGTATACACAAACAGGAAAACTTTATCCGTTTGTTGGGATAAAAAATGGCGAAACTTATGTAGGGATACGTAGTGGCGGTACCTATAGAATACCTACAGGCACCGTGCAGATCCGAATTGATGACAATGCTGCTTGGACCATTACCCCTGATGACACCCCTACCGATCTCGTGCCTGGTGCAGCCACCTCTCCAGCGGTTAATAAAGACATTTCAGCAGATATGATGGCTAACATGGCAAAAATCATGTCTCCCTACACTGCTGCAACTGGCGATAAGGCTGATAAAATAATTAAACAGATGCTTGCTGGAAAAGTCATCAAGTATCGTACCATTGGCCTGAATCAAGCTGCGTCAAGTACTGGCGAAGTGAAACTCGATGCGTCGTTCACGGAATCAATTCGTAGCATCGGCATCCCGGTTGGTAAACCATGAAAAGTCGGTGCCAACCCGATTGAGGACGAACCATTCAATGGCGCTGGAACAAGAAGTGACAGTGTCTAACAACTGATTCAACCATCATGTTCAAGATTAAAACCTACAATGCCATCTCCCCAAAGGGTCTGGAACGCTTCGCGCCGGGCCGCTATCAGGTCAGCGCCGATATCGCCGCGCCCGACGCTGTGCTGCTGCGCAGCCAAAAGCTCCATGGCGAGGCCGTGCCCGCGTCGCTGCTGGCGGTGGCGCGCGCGGGCGCGGGGGTCAACAACATTCCGGTCGATGATTACGGCAAGCGCGGCATCGTCGTTTTCAACACGCCGGGGGCTAACGCCAACGCGGTGAAAGAACTGGTGCTGGCCGGCATGTTGCTTTCCGCGCGCGGCATTCTGCCCGGCATCGAGTACGCGCACTCGCTTGGGCAGATGAGCGATGCCGCCGCCATGCACCAGTTGCTAGAAAAAGAAAAAAGCCGCTTTGCTGGCGGCGAACTGCGCGGCAAAACGCTGGGCATCGTCGGCCTGGGCGCCATCGGCTCCATGGTGGCTGACGCCGCGCTGGCCTTGGGCATGAAAGTGCTGGGGCATGATCCGGCGCTGTCCATCGATGCCGCCTGGCGTCTCTCGAACGCCGTGCTGCGCATGGACAGCCTGCCCGCGCTGCTGGCGCGCTCGGATTACGTCACCCTGCATGTGCCCGCGCTGGATGCCACGCGCCACCTGCTGAACGCCGACATGCTGGCGCACGTGCGCCCACACGCCGTGCTGCTCAACTTCGCGCGCGAGAGCATCGTCGATCCCGCCGCCGTGCTGGCCGCATTGGCTGCCGGCAAGCTGGGCCGCTACGTCTGCGACTTTCCCGAACCGGGCTTTGCCGCTGCGCCGAAAGTCATCGCCATGCCGCACATTGGCGCCAGCACCGAGGAATCGGAAGAAAACTGCGCCGTCATGGCCGCCGACGAGTTGATCGACTATCTGGAAAACGGCCACATCATCCACAGCGTGAACTATCCCGCCGTGCGCATGGAGCGCACCGCCGGGGCCACGCGCATCACGTTGGCCAACGACAACGTGGCCGGCGTGCTGGGCCACGTGCTCTCGGTGCTGGCCGAGGCCGGGGTGAACGTGATCGACATGACCAACCGCAGCCGCGACGCGCTGGCCTACAACATCATCGACGTGGCCACCCGCCCCAGCGAGACCGTGCTGAGCGCCATCGGCGCGGTGGCGCATGTGATACGGGTGAGGGTGGTATAAAATATCAAATGAGATACACAAAACGTCTCCGGTTCAGAAGTAATGACCATGTCCGCACAGACTTCCATGCTGCACATTCGTGTCGAAGACATCATCAAGGCACAAGCGGCGCAAGCTCTTGAGGCGATGAGTTTGACAGTATCCGATGCAGTGTGCGCCTGTTCCTGCGCCGGGTGATCGCTGACCAGGCGTTTCCGCTCGAACTGAAAGTGCCCAATGCCGAAACCCGCGCCGCGATGGAGGAATCGCGCGCCATGATGGCCGCGCGCAAGCCGCGTTTTGCTTCTGCCAAGGCGCTGTTCGATGATCTCGAAAAAACCGGCAAGCAGTAAACAGGCTAGAGTGTTTTTGATTTAATTGATTACAAACATGGTCCATTTTTGGAAGGTAAACGGCGGAATGTTTCCATGGCAGCGCATTCGCAAGATTTGCGTGATCGTGTACTCAC
>JAIRVJ010000161.1 GCA_031253955.1 Burkholderiaceae bacterium | reverse complement strand
GTTGCGGTAAGAGGAGACGTCATGGATTCCCGCCTGCGCGGGAATGACGGTGAGTATTTTGCCGTTTTGAAGTCGAAATGGAATGACATCGCCGCGCGGCTGTGCCGGTTTGCGCCCCGCAGTGCTGCTCTGCGCCACCGCGCTGGCGCTGCTGCTGCACGCGCTGGCGCTGACCTGGCTACGCTGGCAAATGCAGCCGCCCAGCGTGCTGCGCGAAGTGGCCTCCACCTTCTACACACGCACTCTCGCGCCGCAATCGACAGCACCTCCGGCCACCTCGCAAGCGCCGCCAGTTTTCAAGCCAAAAAGCCGTTTTGCCCAGGCACGGCTTGTGTCTGCCGCTACACAAGCAAGAGCAACGCCGGCGCGCCGGCGCGCCAGCGCACCGGCGCGGCGCGTGGTCAAGAGCGAGCCGCCCGCGCCCGAAACTGCGCTGCTGCCCGACACGGCAAGCGTCACCCCCGCTGCCCCGCCCGAGCAGATCGCCCAGACCGGCCCCACCGGGCAAGACGAGCAAGCCACTGCGATGGCGCAGGCCGCATCCTCCGCGCCCGCCGCTTCGCCCGCTGCTCCAGCCAGCGCCGGCGGCATCGCCGCCGCCGAGCCGCCCACACCGCCCGCCTCGTCACCCTCCGGCGCGGAGCCGGACTTTCTGCAAAGCTGGCCGCCCGACACCCGCCTGCGCTATCGCCTGGGCGGCAACTACCGGGGCGAACTGCACGGCAGCGCCCAGGTGCGCTGGCAGCGCGAAGGCGCGCGCTACCAAGCCGTGATCGAGATGGATGTGGGCCTGCTGCTCAGCACGCGCTTTACCAGCCAGGGCGAAATCACCGCCGCCGGCCTGCAACCGCAGGCGTATGAAGAGCAGGTGCGCCAAAAGCGCCGCGGCGTGCGGCTGGAGCTTGACAGCGTGCTGCTGGAAAACGGCAAGCGCGCCCCGCGCCCGCCCGACGTGCAAGACACCGCCAGCCAGTTCCTCGAACTCGGCCACCGCATGGCCGCCGGGCAGATCAAGCTGCAAGCCGGCGGCCAGATCGATTTCTGGCTGGCCCGCCCCGGCGGGGTCGATCAATGGACCTACGACGTGATCGGCGAAGAAACCGTGTACCTGCCCCGCCTGGGCGCGGTGCCCACCTTCCACCTCAAACCCCGCCCGCTGGCCCAGCCGCGCGGCAACATCAGCGCCGAAATGTGGTTCGCCCCCACCCTGCAATACTTGCCCGTGCGCATCCGCATCATGCAGAGCGAAGACACTTATATCGACTTGCTGGTGGAAACGGTGGAGCAGCGGTCATAATCGAATAATCGGGGTCAGAACAAAATTACACCTGATCCCCTATGCGGCTTCAGAAGCTGCCGGTTCCCCCATCCCAACCTCCGCCTTCGCGGTGGCAGGTTCTTCCCCGCACGCGGGGGAAGGAGATGAGATTTCCTCCCCCCGCGTGCGGGGGAGGGTCAGGGTGGGGGCAAACGGCGCAAAAATGCTTTCGATTGCTGCGTATGCGCCTTCGCCGGACTAACGAATCTGGGGTATGTCCCGAATCAGGTCTTTCATATCCGAAAAGCAAGCCGTTTCTGGGCTGTAAGCTATCAATTCAGGAATTACTACGCCCAACCCTCAACACTCAACCTTGTCAGAGGAGAAGCACTTGGCCCGTCAACCCCGTTTCACGGTTCCCGGCTATCCGCACCACGTCATCCAGCGCGGCAACAACCGGCAGGCGGTCTTCGCGGATGACGAAGACCGGCGCATCTGGCTTGAGCTGCTGCGCGCGCACGCACGGGCGCACCAGGTGGCGGTGCATGGCTACGTGCTGATGGACAACCACGTGCATTTGCTGCTCACGCCCGCAACGCAAGACGGGTTGCCGCGCACGATGCAAGCCATCGGGCGGCTTTATGTGCGCGGCTTCAACCGGCGGCACGGGCGCAGTGGCACGCTGTGGGAAGGGCGCTACCGCAGCACGCTGATCGAAAGCGAGCGTTACTTGCTGGCGTGCATGGCGTACATTGACCTGAACCCGGTGCGCGCCGGCATGGTCGCCGCGCCGGGGGATTACCCGTGGTCCAGCCACGCGCACTACGCCGGCTTGCGGCACGATCCGGCGCTCACGGCTCACCCGCTTTACTGGGCGCTGGGCAACACCCCGTTTGCCCGCGAGCAGGCCTATGCCCGGCTGGTGCAGGGCGCGGCCGGCAGCAAGGCGCAAAGCGAACTGGGCGCAGCGGTGCACAGCCGCAGTGCGCTGGGCGGCGAGAGCTTCATCGCCGATCTGCAAAAGCGCACCAGCCAGCGACTCGTGCCGGGCCGTGCGGGACGGCCAAGGGCGGGTGGAAAATGTTGATCTGACCCCACTCAACAACCCCACTCAACATGGGATCAAGATTTGGAGCGGGCGACCGGACTCGAACCGGCACTGCGGGATGGACTCCCTACAGGCCCTGAAAACCTGCGTGCTACCCTTACACCACGCCCGCCTTTCCAACGCCGCATTCTGACATTGTTTCCTTTACCTCATGTCCAAAGGCATCGCCTCGCAAAACAGCCTCAAGGCTCTGGCCTATCCGGTGCGGCAATTTCTGGCCGCATGGGGCGCGGCGCAGCGGCTGGCGCCCATAGCGGCGGGCGCTCAATTGCCGCCCCCCTACGCCTTGGCCGCCGTGCGCGGCGAAGGCGTTTTGCGCGAGCGATTTTTCGGCCACTTCATCGCCCGCCTGCCCGTGCAACTGGATGCCGCCCAGCAACTGACGCTGTGGAGCCGTCTGGTAGAAAACGGCGGCCATATCACCGCTTGGGTGCAGCGCCTTGGCGTGGCCGCCGCCTTGCGCCGCGAAGCCGCCCTGCCCGAGCAGGCGCAGCAGCAAGCCCGCCAGCTTTACACCCTGCTGCTGCACGCGCTCGCTCAGGAACAACCGCAACTGCTGCCGTCGGCTGCCGATGGTTTTTTTCATCACCTGTGGCGTCAACAATTTCCTGCTCAGGCTGCCGCCCCACAAGACAAAGCCCAGCCCAAAGACCAGGTGCTGCGCGAGCGGCTGGCCCGCGCCCTGCGCAAGCGCCACGGCAAAGCCGTCACCGTGCGCGAATCGTTTCAGCAGCAAAGCGACCAAGTGCGGTTTGCTCTGCTCATGAAAACCCCACCAGACCCGCACTGGAAAACCCTAGTGCAGCTGGAGCGCCCCCGCCTCAAAACCGCGCGGCGGGCAGCCTATGACGCTGCTCTGGATGCCATGCTTGCAGAACATAGGTTAGGGTAAGAACGTGTTTGCGATCCCGGCGCGGGCGTGCGGGCGCGTGCTTGGCTTTTGCTCCTTCCCCCGCACGCGGGGGAAGGCGGGGATGGGGCCAGCGGCGCATCGCAAACCCGGCGCCTGTTTCAGCGCCGTGCGCCCCCACCCCAACCCTCCCCCGCGCGCGGGGGAGGGAGCTAAACGGCGCAGCGTGCAAAACAGCGCACTTCTTCAAGTGG
>JAIRVJ010000040.1 GCA_031253955.1 Burkholderiaceae bacterium | reverse complement strand
AAGTTCAGATACGCCATCTACCCCGACCAGCGCAGCGCAGCATGGGGAGATGGCGAAATATTGAGCTACCAGGCGCCCACCGCCAGTCTTGCAGGCAAGAAACTCACGCTCTCATGGGTGGCCCCCAACGAAGCCACCCAAAAAGCCATCGAAGCCTTGATCCCCACCCCGCCGCCGGGCCAGGAACTGGATCGGCTCACCGACAATGCATGGTCTTCCACCAACCGGCCACCATGCACCCCGCTATTGCACAACCAGCCGCCGAACAGTCCTGCTGGGCGCTGCTCGCGCCGCTGGCGCTCATGGCTGGCTACTGCCTGGGCGTGCAGGCGCTGATGCTGTATGCCCCGCACCATCCGCTCACGATCCTGGCCGTGCTTGGCCCCGGGCTGCTGGGCGCGGGCAGCGCGTTGTGGAATGCGCGGCGGCGCGCGCTGGCCTTGCTTGTGCTGGCCGCCGGCGGCGGCGCGCTGGGCTGGCTCATGCGCGGCGGCCTGGCCGACGTGAGGCCGCTTTACGTGGCCGAATACGTCACCGCCTACAGCGCGCTGGCCTGGCTGTTCGGGCGCACCTTGCGCGCGGGCGGCACGCCGCTCATCACGCAACTGGCGCGCGCCATGCACCTGCGCGGCACGCCGGAGCTGGAACGCTACACCGCCAAAGTCACCCGCGCCTGGGTGCTGTACTTCATCGGCATGGCGCTGGTGTGCGTACTGCTGTTTGCGCTGCTGCCTTTCGGCTGGTGGGCGCTGTATGCCAACATCATCTCGCCGCTAGCGCTGGGGGGCTTTTTTCTGGGCGAATACCTGCTGCGCTACCGCTGGCACCCGGAATTCGAGCGCGCCTCCATTCTCGACACCGCCCGCGCCTGGCGTCAGCGCGGGCAAGGTTGAGCGTTGGGCGCGGGAACGCTCAGTTTCACCGCCGCCCGCAAACACAACAGCCACAGCGCAAGGGTGGCGATGCACAGCGGACGCCACATGGCGGTGGCGTTCAGCGCAGTCAGGGCCTGCACCACGATCATGCCGGTCGCGCCGGCGGTCAGCAGCAGTTTGCGGCGCTGGGCCGCGCCGTCCGCCAGCGCGTAGCCCACCAGCGCGATCAAAGGCCACAGCAGCGCGCCGAAGTAGTGTCCCTCGGCAATCGGCGAAATCGCCAGCGACCAGCACAGAAAAGCGCCGCACAGCAGATGCTCGGCCATGCCCCGCGCCGCGCCGCGCGCGCCCTGCGCGATACGGCGCGCCGCAGCCCACATGGCGGCCAGCATCAGGGCGGCGGCGGCGGCCACCGCGTAGCGGGTCAAGTGCGCGGGCATTCCCAGGCTCAGAAACAGCGCCTCCAGCGACTGGTTGCGCGGCTTGGCGGTGTTGAGCAACTGGCTGTACAGATCGGAAGTCTGCGCCCGCGCGGTGTTTTCCATGACCGCCGGGTGGCCCACCACATCAACCCAGCGGGCGATCTGATCGAGATTGAACTGCCAGCCCCAATACAGGCTGGGCAACGCGATGCCCAGCAGCGCCAGCGCCGCCGCCGTCGCCAGCACCGCGCGCCACTGTTTGCGGATGACGAAGTACACGATCAGCGCGATTGGAAACACCTTCAGCAGCGCCGCGCACGCCAGGCTGAAACCGGCGGCCACCGGGCGCTCTTTCAGGTGGAAATAAAACGCCGCAATCATGAAAAAAATCATGAACGGCGAAGCCTGCCCGCGCAGCAGGCTCGATGCGAACAGCGAAATCAGCGCCAGCAGCGGCAGGCCGTAAATCAAATGCGGCTTGCCGCGCAGCCGCGCGCCGTCGGGCCAAACGGCCACGCACATCCACGCCGCCGCGCCGAACGCCGCCGCCGCCAGCAGATACCACAGCAGCGCCCCCAGCGCCAGCGGCATACGGGCCAGCGGCGCCAGGGCAATGGCAAAGGGCGGCGGATAGACATAGCGCCAGCCGCGCGCGTTCTCGGCCAGATAAATGTCCTGCTGCTCCAACACCGCCCGCCCGGCGGCCACGTACACGGTGAAGTCGGTGCGCTCAATGGAATTGAACGCCGCCCGGTAAACGGCCAGCGCGCCCAGCGCGAGCGCGAGCAGGGCCACAAAGACGTAGAAGATTCGGGAAGCCCGCATGAGATAAGCAAGGATGCGTTACGGACACATCATATAGATATTGTTCAAATTTGATAGCTATATGCCTTCGTATTTCATGCATTTACGATATAAAATCATCATAAATACACATAATACATTGGCCAAAAGCTATCAATTTTCAACTTCTTCCCGAATGGAAAAGAGTATCAGGCGTCGATGTTCAACGCGCGCAGCGCGTTGGTTTCGATGAAGTCGCGGCGCGGCTCCACTTCGTCGCCCATGAGCATGGTGAAGACGCGGTCGGCTTCGATGGCGTCGTCGATCTGCACGCGCAGCAGGCGCCGGATGGCCGGGTCCATGGTGGTTTCCCAAAGCTGCTCCGGGTTCATTTCGCCCAGCCCTTTGTAACGCTGGCGCGCGGTGGTGCGCTCGGCTTCGGCCAGCAGCCAGGTCATGGCGGCGCGAAAGTCGGCGACGCGCTCCTCGCGCAGGCGCTCGCCCGCACCGCGCGTGACGCGCGCGCCTTCGCCCAGCAGCCCTTTGAAGGTCTGCGCGGCAGCGGCCAGCGCGGCGTAGTCGGCGCCGTTGACGAAGTCTTGCGTGAGCACGCTACTTTTGACGTTGCCGTAGTGGTGGCGGCTGATGCGCAAAATGGGTTTATCGGTGTGCGCGTCGTATTCGTGGGTGACTTCGGGAGCGCTGCCGTTTTGTTGCCGTTCGCGCAGGCGCGCTTGCAGCGCGGCGGCGCTGGCTTGCGCGGCTGGCGGCGTATCGAGGTCGAGCGCCACGCCGTCGGCGATGGCGCGCAGCGCCTGGGCGTCCAGGAAGTGCGACAGGCGCGCGATCACGCCTTCGGCCACTTGCCAGGTGTGCGCCAGATGCACTAGCGTGTCGCCGCCGATCTCTCGCGGCGCGGGACCGCCGGTGTGTACCGCCGCTTCCTTGAGCGCCATACGCAGCAGGTACGCCTCCAGCGCGGCGTCGTCTTTCAGGTAAATTTCTTCCTTGCCGCTTTTGACTTTGTACAGCGGCGGCTGGGCGATGTAGATGTGGCCGCGCTCGACCAGTTCGGGCATCTGGCGGTAAAAGAAAGTGAGCAGCAGGGTGCGGATGTGCGCGCCGTCCACGTCGGCGTCGGTCATCACGATGACTCGGTGGTAGCGCAGCTTGGCGATGTCGAAATCGTCGGCGGCGCTTTTGTCGGAATCGCTGGCGGTCTTGCCAATGCCGGTGCCCAGGGCGGTAATGAGGGTGACGATCTGCTCGGAGGTGAGGAGCTTTTCGTAGCGGGCTTTTTCGACGTTGAGGATTTTGCCGCGCAGCGGCAAGATGGCCTGGAACTTGCGGTCGCGCCCCTGCTTGGCCGAGCCGCCGGCGGAGTCGCCCTCGACCAGGTACACCTCGCACAGGGCCGGGTCTTTTTCCTGGCAGTCGGCCAGCTTGCCGGGCAGTCCCGCGCCGTCGAGCGCGCCCTTGCGCCGCGTCATCTCGCGCGCCTTGCGCGCGGCCTCGCGGGCGCGGGCGGCATCGACGATCTTGCCGCAGATCATCTTGGCGTCGCCGGGGCGCTCTTGCAGAAAATCGGTGAGCGCCTTGGCCCCGATGTCTTCCACCGGCGCGCGCACTGCGCTGCTGACCAGTTTGTCCTTGGTCTGGCTGCTGAATGTGGGGTCCGGCACTTTCACGGAGAGCACGCAGGTCAGGCCTTCGCGCATGTCGTCGCCCGCCACATCGACCTTGGCTTTTTTGGCCAGGTCATTGGTTTCGATGTATTTGCCGATCACGCGCGTCATGGCCGCGCGCAGGCCGGTCAGGTGCGTGCCGCCGTCGCGCTGCGGGATGTTGTTGGTAAAGCACAGCACCTGCTCGTTGTAGCCGTCGTTCCACTGCATCGCCACTTCGACGCCGATCTCGGTGCCGGGAATGCCGCCGTAGGTTTCCGCCGGGCGCGAGCCGTTGGCGTGGAAGGCGTTGGGGTGCAGCGCGCGCTTGCCGTGGTTGATGAAATCGACGAAGCCCCTGACGCCGCCGCTGCCCGCGAAATCATCCTGCTTGCCCCCGCGCTCGTCCATCAGGCGGATGCGCACGCCGTTGTTGAGAAACGAAAGCTCGCGCAGCCGCCTGGCCAGAATGTCGTAGTGAAAGTCGCTGTTCTCGCGGAAGATTTCGGTGTCGGGCAGAAAGCGCACCTCGGTGCCGCGCTTGTCGGTCTCGCCGGTGACGCGCATGGGCGAGACTTCCACGCCATCGACGCGCTCGAGCAGGCGCTGCTGCACCACGCCGCGCGCGAATTCCAGCTCGTGCTTCTTGCCCTCGCGCCGCACCGTCAGGCGCAGCTTGCTCGACAGCGCGTTGACGCACGACACGCCCACGCCGTGCAGACCGCCCGAAACCTTGTAGCTGTTCTGGTTGAACTTGCCGCCCGCGTGCAGCTCGGTCAGCGCGATTTCGGCGGCGCTGCGCTTAGGCTCGTGCTTGTCGTCGAGCTTCACGCCGGTGGGAATGCCGCGGCCGTTATCGGTCACGCTCACCGAGTTGTCGCTGTGGATGGTGACCACGATGTCGTCGCAAAAGCCGGCCAGCGCCTCGTCGATGGAGTTGTCCACCACCTCGAACACCAGATGGTGCAGCCCGGTGCCATCGCTCGTGTCGCCGATGTACATGCCGGGGCGCTTGCGCACGGCTTCCAGCCCTTCCAGCGCCTGGATGCTGCTCTCGTCGTAATCGCCGGGCGGCAGGCCTTCGGGCTTGTTGGGGCGCGGCTCTGGGGTGGGTTGGGTATCGGTCATACGGAGTCGGTCGGGCGGCGGAGGAGCTTTATGAAGGGCAAAACCCGCCGGGGGCGGCGGGTTTGCGGCGGAATGCGGCATCGGCTCAGATGCGCATCGGCATCACCACATATTTGAATTGCGCATCTTCCGGAATGGTAATCAGGGCTGAACTGTTGGAGTCTTGCAGTTCCATCCTGACCATTTCCTGGCTCATGTTGGAGAGCGCGTCAAGCAGGTAGGTGACGTTGAAGCCGATCTCGATGGCCTCGCCCGCGTAGTCGATATCCAGCTCGTCCACCGCCTCTTCCTGCTCGGCGTTGCTGGCGGCCACGCGCAGCAGGCCCGGCTCAATGTTCAGGCGCACGCCCTTGAACTTCTCGCTGGTCAAAATGGCGGTGCGTTGCAGGCTGGTCAAAAGCGGCGCGCGCCCCAGCGTCACGCTGTTCTGGTGGCCCTTGGGAATGACGCGGTTGTAATCGGGGAACTTGCCCTCCACCAGCTTGGTGACGAACTCCATGCCGCCGAAGCTGAACTTGGCCTGGTTGGCGGCAAACTGCATTTCGATGGCCGGTGCGTCCTGGCCTTCGGGCACATCGGCGTCCGAGAGCAGGCGCTGCAATTCGGTGACGGTCTTGCGCGGCAGGATCACTTCCTGCTTGGGCACCTCGGTATCGAGCGTGGCGCTGGCAAAAGCCAGCCGGTGGCCGTCGGTGGCCACCAGCGAGAGCGTCTTGCCCTCGGCCACGAACAAAATGCCGTTGAGGTAATAGCGGATGTCGTGCACCGCCATCGCAAAGGCCACCTGCCCGAGCAGGAGCTTGAGCGTGCGCTGGGGCACGCTGAAGGCGGGGCCGAAATTGGCCGCTTCCTGCACCAGCGGGAAGTCCTCCGCCGGCAGCGTCTGGAGCGTGAAGCGGCTCTTGCCGCCCTTCAAGATCACCTTGGCCTGGCTCGATTCCAGGCTCACGCCCTGGTCGGCCGGCATGGTGCGCAAGATGTCAATCAGCTTGCGCGCGCCCACGGTGGTGGCGAAACTGCCTTTGTCGCCGTCCAGCTCGACAGTGGTGCGAATCTGGATTTCCAGGTCGCTCGTGGTGAGCTGGATCGCGCCGCCGTTTTTGCGGATCATCACGTTGGCCAGCACCGGCAGCGTATGACGCCGCTCGACGATGCCGGCTACCGACTGCAACACGGCCAGCAGCTTGTCCTGGGTGGTCTTCAGAACGATCATGGTTTCCTCATCATGTGGTCTTGCGTGCTCTCAGGCAAAGCGGCGCACCCCTTGCCAAACCTCTTATTGTGGCCTTTTTTCAGCCCATGCGATTTTTCTCCCTTTCCCACTTGTGGGAGAGGGTTGGGAAGAGGGGAAAACAACGCCCTAACCTTTCAAAGTCTGCTCCAGCACGTGCAACTGCTGGTTGAGTTCGGTCAGATCCTTGCGCCCGGCGGTGATCTTGCGCACCGCGTGCAGCACAGTGGTGTGATCGCGCCCGCCGAACAGCTCGCCGATTTCGGGCAGGCTCTTTTGCGTCAGTTCCTTGGCCAGGTACATGGCGATCTGGCGCGGCCGCGCGATCGAGACCGGGCGCCGTTTGCTGTACATGTCGGCGGTCTTGATCTTGTAGTAGTCAGCCACCGTTTTCTGGATGTTTTCCACGCTGATCTGGCGGTTCTGGATCGACAGCAGATCGCGCAGCGCCTCGCGCGCCAGCGCAATCGAAATTTCCTTGCGGTTGAAGCGCGAGTAAGCCAGTATCTTGCGCAGAGCGCCTTCGAGTTCGCGCACGTTGGAGCGCACGTTCTTGGCAACGAAAAAAGCCACCTCTTCCGGCATGTCGGCGCCTTCGGCGGCGGCCTTGCTGATAAGAATGGCCACGCGCATTTCCAGCTCCGGCGGCTCCAGCGCTACCGTCAGGCCCGAATCGAAGCGCGAAATCAGCCGCTCGTGGATGTTGCTCAGGCCCTTGGGATAGGTGTCGCTGGTCATCACGATGTGGCTTTTCTTGGCCAGCAGCGCCTCGAAGGCGTTGAAGAACTCTTCCTGCGTGCGGTCCTTGTTGGCGAAGAACTGCACGTCGTCGATCAGCAGCAGATCCAGCGCGTGGTATTTATCCTTGAACTGATCGAACGTCTTGCGCTGATAGGAGTTGACCACATCCGAGACGAACTGCTCGGCGTGCGTGTACAAAACCCGCGCCTGCGCACGCGCGTGCAACAGCCGGTTGCCCACCGCGTGCAGCAGGTGCGTTTTGCCCAGGCCGACGCCGCCGTAAATAAACAGCGGGTTGTAAAGCTGCCCCAGCGCGCTGGCCACATGCAGCGCGGCAGCGCGCGCCATGCGATTGGCCGAGCCTTCCACCAGCGTCTCGAAAGTCAGCGTGGCATTGAGCCGGTTTTTGAACCCGCCGCCATCGGCCTCGCCCGGTGGCGGCAAAGCCGCCGCCACGGATGCCCCCGCGGCCCCGTTGCCTGCCGGATAGGTGGCCGGATAACTCCTTTTTTCCTGCGCTTGATGAGGAGTAATAGCCAACTCCAAAAAGATTGGGTGGCCTTCGATCTGTTCCAGAATCGCGCCGATGCGGCTGGCGTACCGCTCGCGCACCCAGTCGAGCTTGAAACGATTGGCCGCTTGCAGCGTGAGCACGGCACCGTCGGCGCTGGCGCGCGCCAGCAGCGGACGGATCCATATCTTGAATTGTTCTTCGGGAATTTCCCTGGCAAGCTGCTCGGTGCAGGCTTGCCACAACGCCGGCCCGACCATGACTGCGGCGATCGATTGGCCGTGAGCGGGCGTGCCAGGTAGCGCGTAAGCAAGATTCATGGCGAGTGTGGATAAGTTGTCTTGGCGGGAACGGCAGATTGTACTGGACTGGCCACTTATCCACAATTGGGGCGAAGCTCTGTTCAGACCATTTTCGCTGCCGCGAAGACGCGCCGCAGACAGTATAGTCAATCACATAAATAATTAGACGTTGTGATCATCTCCTCCAGCGCGCCGCCAACTTTGCGCCAGCGGCCCTTGAGATTGGTCCCGAGTTTCTCAATTGGGTTGAGATCAGAACTGTAGGGCGGCAACAAGTACAGCAGTTGACAGCCAGCGTGCTCCACCAGGCGGCGCGTGTG
>JAIRVJ010000031.1 GCA_031253955.1 Burkholderiaceae bacterium | reverse complement strand
TGGCGGCCCAGGCGCTGGCGACCGGCTACGACATCGAGATCGTCGAGGCGCACCACCGCCACAAGGTCGATGCGCCTTCGGGCACCGCGCTCAAAATGGGCGAGGTGATCGCGCAGGCGCTGGGGCGCGACCTCAAGCAATGCGCCGTGTATCAACGGCACGGCGTGACCGGCGAGCGCGACCCTTCGTCCATCGGCTTTGCCGCCATCCGCGGCGGGGACATCGTGGGCGACCACACGGTGCTGTTCGCGGGCACCGGCGAGCGTATCGAAATCAGCCACAAGGCATCGAGCCGCGCCGGGTACGCCCAGGGCAGTCTGCGCGCCGCGCGCTTTCTGATGGGCCGCGCCAGCGGCCTTTACGACATGAACGACGTGCTGGGTCTTTGACCGCACTCCTTACCTCTCATGAATTTTCTGCACCTTTTCAATCAAAGCGACGCCATTGGCCGCGCCGTGGCGCTGCTGCTGTTGTTGATGTCCATCGCCAGTTGGGTCATCATCCTGTGGAAAGCCTGGCTGCTGCGCCGGGCGCGCGGCGACGCGCTGGGGGCCATCGCCGCGTTCTGGCAAGCCGGTTCAATCGCCGAAGGCGCGGGCCGCGCGGCGGCGCTGGATCGCGCCGAGCTGGTCACGCCGCTGATCGCCGCCACGCAAACGCCCGAAGCGGGCACGCTGGCCGCCGCCGGGGCGCGGGCGCAGCAACTCACGCGCCTGCTGCGCGACGCGCTGCATGGCGCGCTGGCGCGGCTGCAATTCGGCCAGGTGCTGCTGGCGACGGTGGGTTCCATCGCGCCTTTCGTCGGGCTGTTGGGCACGGTCTGGGGCATCTACCACGCGCTCACCGGCATCGCCGGTTCCGGCCAGTTGACCATCGCGCAGGTGGCCGGGCCGGTCGGCGAATCGCTCATCATGACTGCGGCGGGCCTGGCGGTGGCGATTCCCGCCGTGCTGGCCTACAACTGGTATGGCCGCATCGTCGGGCACATCGAGGCCGAGCTGGAAGGCTTTGCGCTCGACTTGCGGCAACTGCTGGCGCAGTAAGAACGGGTTCAAGCATCATGGCTTTCGGACGCCTGGAACGCGCCAAGAGCGCAGAGCCGATGAGCGACATCAACGTCACGCCGCTGGTGGACGTGATGCTGGTGCTGCTGGTCATCTTCATCATCACCGCGCCGCTGCTGGCCAGCTCAATCCGCCTGGATTTGCCCAAGGCCGAAGGCGCGCAACCGGGCGCGCCGCCCAAGTTCGTCACCGTAGCGGTCGATAAAACCGGGCAGATTTTTTTCGAGAGCCAGGCCGTCACCCCTGAACAGTTGGCGGCGGATTTCCAGAATGCCGCGCGCGCCAATCCCGAAACCGAAATCCAGTTGCGCGCCGACCAGGGCGTGCCTTATGGCCGCGTGGTTGAAGTCATGGGCCAAGCGCAAAAGGCGGGGCTGAACCGCATCGGCTTCGTGGCCGACGCGCCCGCGCCGCCAGCGGCCCAGCCCTGACCTGCCGCCGCCCACCGGTTGCGGAGGGCAAAACGGCGCGCAGCAATTTATGGAGGCAACCGCCATGTTCCGCGAACCCGACGCCGACCCCGACAGCAATCTTTACGCCGCCTTGCGCGCGGCTTTTCCACCCAACCTCGACGCCATCGCCGTCGAAACCGACGACGGGCTGCGTTATTCGTGGCGCGACCTGGAACGTGCCAGCGCGATGATGGCCAATCTGCTGGCCAGGCTGGGCGTGCCGCAAGGCGCGCGCATTCTGGCGCAGGTGGACAAATCGGTCGAGGCGCTGATGCTGTATCTGGCGGCGCTGCGCGGCGGCCATGTGTTCGTGCCGCTCAACATCGCGTATCAGCGCGCCGAGCTGGAATACTTCATCGCCGACGCCGTGCCCGAAGTGGTGATCTGCACCGGCGCCAACGCGGCGTGGATCGAACCCATCGTGCGCGCCGCGCCATCGCCGTCCGCGCCGCATCTGTTCACGCTCGACGCCGACCGCACCGGCAGCCTGCTCGAACAGGCCGCGCGGTGCAGCGACCGGCACATCCCCGTGACCAGCCGGGCCGGCGATCTGGCCTCCATCATCTACACCAGCGGCACCACGGGGCGCAGCAAGGGCGCGATGCTCACGCACGGCAATTTGCTGAGTAACGCCCGCGTGCTCAAGGACTACTGGGGCTGGCGCGGCCCCGATCAGGGCGGCGACGTGCTGATCCACGCGCTGCCGATCTTCCATGTGCATGGCCTGTTCGTGGCGATTCATGGCGCGCTACTCAATGGCAGCAAGATGATCTGGTTCGCCCGCTTCGACCCGCGCGCGGTCATCGCCCGTCTGCCCGAAGCCACCGTGTTCATGGGCGTGCCCACGCTGTACGCGCGCATGTTGGCCGAGCCGGCGCTGAACCGCGCGGCGGCGCGCCACATGCGTCTGTTCATTTCAGGCTCTGCGCCGCTGCTGCTGGAAACCTTCAACGCCTGGCGCGCGCGCACCGGCCACACCATCCT
>JAIRVJ010000126.1 GCA_031253955.1 Burkholderiaceae bacterium | reverse complement strand
GCACATGCTGCTGCCGCAATGGGCCAGCGGCAGCACCATGGTGCTGGACAACGCCAGCTTTCACAAGTCAGAGCACACGCGCCGCCTGGTGGAGCGCGCTGGCTGTCAACTGCTGTACTGGCGGCCCTACAGTCCTAATCTCAACCCAATTGAAAAGCTCTGGGCCAATCTCAAGGGCCGCTGGCGCAAGGTCGGTGGCGCGCTGGATGAGATGATCGTGACGTCCGATTATTTTGGGGATTGACTATAAAATGCCTGACGCCCCGCACCAAGCGGCGGGCCGAATGCGCGCCGCCTGGTGCCAAGGAGAGTTACTTCAGAGTTACGTCCCGCGCCGCCGCAACGCTCCGGCAGCTACTCCCGCCAGCAACAGGCCAAGCATGGCAAGGGCCATGTTGCCCGTAGCGGGAACCGCCGATACTGTGCTTTCCTTTAGCAGCCAGCCAGCAAAGGCCACTGCATTGGCGGTCGCAGGTTTGGAGACATCATATTTGATGGTGGCGGCCTTGTCGGTGTACCAGCCTGTAAATGTATATCCGGCCCGCGTTGGAGGGTTCGACGGTAGGGTTGTTTCCTTGGAGGAGATCGCGCCTATTGATTTACTTGAACTGCCGCCAGAGAATTGGCCGCCGTTGGCATCAAAAACAACGGTATACAGAACGGAACCTGATAACAAACGATGTATGCTGCCATCTGGAAATTGCACTTCCGCAGTTTCATCATCGCCATAGGCTGCCTTTGAATCCTGTGTAGTTATGCCGCCATCGCCAAGAACCAGACGGCCATTTGCGGAAATGTTTACGCCAGCGCCCCAAGTGTGGCCGCTGGTTGTGAAACCGTCAACGGTGACTATGCAGTGATGCGGCGCCGCGTGTTTACTGTTGATGACCAGACCAATCTTACCGCCAATGGCGGCAGAATTGGTGAGAGTGCCTTGGACGAAACCAGACGGAACATTCCCCTCGACATAGTTGAATCCGCCGAGGACACACGGGCTGCTGGCACCCCCACCGATGGTACACCCCAAGGAGGGCGATCCAGCATCCACTTCTATATTTTTGAAATTAACCGCTACATTTGGATGCAGAACATTTGAAACGGTGATCAAGTAGCTGGCATTTCCTTGAATCGTTGACAATTCAAATGTTTGACCGTCATCATAAGTGATAATGGACGTTGGTTTGCCACTTGGGTCTAGGGGAGCGCCCACAACATCTATATTGCCGTCAATATATAACGTCCTTGTAAGGTTGAATGTTCCGGCGGATAGGTCTATTGTGCCGCTTCCGGCTGTGTTGGCCGCATTTACGGCGGCGGCCAAAGAAGGGTAGGAAGCGCCATCCAGTGTCACTGTTTGGGCTTGCGCCGCCGTGCTGAAAACGGCAACCATCAATGTCGCCGCCGCTATCAGCGGGCGAAAGTCGAACCGAGCCATAAGTTTCCCTCGTTGAAGTCGCTCCAAGACGGAGCCGCGTGATCTTATAGCCACACTGCCGAAAAGGTAATGTGACCGTCTCCATAAACCGGGATGGTGACGTTTTGTTACAACACGCGGCATCGTCACAACTTGCTCAGGAGAAGCGATTGAAGAAGGAGCAAAGCTTCGCGCCGGGCTATCTCAAGAACAGCTTGGGATGGAAGCTGGCCTTGCCCCTATGAAGGCACGGGTGTCATTCGTCGCGTCGAAATCCAACGGGTTGATTTGAAGCGAATTTAGATGCGATTGCCCTGTACACTTCGGCAATATGCTATCAATTCAGTAGTTAACCCAAGGCCACTGCGTCGAAGTCCGGCAACCCGCCCCCTGTGGCACACTCGCCAGCTTTTTCCCGATCCCATCCTGCCTTGATGTCTTCCATTTCCGAACAGATCGCCGGCGAGTTGCAGGTGCGCGCTGCGCAGGTGCGCGCTGCCGTGGACTTGCTCGATGGCGGGGCCACGGTGCCGTTTGTCGCGCGCTACCGCAAGGAGGCCACGGGCGGGCTGGACGATGCGCAGTTGCGCCGGTTGCAGGAGCGCCTGGCCTATTTGCGCGAGCTGGCCGAGCGGCGCGGCGCGGTGCTCAAGAGCATCGAGGGGCAGGGCAAGCTCACGCCGGTTTTGCGCGCCGCCATCGAGGCCACGCCGACCAAGCAGGAACTGGAAGACCTGTACCTGCCCTACAAGCCCAAGCGCCGTACTAAGGGCCAGATCGCGCGCGAATTCGGCATCGAGCCGCTGGCCGACCGGCTGTGGGCCGACTCCGCGCTCGATCCCGCTGCCCAGGCGCTGGCGTTCGTGCGCGCCGAAACAGGCGAAGGCGGCGAGGACTTCACCACCGTGCCCGCCGTGCTCGACGGTGTGCGCGACATTCTGAGCGAGCGCTGGGCCGAAGACGCCGCGCTGGTGCAATCGCTACGCGGCTGGCTGTGGGCTGAAGGGCTGCTGCAAAGCAAGCTGGTAACTGGCAAAAACGGGGACGACCCGGAGAACGCCAAGTTCCGTGATTACTTTGATTACGCCGAGCCGGTGAGCCGCGTGCCTTCGCACCGTGCGCTGGCGGCGTTGCGTGGCAGGCAACTGGAAATTCTGGAGGTCAAGCTGGCGCAGCCCCAAACCGGACAAGAGCCGGAAGGGCAGGGTGCGGTTGCGTCCCTGGCCGAAGGCCGCATCGCGCGGCATCTGGGCTGGTCGCACCAAGGGCGGGCTGCTGACGATCTGCTGCGCAAGTGCGTGGCCTGGGCCTGGCGCGTGAAGCTCTCGCTAAGTACCGAGCGCGATCTGCTCGCCCGCCTGCGCGAGCAGGCCGAGCAGGTCGCCATTCAGGTCTTTGCCGACAACCTGCGCGATCTGCTGCTGGCCGCGCCCGCCGGCGCACGGGCGGTGCTGGGGCTGGATCCGGGTATCCGCACCGGCGTGAAAGCTGCCGTGGTCGATGCCACCGGCAAGCTGCTCGCCACCGCCACCGTCTATCCCCACGAACCGCGCCGCGATTGGGAAGGCGCGCTGCGCACCCTGGCCGCGCTGGTGGCCCGGCACGGCGTGCAACTGATCGCCATCGGCAACGGCACCGCCAGCCGCGAGACCGACAAGCTGGCGGGCGACCTCATCAAGTTGATGCAAAAACAGGCGAAAACACAGAATGTATCAGGGCAAATAGCTATTGAAAAAATAGTTATCAGCGAAGCCGGTGCGTCCGTTTATTCGGCCAGCGAATACGCCAGCCAAGAGTTGCCGGAGCTTGACGTGAGCTTGCGCGGGGCCGTCAGCATCGCGCGTCGGCTGCAAGACCCCCTGGCCGAGCTGGTGAAGATCGACCCCAAGAGCATCGGCGTCGGCCAGTATCAGCACGACGTGAACCAGAGCGCGCTGGCGCGCACGCTGGACGCCGTGGTGGAAGACTGTGTCAACCGCGTCGGCGCCGACCTGAACACCGCCAGCGTGCCGCTGCTGGCGCGCGTTTCGGGCCTCACGCCCGCCGTGGCGCAGACGCTGGTGCGCTGGCGCGAGGCGCACGGCGCGTTCGGCAACCGGCGCCAGTTGCTGCAAGTGAGTGGTCTGGGGCCGAAAACCTTCGAGCAAAGCGCCGGTTTCCTGCGCATCCGCGACGGCGACAACCCGCTGGACATGACCGGCGTGCACCCCGAAACCTATCCGGTGGTCGAGCAGATCATCCTCAAGACCGGTCAGCCCATCGAGCAGTTGATGGGCCGCGCCGAACTGCTCAGACCCCTCAAGCCGGAACAATTTGCCGACGCCCGGTTCGGCCCCGTCACCGTGCGCGACATTCTGCTGGAGCTGGAAAAACCCGGACGCGATCCGCGCCCCGGCTTTCAGGTGGCGCGTTTCAATGAAGACGTGCAAGACATCGCCGACCTGCAACCGGGCATGGTGCTGCAAGGCACCGTGAGCAACGTGGCCCAGTTCGGCGCCTTCGTCGATCTGGGCGTGCACCAGGACGGGCTGGTGCACGTGAGCCAGTTGGCGCGCAAGTTCGTCGCCGACGCGCGCGAGATCGTCAAGACCGGCCAGATCGTGAAAGTCAAGGTGCTGGAAGTCGATGCGCCGCGCAAACGCATCACCCTGAGCATGAAGCTCGATGCGCCCCTGGATGCCGCCGGCGCGCCCGCCCGCGCCCCGCGCGCAAGCCGCCCGCAACGGCCCGCGCCCACGGCAATGGCCTCGGCTTTCGCCAAGCTCAAAGGCGGGCGTTGATATGAATTTCTCCTGCTCAGGAACCTGCATCAAATTTATCGTCATCCCCGCGAAGGCGCATAGGCGCTAACTTGGGGTAAGTGCGCGGTTTTCTCCCTCCCCCGCGTGCGGGGGAGGGTTGGGGTGGGGGCGAGCGGCGCAAAATGCGCTTGATTGTTCCAATATGCGCGCTTGGCGGCAATGGCTGGGATGTGTACCATTGCATACTGGACGCGCTGCGCCCATTCTCATTTTTTACGAGGGAATTTCCACCATGAAACGACTGTTCTCCGCCCTGTTGCTGACCGCCGCCGCGACCGGTGCGCTGCTGGCTGCTCCATACGCCTTGGCCCAAGGTCCGCGCGCCCGTTCCGTGCTGTGTGAAAGCCAGGACGGCAGATACCACGAATGCCGGATGCCCGCGTCCGCCAAGCGGGTTGAACTTGTGCGTCAAGTCTCCGATGCCTCGTGCGTGGAAGGCCGCACCTGGGGTCAGCGCGGCGGCAAGGTCTGGGTTGACAAGGGCTGCCGGGGCGAATTTGCCGAAGCCGGCCGGCCCGGTAACTACAGCGTGGTCTGCGAAAGCAACGACCAGCGCACTGTGACCTGCTCGTGGGATTCGCGCCGTGGGACGCCCCGGCTGGCCGAGCAACTGTCCTCAACCACCTGCCGCAAGGGCGAAAGCTGGGGCACCGACCGGCGCGGCAACCTCTGGGTCAGCCGCGGCTGCCGCGCGCGGTTTGTTCCGCGCTGATAACTGTCTTTCTCCTTCCCCCGCACGCGGGGGAAGGTGGGGATGGGGGCCAACGGCACTCGATTAAAAATCTTGCGCAGGTGCAAGCGTTGCGCTGCCCCCACCCCAGCCCTCCCCCGCAAGCGGAGGAGGGAGAAAAGCCACCCACTGTCTTTTTTCTTTCCCCGCGTGTGAGAGAAGAGCCTGCCCCCGCGAAGGCGGGGGGGTGGGCTTTGGGAAAACCCGAAACAGGGGCAAGCCGAATGCGCGAAGGTGCCAAGAAAGAATTCGCGCGCAAATTGCGCGCCAACATGACGGATGCAGAACAGCAGTTGTGGCGGCACCTTCGCCAGCATCAACTGGCCAATTGCAGATTCCGCAGGCAGCATCCCGTCGGTCCGTTCATTGCCGACTTTGCCTGCATTGAAAAGCGGCTTATCGTTGAAATCGACGGCGGACAGCACAATCCAACAGCCGATTCCAGTCGCAATGCCTGGTTTGAACGTGACGGGTGGCGCGTCTTGCGCTACTGGAACAATGATGTGTTGGGGAAAACAGAGGATGTGCTTGCGGATATTTTGAGAGTGCTTTGACGTTATCGAGCGCCGTTCGCGCCCCCATCCCAACCTTCCCCCGCGTGCGGGGGAAGGAGCTAATCAACGCTCCCCGGCCTGCGCGCCCACCACCACCGTTACCAGCCGCGCCGGGTCGATTTTGCGTGCGAAGGCGGCTTTCACGTCGGCGGCGGTGACGCGGCGCACATGCTCGCTCCAGGTGTCCAGGTAGTCCAGCGGCAGATCGTTCCAGGCGATGTTGGCGACGTTGCCCAGCAGCTTGGCGTTGGAATCGAGCAGCAGGGCAAAGCCGTTGACGAGGTTGTCTTGCGCGGCTTTAACTTCCGCGTCCGTCGGGCCATGAGCGACAAAGTCGGCCAGCACCTGCCGCGTCAGGGCCAAGGCTTGCGCGGCTTGGTCGGGCCGGGTTTGCAGGCCGATGGTGAAGGCGCCCGCATCCAGCCCCGGCGCGAAGTTGCTGTACACGCTGTAAGACAGGCCGCGCTTTTCGCGCACCTCTTCGGTCAGGCGCGAGACGAAGCCGCCGCCGCCCAGAATGTAGTTGCCCACGTAGAGCGCGAAGTGATCGGGGTCGGCGCGCCGGTAACCGGGCTGGCCCATCAGCACATGAGCCTGGGCGGAATCAAAAGGGATGTCGATTTCCCGCGCCGCCGCCAGCGGCTGCACCGGCTGCACCGCCGGCAGCGGCGGGCAGGCTGTTTGCTGCGCGGGCAGGCCGGCCAGCAGTTGGCGCGCCAGCGCGTCGGCCTGCGCGCGCGTGACGGCGCCTACCAGCGTCATCCTGGCGCGGCAGGGCTGGATGTGCGCGGCGTAAAAGCGTTGCATGTCCGGCGCGGAAATGGCCGCCAGCGTTTCGGGCGTGGTCTCGTCGCCGTAGGGGTGCTGGCCGTACACGGCGCGGTCGTAGGCGATGGCCGCCACCGTGCCGGGGCGCGTGCGCGATTCGCGGATGGCCGCCGACAGGCGTTCGCGCTCGCGCTGCCACACTTCGGCGGGAAAGCCCGGCGCGGCCAACTGGCGCGCGGCCAGCGCCACGCTTTGCGGCAGCAGCGCGGGGTCGGTGAGCGTGCGCAGGTGAAAGCTCATGCGCTCGTTGCCCGCGTCGGCGTCGAAGCTTGCGCCCAGATCAGCCCAGGCCGCGCCAAGCTGGTTTTCGTCCAGCGCGGGCGCATCGCTTTGGGCGGCCACGCCCTTGCCGGCCATTAGCGCGGTGGCGCTGGCAAGGCCGGCTTGGGGCGGCGGGTCGCGCCGCGCGCCGGCGTCGAAGTCGATGCGCACGTCCAGCATCGGAATGCCGGCGCTCTCCACCAGATACACCCGCGCGCCGCTGGGTTGTGTCCAGTGCTGGATGGGCGGGGCGGCTTGCGCCAAGCCGGCGCTGGCTAGAAGGGCCAGGGCGATGGCTCGTTTTCTTGCCCCTCTCCCGCAAGTGGGAGAGGGAGAAAAAACGCTCAACGTCAAACGCACAACCTTGTTCATTGCACATCTCCCATGCGCGCGCCCGCAGCCGGTTTGCGCCGGGGCGCGTTGGGGTCGCGCGGCTGCGGCAGCAGCGTGGCCACGGTGAGCTGGTCGTCGCCGAAATACTTGCGGGCCACCGCCTGTACTTGCGCGGCGGTGATGGTTTTGAGCCGCTCGATCAGCCGGTCGTCCAGATTCAGCGGCAGGCTCTGCGCCCAGTTGCTGCCCAGGTTCATCGCCTGCGCCATGAGCGAATCGCGCTCATAGACCTGGCTGGCGACCCACTGCGTTTTCACGCGGGCCAGCTCGGCCTCGTTCACGCCTTCGTCGGCTACCTTCTTGACTTGCGCGCGCAGCGCCGCTTCCACCTGCGCGGCGGTTTTGCCTTGCGCGGGCACGCCGGTGAGCATGAACAGTTGCGGCCCGCGCCCCACCAGCCCGTTGCCAGCGTCGGCGCTGTCGGCCACGCGGTCCGGCCCTTGCGTGAGCGCCTGTTCAAGACGCGCGCCCTGGTAGCCGTCGAGCACGGCGGCCAGCACGGTGAGCGCCAGCGCATCGTCGTTGTCAGGCGAAGGCTCTACGCCCGTGAGGCGCGGCGCCTGGAAGGCCAGATACACCGCCGCCTGCTCCGCCGGCGCTTTCACTTCCACCCGGCGCGAGCCTATCTGCGCCGGCTCAGTGTGGGGCTTGCGCGCGGGCACGGCGCGCGCGGGAATGTTTCCGTAATACTTTTGCGCCCAGGCCAGCACTTGCGCCGCCTCCACGTCGCCGGCCACCACCAGCGCGGCGTTGGCCGGCACGTACCAGCGTTGCCAGAAGGCGCGCACGTCATCGGCCTGCAATGCCTCCAGGTCGCCCATCCAGCCGATCACTGGGCGGCGGTAGGGCGAGGCGACGAAAGCGGCGGCGTTCAACTGCTCGCGCAGCAGGGCGCGCGGGTTGTCCTCGGTGCGCATACGGCGCTCTTCCTTGATGACTTCCAGCTCCCTGGCGAACTCCTCGTCGGGCCATTGGCTATGCGCAAAGCGCTCGGCCTCCAGTGCCATCACGTCGGGCAAATGGGCCACCGGCACTTGCTGGAAATAGGCGGTGTAGTCGAAACTGGTGAAAGCGTTCTCGCGCCCGCCCAGCAGCGCCACCTGGCGCGAGAACTCGCCCGGCCCCAGCTTGTCGCTGCCCTTGAACATCATGTGCTCCAGCGCGTGCGCCACGCCGCTCGTGCCGTCCACCTCGTCATAAGCGCCCACGCGCAGCCACAGCATATGCACCGCCGTGGGGGAGCGGTGGTCAGGCTTGACGATGACCGTCAGGCCGTTGGCGAGTTGGAACTGCTGCGGGGCGGAGGGCTGGAATTGCTGGGATTGCGTTTCGCTCCATCCCGGCCTGCGGTCGGCCTCGGTATGGGTCGAAGCGGGCAAGGCGCAACCGCCCAGCCCACCACCCAACAGCGCGGTCAGCCACGCGGCGGCGCAGGAAAAGCGAAGAAATTTGAACATGCGGCAGAAGATGGATCGGGAAATGAAAAGTTCCAAAAATGCGGGCTGGCGCTCAACGAAAAACGCCTGAAGCTCGGAACTAATTATTGTCAATCACGAAATCCACCTGTCGCTTGCACCGGAACAGGAAAACTACTATTTTTCTAGCTCTATGCAAATGATTTACATGTGTTTTCTATATAAAATATGATAAAACACATACAATACATTGGCAAATAGCTATTAATTTTGTAGAAGAGAAAATTTTTCACCCTTACAAACACCCAACGCCTAACGCCCAACGTGTTTCGTTCATACCGGCTCAAGCACATGGATCGTGCGCTTGGCGGTGAATTCGCGCGTTTTGGCGGAATAGTCGGCCATGTGCGCGGATGCGGCGTGGGCCTGCAAGGCGGCTAGGGATTCCCACTTTTCGAGGATGACGACGGTGTCTTCGCCAAACGTGCCGCGCGAGGGCGGCTGGCCCGTTGCGTCGATGGTGGCGGCGTATTCGATGCAGCCGGCTTCGGCCAGCACCTTGCCGCGGTTGGCGGCGAAGGCGGCCAGTATCTTGGCGCGCTGGCCGGGGTGGGCGGTGATGACGGCGACGACGTGGATCATGGACAACGGTCTCCTTGGGTTGAAACGAATGGGGATTACAGCACGTCGCTGGCGAAGTCGGCCAGCCGCGAGCGTTCGCCGCGCGCCAGGGCGATTTGGCCGCCGTGCGGCCAGCCCTTGAAGCGGTCCACCGCGTAAGTGAGGCCGCTGGAGCCTTCGGTGAGGTAGGGCGTGTCGATTTGCGCGAGGTTGCCGGTGCAGATGATCTTGGCGCCGGGGCCGGCGCGGGTAATCAGCGTTTTCATCTGCTTTGGGGTGAGGTTTTGCGCCTCGTCGATGATGACCCACTTGTTCATGAATGTGCGCCCGCGCATGAAGTTCATGCTCTTGATCTTGATGCGGGCGCGGATCAGGTCGTGCGTGGCCGCGCGCCCCCATTCGCCGGCGCCGGTGGCGTCGCCTTTGGCGAGGAATTCGAGGTTGTCGTCGAGCGCGCCCATCCAGGGGCCCATTTTTTCTTCTTCGGTGCCGGGCAGAAAGCCGATGTCTTCGCCCACGTTGACGGTGGCGCGGGTCATGATGATTTCGGTGTAGCGGCGCTCGTCGAGCACTTGCGTGAGGCCCGCGGCCAGCGCCAGCAGGGTTTTGCCGGTGCCCGCCGTGCCGGTGAGGGTGACGAAATCGACCTCCGGGTCCATCAGCAGGTTGAGCGCAAAGTTCTGCTCGCGGTTGCGCGCGGCCACGCCCCAGACGGCGTTTTTGAGGTGGGTGTAGTCCTTGAGCGTTTTGAGCACCGCCGTTTGCTCGCGCAGCTCGGTCACGCGGGCGTACAGGCTGGGTTCGCCGGGCGCCTCGAAGTAAACGAACTGGTTGATGAGCAGTTGCGCCGCGATGGGGCCGCCGATGCGGTAGCAAGTGGAACCGCCGCTTGGCCAGCTTTCCACGGCCCGGCTCTGGCGGGTCCAGAAATCGGGCGGCAGCGCCAGGCTGCCGGTGTAGAGCAGGTCGCCGTCGGCTAGGGTTTTGTCGTTTTCGTAATCTTCGGCGGCCAGGCCCAGGGCGCGCGCTTTCACGCGCATGTTGATGTCCTTGGTGACCAGCACCGCCTGGCGGGTGGCGGCTTGGCCATCGCTTGCGTGGCGCTTTTGCAGCGCGGCCAGCACGCCCAGAATCTGGTTGTCGGCCTTGCCCTGCGGCAGCGCGGCGGGCATGTCCGCTTGCAGCGGCTCGGTTTGCAGGTACAGCTTGCCGCCGGCTTCCACGTGGCCGGTGGAGGCCAGCGGCAGGCCCTTGGCGATGTCGGAGCCATTGACGGCGGCCAGCGCGTCGAGCAGGCGGCTGCTCTGGCGGCCGTTGCGGGCCACTTCGCTCATGCCGCGCTTGTGGGCGTCGAGTTCTTCCAGCACGATCATGGGCAGGAAGATGTCGTGCTCCTTGAAGCGAAACAGCGCCATCGGGTCGTGCAGCAGCACGTTGGTATCGAGCACGAACAGTCTGGCCGGGCCGGCGGCGGCGCGCTTGCGCGGCTGTGCGGGAGTGGCCGCCGCGGGCGCTGCGGAAAGCGCCGGGGCGGGCAGGGGCTGCGCGCTGGCCTGAGCCGCCGCGGGCGTTGCCCGAACCAGCGCGGCGGCTTTGCGCGGCGGGGAAGGCGGCGCGGAGAGCGGCTTGACGGCAGGCTGGCGGCGCGCGCTGTGCGCGGCCTCGAAGTTTTCGGGAGCCAGCTTACCGGCGCGGCGGGTGGGCGGGGGAGGCAGAGGCATGGGGATAGAGCGCGCCTATGACGGCGCTATGACGAATTGGCCTTCAATCGCACAAAACTTCCTCTCGTCATCCCCGCGCGGGCGGAAATCCACGGGCGGGATCGCCACAGGGCAAACGCCTGATCAAGGCAAGGTTCCTGGATTCCCGCCTGCGCGGGAATGACGCAAGAAAAGCGGGCGCTTCATTTCGCGGCATTCAAGCCGCTTTTCTGTTGAGCGCCTTGACGGACTTGAGCACCTGCTCCACGTGGCCTGGCACCTTCAGGCCGCGCCATTCCTGCGCCAGCGTGCCGTCGGCGGCGATCAGGAACGTGCTGCGCTCGATGCCCTTGACCTTCTTGCCGTACATGATCTTGTTCTTGACCACGCCGAACATGTGGCACATTTTTTCTTCGGTGTCGGCGATCAGCTCGAAGGGCAACTCCAGCTTGGCCTTGAAGTCTTCGTGCGACTTCATGTTGTCGCGGCTGACGCCGAACACCACCGCGCCGGCCTTGACGAAGTCCTTGTACTTGTCGCGGAACTGCATCGCCTCGGTGGTGCAGCCGGGGGTGTTGTCCTTTGGGTAGAAGTAGAGCACCAGGGAATGTCCGAGGTGTGAGGTGTTGCTAACACCGGTAGCGCCGGTAGCGACGGCCTCGAATTCCGGGAGAGGTTTGTGGATGACGATCGCCATAAGAGAACTTCTACTTCGGTGACGGGTGCGAAAACGGGGGAGCGAAGACAAACTGTGGCCGACAGGCAAACCGCGCGAGGTACCACCCGCAACCGGCGCCGCCCAGCCGTCTCCTCTTGGCTCAAACCGTTGTAACCGCGCATTTTAACCGATTGGCGCGCGGCCCGGTTAGGCCGATCCGCTGGCGCGGTGACGCGGCGGGCTGCGCACCGCGGCTTCAATTTGCTAGAATTGTCTACAAATGGGTTGCGACTGTGCCACCGGCGCTGGGCTTCCGGGACTTTCCGGAGGCCCTTCGGCTTTCTGGCGTGCTGTGTTTCGACTTCATGGCAGCACCCACAACCCCGCGCCGGGTTTGCCGCCGCGCTTATCGCGGTAGAGCTTGCTCTCCAGCACCTCCATGGCGCGATTGGGCTGACCGGGGCGCAATACCGACAGGCCGATGGGCCGGGCCGTCAAATCCGCCAGTTGCAGGCCCTCGGAGTTGGTCTTTTTGTCGGCGATCACGATCTCCAGGTTGATGCCCTGCCGGACGTAAGCCGCGCGGTCGCACATGCGGCGAAACTCCAGTTCAAGCGCCATGTCCTCGTGTGCGCCGCGCGCTTCGCATACCACATGCGTCAGTGTGCCGTGTTGCTCCGCCTCGGAGAGCAAGGCAAACAGGCTGCGCAGGCCATGCTCCATCGCGAAGTGATAGGCGTGGCGCTGCGGCTCCCGAGTTTGCGAGAGGCGCCGCTTGTCAATAGCCACGGCGATCAACTGGAAATCAGCCGCCGCGATGATCCCGGTCAGCCCCGCCATGAAAGGTTGGCGCACGGTCAGGGGCATGTGCAGAAAACCGCCCTTGCCGCGGCGCATTTCGGATTCGTGCAACACCACCATGTCGTGGCCGAAAGCGGCGAATTTCAGCGCGCGCAACGCCGGGGCCACTTGATGGTTGTAAACCGCTTTGCGGAACACGCAGAACGACAGCACGAACATCGGGTAACGCGGGTTGATGGACTCCAGGCTGTGGTCGCCGCTTTCGTCCACGAACACCACGAAATCGGAATAGGGCAGGGGATTCATCCCGGATCCCTGGGCCAGGCAACGCTGGAAGTGTCGAACTGGCTGAACATGGGTTTGGGGCCGCGACGTCCGTTTATACAGCCGGCTCGATCACCAGCGCCGCCAGCACGCGGCGGCCTTCGCTGGAGAGGATGTTCCAGGTGCGGCAGGCGGCGGGGGTGCTCATGGTTTCGATGCCGATACCTGCTTCGATGAGCGGACGCAGCCACGCGGGCGGCGGAAAGCGCAGCCGCGCGCCGCTGCCCAGCAGCACCAGTTCCGCCGCCGGGGCGCTTTCTTGCGGCAGCGCCAGCGCGGCGAAGTGGTGCGCGCCCAGCGCCTCGAACGCGGCGGCGCCCCAGGGCTGGGGGCGGCCGGCCGGGTCGATCAGCACGCTGTGGGTGATGCGCTGGCCGCCCAAGGCGATCCAGCCCGGCCCGTGGCCTTTGATGACGGGCAGGCTGGAGGTTTCAAGTTGGAATTTCATCGCGCCCTGAGAGAGAAATTGCGGGTAGATGTGTTCCAATTCTAAATTTCGCTGCCAATCAATCCATTTCAGAGGTGATGTGATGAAGCCCATCCGCAAATCGGCCAAGCTGGTCAACGTGCTCTACGACGTGCGCGGGCCGATCGTGGACGCCGCCCGGCAGATGGAGGACGAGGGCCAGAAGATCATCAAGCTGAATATCGGCAACATGGCGCCGTTCGGCTTCGATCCGCCGGAGGAAATCCAGCAGGACATGATCCGCAACCTGCCCAATTCGGCGGGTTATTCCGACAGCAAGGGCATCTTTGCCGCGCGCAAGGCGGTGATGCACTACACGCAGCAGCAGGGCATCGCGGGCGTGACGCTGGAAGACATCTACCTGGGCAACGGCGCCAGCGAGCTGATTCAGATGGCGACCAACGCGCTGCTCAACGAGGGCGACGAGTTGCTGGCGCCTTCGCCCGACTATCCGCTGTGGACCGCCGTCATCAGCCTGGCCGGGGGTAAGCCGGTGCATTACATCTGCCGCGAGGAAAACGGCTGGATGCCCGATCTGGATGACATGCGCGCCAAGATTACCCCGCGCACGCGCGGCATCGTCGTCATCAACCCCAACAACCCGACCGGCGCGCTGTATTCGGACGAAGTGCTGCGCGGCATCGTGCAAATCGCCCGCGAGCGTGGCCTGGTGCTGCTGGTCGATGAGGTGTACGACAAGGTGCTGTATGACGGCGCACGGCACACGGCGCTGGCGAGCCTGTCCACCGACGTGCTGACGCTGACCTTCAACTCCCTGTCCAAAGCCTATCGCTCCTGCGGCTACCGCGCCGGCTGGATGGTGGTGTCCGGCCCCAAGGATGATGCGAGCGACTTCATCGAAGGGCTGAACATGCTGGCCAACCTCAAGCTCGGCTCCAACGTGCCGGGCCAGTGGGCGATCCAGACCGCGCTGGGCGGCTACCAGAGCATCAACGACCTCATCAAGGAAGGCGGACGCCTGCGCCACCAGCGCGACCTGGCCTACGAGCTGATTACGGCCATTCCCGGCGTCACCTGCGTCAAACCGCAAGCCACGCTGTACATGTTCCCGCGGCTCGATCCCAAGGTGTACCCAATAGCCGACGACCGCCAATTCTTCATGGAAGTGCTGCGCGCCACGCGCGTGATGCTGGTGCAGGGATCGGGCTTCAACTACCCGGACAACCAGCACTTCCGCATCGTCTTTCTGCCGCACGAGGACGATCTGCGCGAGGCCATCGGGCGGCTGGCGAAATTCCTGGCGCAGTACCGCGCCCGCCACGCGCGGGCCGCGCCAGTGGTCAGCATTGCTACAAAAAAAGAAGCTGCTAGCGCATGACGGGCGGGCGTTTGCGGGCTTTTTTTACAAAATCATGAAACCCTCCACTCTCATAACCATGAAACCCATTCAAGTCGGCCTGCTGGGCATCGGCACCGTGGGCGGCGGCGCCTTCGAGGTGCTGGCGCGCAATCAGGAAGAAATCCGCCGCCGCGCGGGGCGCGGCATCGAAATCACGATGGTGGCCGATTTGAACGTGGCGCGTGCCCAGCAAATTGTCACGGGCCGCGCGCAGGTGGTGAGCGACGCGCGGGCGGTGATCGCCAACCCGGCCATCGACATCGTGATCGAGCTGATCGGCGGCTATGGCATTGCCCGGCAACTGGTGCTGGAAGCGATTGCGGCGGGCAAACACGTGGTCACGGCCAACAAGGCGCTGCTGGCGGTGCATGGAAGCGAAATTTTCGCGGCGGCGCACGCCAAGGGCGTAACGGTGGCCTTTGAAGCGGCGGTGGCCGGCGGCATCCCCATCATCAAGGCGCTGCGCGAAGGGCTGACGGCCAACCGCATCGAATGGATCGCGGGCATCATCAATGGCACGACCAACTTCATCCTGTCGGAAATGCGCGACCGGGGGCTGGACTTTGCCGCCGCGCTGAAAGACGCGCAGCGCCTAGGCTACGCCGAGGCGGACCCGACGTTCGACATCGAAGGCATCGACGCCGCGCACAAGGCCACCATCATGAGCGCGATTGCCTTCGGCATTCCGGTGCAATTCGGCAAAGCTTACGTGGAAGGTATTACCGGGCTGGCGGCGCAAGACATCAAATACGCCGAGCAACTGGGCTACCGCATCAAGCTGCTGGGCATTACCAAGCGCACGCCAGAAGGCATCGAGCTGCGCGTGCATCCCAGCCTGGTGCCCGCCCGGCGGCTGATCGCCAATGTGGAAGGCGCGATGAACGCCGTGATGGTGCACGGCGATGCCGTGGGCACCACGCTTTACTACGGCAAAGGCGCGGGCAGTGAGCCGACCGCCAGCGCCGTGATCGCCGATCTGGTGGACATCACCCGCCTGCACACCGCCGATCCCGAACACCGTGTGCCATCGCTGGCCTTCCGCCCCGACGCGATGAGCGATTTGCGCGTGCTGACGATGCGCGAGGTGACGACCAGCTACTACCTGCGCCTGCGCGTGGCCGACGAAGCCGGCGTGCTCGCCCGTGTGGCCATGCTGCTGGCCGAGGCCGGCATCAGCATCGACGCCGTGCTGCAACGCGAGGCCGACGAAGTGGGCGGCGAAGGCTCCACGCAGACCGACCTGATCGTGCTCACCCACGACACGCGCGAAGGCACGCTCGACGACGCGCTCGCCAAGGTGCAGGCGCTGCCGTCGGTGCTAGCGCCCATCGTGCGGCTGCGCAAGGAGGAACTGGCTTGAGGCGGATTTTTCCTGCTACTGGGGCAAAGAACGCGAACAATATCATCAAGCTCGCGCTTGACCCAAAGTCGGTTGCGGTTTTGGTGGATGCTGGGTTGTTTGCCCGTATCCGGTGCATGCGGAATCGCTTTGATGCGTTGAGCGGGCAGGTTGCAGAGGCGTATGCCGATGCAACTGCCTAGGAAGGTCTGGCCGAGATCGACGCGGCGGTGGCGGCCTTGCGCTGATTTTGGGCACGGCACGGATGGCAGGCGCAGCAACGCAAGAACACCATCAGGCCAGCCGCAGTTCCAGATGGCAGCCAAGAGCACGCAAGGCGGAGTCAATGCCGTCTATGCGGGTAGTGTGCCGTAGATTGGTCAGGCGGTTAACTTCTTGCGGTGTTGTTCTCAAACGCCGTGCCAGTTCTGCCGGGCGGATGTTTTGCTTTACCATCTCGCCCAGCAACAGAACCTTGGCCGACAGACTGGCCGATAGCTCGACGGTGGGCTGGCCGCGCTTGGGCTTGGACGGCGTGGGGACGGCGCGCTTGTCCTCGAAATAGAACTCCAGTGCGGCTTCCAGCGCCTCTTGCGCCATGGCCAAGGCTTCTTCCTGGGTTTCTCCCTGGGTGATGGCTTCGGGAATGTCGGGGAAGGTGACGACGAAGCCGCCATCGGTTTCGTCAGGGGTCAGGGTGACGGGGAATTTCATGGTGAACCTCGTTGCCGGTTATTTCTTCAGGCCAAGTTGTTTTTTGATGCCTTCGACCGTGCCTTTCTTGAGGTCGGCGTTGTGCATCGGGACGATGGCCTGTTTGCCAGCGGCATAGACCTTCAGATGCGAGCCTTTCATCTTGCCGAAGGTCGCGCCTTGGTCGGCCAGCCATCGCTTGAATTCCTTGCTGTTCATGGTATTCATTATAAACAATTTTGTTTATGTGGCCTAGCCCGGATGCACCGGCATCGTCGTAAAATTGCCTGGTCTCCCGCTTCTTTTCTACCCCGCTTGCTTTCACTTTCGTCATTCCCGCGCAGGCGGGAATCCATCAACGCCATCTCTTGCAACAACGCTTATGGATTCCGGCTTGCGCGGGAATGACGGAAAATTTGTATGAACTATCTCTCCACCCGGGGCGATCGCACGCCGCGCAAATTCTGCGAAATCCTGCTTGAAGGTCTAGCGCCCGATGGCGGGCTGTATCTGCCGGAGAGCTACCCGCAAATCGACCGCGCCTGCCTGGCCGAACTGCGCGGCGTTTACGCTGGCCGAGGCTACGCGGCGCTGGCGTTTGAGATTTTGTCGCTCTACATTGACGACATTCCCGCCACCGACTTGGCTGCCCTGTGCGAGCGCACGTACACGCCCGCTGTGTTCGGCACACGCGAAATCGCGCTGCTTAAAAAACTGAAAAAAGGCTTTTATTTGCAAGCCCTCTCCAACGGCCCCACGCTCGCCTTCAAGGACATGGCGATGCAATTGCTGGGCAATCTGTTCGAGTACGAACTGGCGCGGCGCGGCGAGCAGCTCAACATTCTGGGCGCCACCAGCGGCGACACCGGCAGCGCCGCCGAATATGCCATGCGCGGCAAGCAGGGCATTCGCGTGTTCATGCTCAGCCCGCACGGGCGCATGAGCGCGTTTCAGCAGGCGCAGATGTACAGCCTGCAAGACGCCAACATTCACAACCTGGCCATTGAAGGCGTGTTCGACGACTGTCAGGACATCGTCAAAGCCGTGAGCAACGATCTGGCGTTCAAGCGTCAGTACAAGATCGGCACCGTCAACAGCATCAACTGGGCGCGGCTGCTGGCGCAGGTGGTGTACTACTTTGCGGGCTACTTCCAATTGACAGAGAACGATGACGAGCAAGTGGACTTCACCGTCCCCAGCGGCAACTTCGGCAACATCTGCGCGGGCCACGTGGCGCGGCAGATGGGGCTGCCCATCGGCCAACTGGTGATCGCCACCAACGAAAACGACGTGCTCGACGAGTTCTTCCGCACCGGCGTTTATCGCGTGCGCGCCGCCGCCGACACGCTCGAGACCAGCAGCCCCAGCATGGACATCAGCAAGGCCAGCAACTTCGAGCGTTTCGTGTTCGACCTGCTCGGGCGCGACGCCGCCCGCACCCGCGCCCTGTTCCACGACGCGCTGGCGCGCAGTGGCCAGTTTGACCTGAGCGCCGATCCCGCCTTTGCCCAGGCGCGCGGGCGCTACGGCTTTGTCAGCGGCAAAAGCACCCACGCCGACCGGCTGGCCACCATCCGCGCGGTGTACCAGCAATACGGCGCGATGATCGACACCCACACCGCCGATGGCGTGAAAGTGGCAGGCTCTTTTATGCGTGCCGGCGCGCCCATGATCGTGTTGGAGACGGCGCTGCCCATCAAATTCGCCGCCGCCATCGAAGAAGCCCTGGGCCGCCTGCCAGAGCGCCCGGCGCGTTTTGCCGGCATCGAGCAACTGCCCCGCCGCGTGACCCGGCTGTTGGCCGACGCGCGGGCGGTCAAAGACTACATCGTTACGCACTGCAACCCATGAAAGTCATCGGTTTCGCCGGCTATTCCGGCGCGGGCAAGACTACGCTGATCGAGCGGCTGATTCCCGCGCTGCGGCGGCAGGGGCAGCGCGCGTCGGTGGTCAAGCACGCGCACCACGGTTTTGACATCGACCACCAGGGCAAAGACAGTTGGCGGCACCGCCGCGCGGGCGCGTTCGAGGTGCTCGTGGCCTCCGCGCAGCGGCTGGCGCTGATGCGCGAGCTGGATCCGCCCGAATCGCCCGGCATCGACGCCCTGCTGGCCGAGCTGGACCGCCGCGCCGATTGGGTGCTGGTGGAAGGCTACAAACACGCCGGCCTGCCCAAAATCGAAGTCTGGCGCGCCGCCCCGCCCGAATCGCCCGCGCACAACGCCTCCGCGCCCGGGTGCCTGTACCCGCACGATGCGCGCGTGGTCGCTCTCGTCACCGCCCACCCCGCCGCGCTGCCCCAGCCCACCCAACTGCCCGTTTTCGCCCCCGAAGCCGCCGAGCAACTGGCCCAGTGGCTGCTTGCAAGCGCGGCGCGGTTTGATTACTGAGCCAGCTGCTCCAGAATGCCTTGCGCGCGCAGGGCGACGGGTTTATCGACCAGTTTGCCGTCCACGGCAATCGCGCCCAGCGGGCCGCTGGCGAGCGCCTCCAGCACGCGCCGCGCCCACGCAATTTCCGCCGGCGACGGGGCGAACGCGGCATGCACTGGCGCCACCTGCCGGGGATGGATGCACAGCTTGGCGCCCAGCCCCAGGCGTCGGCTGCGGCGGGCGTCGTCTTCCACCTGCCGCGCATCGTCGATGACCAGCGACACCCCGTCGATGGGCGCTTGCAGCCCGGCCTGGCGCGAGACCAGCACCAGATGGGTGCGTACTGCGTCCAATTCCGCCGCGTCGCCCTCGATGCCGGAATCGGTCATGAAATCAACGGAACCGAAGGCCAGCCGGCTCACGCGCGGCACGCGCGCCAGCGCCAGCGCCTCGAAATGGCCGGCTACGGTTTCGACCAGGGGAATCAGTTCCTGATCTTGGCGCAGGCGCGCGGCGATGGCTTGTAGCGTTGGCGCATCTTCCGCCTTGGGCGCCATCACGCCGCGCACGGATGCGGCGGCCAGCAGCGCGCAGTCTTCCAGATGCCATGGCGTGCCGGCGGGATTGATGCGCAAGAACACTGAAGTTTGAGCGCCCGCCAGCCATTGCGCGATGGCGGCGCGGGCCTGGGTTTTGCGCTCCGGCAGCACCGCGTCTTCCAGATCGAGGATGACGGCGTGCGCGCCAGCGGCCAGCGCCTTGTCGAACCGCTCGGGCCGGTCACCGGGCACGAACAGATAACTGCGGGGAATGGGTTTCATGGGGTGCTCCGCTGTCGCAACAAAGGGAAGATACACACGAGGAGGATCAGCGCCACGGCCATAAATCCGCCGTGATAGCTGCCGGTGGCCCCGGAGAAAGCGCCGAAGGCGGGCGGGCCGATGACCACGCCCAAAAAGGTAATCGCCAGCGTGCCGCCGGTGGCCACGCTGGCTTGGCCGGCAGGCGCCTGGCGCGCGACTTCGGCCAGGTACACGCCGTTCCAGCCGATGGCCGAGGCGCCGAACAAAGCCAGCAGGGCCAGCACCGGCAGGATCGGGAGGCCGCCATGCAGACCAGCGGTGAGCAGGGCCGACACGCTCACCAGCCCCGCCAGCGCCGCCAGCATACGGCGCGCGCCCAGCCAGCGGTCGGCTACATAGCCCCACACCATGCGGCCCAGAACGCCGCCTGTTTGCGTCACTGACATTGCCAAGCCCGCCGCCACGAGGCTGTAGGCCAGCGCGTCGTGCAAGTAGGTGACCAGGTAGGTGGTGAGCGAGAGTTGGGCAATCGAAAACAGGAAAGAGCAGCCGGCCAGCAGCCGCAGCGCCGGGTTGGCGAGCACGATGCGGATCGGCTGGGCCAGACTGCCCAGCGCCAGTGGGCGGCCCGGCTCGCGGTCGGCATCCAGCGGCGCACGCAACGGCTGCGCCGCCAGGGCACAGGCGACGTTGGCTGCCGCTACCGCGAGCAGCGCGCCGCGCCAACCCAGCGCCAGCAACGCCGGCACCAGCGCGCCCGCGAGCACGCCGCCCAGCGGAACGCCGGTCTGCTTGATGGAAAACACCAGCGACATGCGATCGGCCCGCGTGGTGCGCGCCAGCAGGTGCGAGCTGGCGGGCGTTACAGGGCCGTAGCCCAGGCCGATCAGCACGGCCCCGGCCATCATCGCCGCGGGCCAGCCGAGCGCCGAGCAGGCCAGCCCGGCGGCGCACAGCAGCAGCCCCGCCTGGCTCACGCGGATCGCGCCATGGCGCGCGACGGCGGCCCCAGCCATGAGGCTCGCGCACATCGCCGACGCATAAACCACGCCCACGTAAATACCCAGCCACGCCACGGACACGCCCATCGCCTGGGCCAGCACTGGCGCCATTACCGGCACGGTAATCAGCGCCATCGAAACCAGCGCCTGAATGGCCAGGGTGATGGCCAGAGGCCGCCAGGGGCCGCCGGTCATCGCGCAAGCTCCTGCGCGCCCCATTCGCGCCGCAGCACGGTGCTGTAGCTGAAGCGGCCGGCGGGGTGCGTGCTCATGGCCAGCTCCACAAGCTGGTCCAGGCGGTTGCGGTACTTGCGGCAGACCCACAGCGCCGGGCTGCGGGGCGCGACGCCGAGCAGCCGCGCCTGGGCGCGGCCCAGCGCCACGGCGCGGATTTCCTGCTCCACCTTGGCGATGACCTCGCCGAACTGCTGCTCAACGGCCGAGTGCACGGCCTGCCCAAGCGGGCCGGCGATGCCCTGAATAGAGCGGAAGGCCGGATGCAGCCACAGCTCGGTCAGGCAGATCGGGTCGGGTGTTGCCCTAGTGTGACGGCGGCCCTTCATGTGCAGCCAGGTCTCGCCGGGCGCGGCTTCCAGCAGCGCGGCCTGGGCGGCGTCGATCTCGCGTGTTTGGCTGGACTCAATCACCAGCGTTGTGTCTTGCGCGTACTGGTACAGATCGTCCACGTCGGCCATGTTCTGGCGATAAACGGTGCTCGCCGTCTGCGCCCGCACCGTGCTGCCCACGCGCGGCTGGCGCACCACCAGCCCCATTTGCACCAGCCGTTTGACGGCCTCGCGCGCCGTCGCGCGGCTGACGCCGAACTGCTCGCACAATGCAAGCTCGGTGGGCAACTGCGAGCCGACCGGATGCTTGCCCGCCTCGATCTCGTTGAGCAGGGTCTGCGCAAGCTGAAGGTAGCGCGGCTGCCCAGCAACAAGCGCCAGCGGGCGGGCGCGGGAAATAGAAGCCGGGTTTTTTGCTGGCATGGGCGGAATTTTGCTTGATCGGCTGAAAAAGAACACTGCTATTTTGATAGCCGCCAGCGCGGGCGTCTGGCCCGCCACTCGCCCACGCGCTACCTTTGCGGGTGAGACATCTGTGCTTCTGTGCGATTATTAAACTAATAGCTGTTTGCCAATGTTTTATATGTATTTTCGATATTTTTTAGTCTGAAATACAGAATTTATATTGGCATGTAGCTATCAACTTTGCATTTCGGCAATCGTGAGATGCGGCAAACCGCGCGCACGTCTGCTTTCGCTCAGATTACGCCAGCGTCGCGCAGCTTGCCGATCTGGGTGTCGGTGTATCCGGCCTGTCGCAAGACTTCCGCCGTGTGCTCGCCCATCGCCGGGGCTGGCCGCGTCGGGTGGGGGCCGGCACGCACGGGTGAAGCGACCATGCGCACCGGGCCGGAGGGGTGGTCGAATTCCCGCACCAGCTTCTGTTCGGCGACGAAGCCGTTGTCCAGCGCTTGGGCCACGTCGTATACCGGCGCGGCGGGCACTTTGCCGGCAAAGCGCTTCATCCATGCTTCGGTGGTGCGTGTTTGCAGCACGGCGTCGAGTTCTTCAGTCAGGCGGTCGCGGTGGGCCAGGCGGTCCTTGAAGGTGCGGTATTCGGGCGCCTCGGCCCATTCGGGTTTGCCGATGTGTTCGCACAGCACGCCCCAGAATTTTTCCTTGTTGCACATGATGAATATCCAGCCATCGCGGGTCTTGTACAACTGGCTGGGCGTGAGCGAGGGGTGCGAGGAGCGCTTTTCGCGGACAGTGGTCTTGCCAGCGTTGAGGTACCAGGCGCCCACGTAGCACAGGTTGTGCAGCGCCACGTCGAACAGGCTCACGTCGATGTCGCGCCCGGCGCCGCAACTGCGCGCGCTGAGCACGCCGGCCAGCATGCCCATGGCGGCGGTGGCGCCGGTCATCAGATCGACGATGGACAGGCCCATGCGCGCTGGCGGCCCGTCGGGTTCGCCGGTCACGGACAGGTAGCCCGCCTCGGCCTGCATCAAGTAGTCGTAGCCGGGCCAGGCGGCGCGCGAACCGGTGCGGCCATAGGCTGAGAGGTGGCAGCACACGATTTTCGGGTTGGCGTCTTTCAACTGCTCGTAGGTCAGGCCCAGCTTGGCCGGCAGGTCGCCGCGCAGGTTGTTGAACACCGCGTCGGCTTCGCGCGCGAGCCGGCGCAGCGCCTCCCGGCCTTCGGGCTTTTTCAGGTCCAGCGTGATGCTTTTCTTGTTGCGGTTGAAGGATTGGTGGAAGTGGCTGTCGCCGGGACCGAAGAAGTACGGGCCGACGCTGCGGCCCACGTCGCCGCCGTCGTGCGGGTTTTCGACCTTGATGACCTCCGCGCCCAAATCGGCCAGGTGCTGCGTGCCGAACGGGCCGGCGCCGTATTGCTCCACGGCGATGACGCGCAAGCCCGCCAGCAGCAATGGCGCGCCCGGCGCGGCGTTGGGTTCGGGCGCGTTCATGCCGGATTTCTCTCGATCAACTGTTTGGCGATGATCATGCGCTGCAACTCGTTGGTGCCTTCGCCGATCACCAGCAGCGGCGCGTCGCGGTACAGCCGCTCGATTTCAAACTCCTTCGAATAGCCGTAAGCGCCGTGGATGCGCATGGCTTCCGCGCTGTTTTCCATGCCTGCTTCGGTGGCGAAGTATTTGGCCATGCCCGCTTCCATGTCGCAGCGTTCGCCCCGGTCATAGGCTTGCGCCGCCGCGTCGATGAGCAGGCGCGATGCGTGGACGCGCGTGGCCATTTCGCCAAGCTTCAACTGAATGGCCTGGTGCTCGCAAATCGGCTTGCCGAAGGTCTTGCGCAGCTGGCTGTAGGCCACGGACGCATCAAGCGCCGCCACCGCGATGCCCAGCCCGCGCGCGGCCACGTTGATGCGGCCCAGTTCCAGCCCGCCCAGAATCTGTTGCAGGCCGCGGCCTTCCACGCCGCCGATCAGGCGCTCACCCGGCACGCGGTAGTTATCGAATCTAAGCTCGCAGGTATCGATGCCCTTGTAGCCGAGCTTTTCCAGTTTGCGGCTGACCTCGAAGCCCGGCCCCTTTTCCGCCAGCAGCAGGCTCATGCCCTTGTGCCGCGGCTGCGCGGACGGATCGGTTTTCACCAGCAGCGCGATGCAGTTGCCGTAAAGGCTGTTGGTGATCCACATCTTGGTTCCGTTGACCACGTAATGGCCGTTCTCGCGCCTGGCCACTGTGCGGATGGCCTGCAAGTCGGTGCCGCAATCGGGTTCGGTCAGGCCGATGCCGCCGCGCAGCTCGCCCGTGGCAAAGCGCGGCAGGAAATGCGCTTTCTGTGCCGCCGTGCCGTTGCGCTGCACAGTCATCGCCATGATCAGATGCGAGTTGACGATGCCGCTGAGCGACATCCAGACCGCCGCCATGCGCTCCACGATGCGCGCATAGGTGCGTGCCGAAAGCCCGAGGCCGCCGTATTCCGTGTCGATCAGACATCCGAACAAACCCATTTCCTTCATTTTTTCGACAATCTCGGAAGGGTATTCGTCGGCTTTTTCCAGCGCGTGCACGTAGGGCTTGACTTCGGTTTTGAGGAACCGGTCCAGCATGTCGAGCATCAGCATGTCGTTTTCGACCTGCTCTGCCGTGTTGTCAGTGATTTGAGACATCAGATTGCTCCAGATTGCCAATTGAATGGATTGCTACCCGTCGTTTCAGACAACCTCGCCCAGCACCGTATGCCAGGCGCCCGCCGGCAGTTGGTCGAGGGCGAGCACGGTTTCGCGGATCTTCTCGACGCGCGCCTGCGGCAACGCGCGGCGCGCGTTGGCGCGATACTTTTCGACGATCTCGCCGTTGCCAAGCGGCCTATCGGCGCTGCCGCGATTGATCGCTTCGCGGTGTGACAAAGTTTCGCCGTTGGTCAGTTCCAGACAGACCTCGCCGGTGTAGTGGCGCGGGAACGTGCTGTTGGGGTCGATTTCATAATCGACCTTGGCCGCCAGCGCCAGCACCGTCTCGTCGCGCAGCGCGGCGGGTTCCAGCTCTTCGAGCGTAAAGCGCCCCTTGACCAGCGCGCTCGCCGTGACATACGGCACGCTGAACTGCGCGTCGTAAGCGTTGGCCGGGCGGCGCTTGTTGGCCATCGGCTCGCAAACCGTTTTCACGACGCCCTCGGGCACCTTCGCGCGAATGCGCTGGATCCGGTCGGGCAACTCGGTCAGTTTATAGCCGCGCTGCTGCCACTGGCGATGCAGCGCCGCGCCCGCGTCGGCGACTGCGTGCGTGAAATGGCAGGCCGGCACGGGCTTGATGGCGACTTCTTCGATCTCCCATTTTTCGCCCAGCCCCGTCGTTGCCAGCGACAGATCGGCGTTGCCGCGCTGCTCGCCCAGATAGCTGGAGAAAAGGCCGAAGCGCCCTTCGTAAGGCGCCGAAGCGCCGATGAAGCCGCCCAAGGCGAGCGCCGCCGCCGTGTAGGCCGCTTGCGCCGCCCAGCCCGGATGCATGCGCTTGTTCCACGCGCCGTCTTGCAGGAATTCGAGGCTGCCGCTGGCCATCGAAAGCGCGATGCCCTGAGCCATTTCCGCCTGGCGTCTGGTCAAACCGAGCAAACGTGCGGCGGCCAATGTGCAACCGAAAATGCCGACCATGCCGGTCGGGTGAAAACCGACCTGGTGAAAACCGCCTTGTGCCACCGAACCTAGACGTGTGGCGGCTTCCATCCCGGCGATATAAGCGGCCAGGGTCTGCGCCCCGTCCAGGGGCCGCCCATCGGTCACGCCGAATACGCAGGGCAGCAGGCTTGCCGTGGCATGAATCACGCCGCGCGAATGGGTGTCGTCGAAATCCAGGCCGTGCGCGAGCACGCCGTTCATCACCATCGCATCGCGCGCGGCCAGCACGCGGCCGTAACCGATCACGGTGGCGTCTCCCTTGCCGAGCACCGACAGGCCCTCCAGCGTGGCGCGCGCGAAATCGCTGCCGTGCGCTGCATACCCGATGCCGATCGCGTCGAGCAGCAGATGTTTGGCTCGCTCGCGCACTTGGGCGGGCACGGCCTGGAGCTTCAACTCGAGCGCGAATTGCGCAAGCGTTCCCGCAATGCCGGCTGCCGCCGCGTTTGCCTTCGGACCGTCCTGGTGTAAAGCCTGAGTGTTCATGTCGTTTCCTGTATCTGCGCTGGCGCCGGCGCGGCGCCAACTGGGTGAAATTAGCTCTTTTGCATTGCCGCCACGCTTGCAACGTGTTCTTCGACCGCAGTGCCAATTTCTTCAAGCGATCGCCCCCTGGTTTCGACGCGCAGTGCCAGCAGCGCAATGATCAGCAGCATGAGGATGCTGCTAACCATCATGAGCACGCCGGTGACGCCAAAGTTCTGGAACAGCGCCACCGCCGCATAGGGCGTGCCGATCGACGCGGCGCGGCCACACATGCCCGCAAAGCCCGTCCCGCGCAGGCGGAATGCCGTCGGGAACAGTTCGGGAACGTAGGCGTACAAACCCAGTGTCACAAAGACGTAGATGGATGTCACCAGCGCAAAACCGACTGCCGCGATTGCGACGGGATCGCGCATGTGCGGGTAGATGAAGCCCAAAATGATCGTCGCGGCGGAAAACGCAATCAACCCGTGCCGCCGCCCGACACGATCACCCAGCAGAAAACCGACCACCGCGCCGGCAGTGGAGCCGAACGACATCAGCGTGACGAAACCCAGCGACTGCACGATGGTCAGCCCCTGCTTGACGAAGAAGGTTGGCAGCCAGGCCACGAAGCCGTAGACCGAGACGTTGACCGCTATCACGACCAGCGCCGCGACCAGCGTGCGGCCTATGATCGGACGCGAGAACAGCACCGAAAGCGGCAAACGGCGTGGCGCCACGGCGGTTTGTACGCCAAACACCGGCGGCAACTCGCCGGTTTCGCGCTCGACCTGCGCTTCGATATCGGCCAGCTCCGCCTCGGCTTCGGCGGTGCGTCCGACCGACTCCAGCCAGCGCGGTGATTCCGGCATGCGCTTGCGCATGATCCAGATCACCATCGCGCCCGCGCCGGCGATCGCGAACATCCAGCGCCAGCCCAGGGAGGGGATCACCACGTAGCCCACAAGCGTGGCGACCAGAAGGCCCGAATTGATCATCATTCCCAACAGTGAAACCCACCGGCCCCGATATGCAGGCGGTACGAATTCGCCCAGCGTGCCGGCGGCGACCACCAGTTCGGCGCCCAGGCCCAGGCCCATGAGAAAGCGCAGTCCGATCAGTGTTTCGATGTTCGGCGCAAAGCAGGCCAGCAGCGAAGCGATGCCGAAGATGGCGAGATTGACCTGATACGAATAGCGGCGGCCAAAGCGATCTCCCACCCAGCCGGCCAGCCCCGCACCGATCAGCATGCCCAGGAAGGTGGACGAAATAAACACGGAACCGCTCGCAAGCGTCGCAAAGCCTTCTTTCACCATTGCCGCGACCACGCCCGCCGCGAGGTAGACATCGAAGGCATCGAGCAGCGCGCCGCCGCCGATCAGACCGAGAATCTTCCAGTGAAAGCGCGCCAGCGGCAGTCGATCCAGCCGGGCGCCAGCGTTGACGGATGAAGCATTCATGGGGTTGTCTCCTGAGTATTGAAAAACCGTTGCCACGCTTCAGGCGGCGGCAGGGTGATTTGAAAGTAGCGACGGCAGATGCCAGTCGGTACCCCGCTGCAACTGGTGGGCCAGGCGCAGCAGCGCGCCTTCGCCCCACGCGCGCCCGATCAGTTGCACGCCTGCCGGCATGCCGTTGCCACTCTTGCCTGCGGGGATGCTGATGGCCGGCAAGCCGAGATAGTTGATGCCGCGCGTCCAGTACGAGAAGTTGCCCAGGCGCCGCTCGATTTCGCTAGCATCGCCCGCGAGCGTTTCCTCAATCGTCGGGACCGCGCAGGGCAGCGCCGGCAGCAGCAAGGCCTGGGCATTGCCAAGGTAGCGTTCGACAAACCGCGTCATGCAGCGCGAGCGCAAGCGCAGCGCATCGACGTAGCGCGTGGCCGGATACAGCAGGCCGCGCTCCAGACGGCGCAGCACCTGCCCGCCATAGTCGCCGCGGCGCTCGCGCAGCCATTTCGCGTGGATCGAGGCGGCTTCCGCGCCGAGCATCAGCGTGGCCAACGCGCCCGTTTCGCGCAGATCGGGCGTTTCCACCTTGCAAATCGTCGCGCCGCAATCGGCCAGCGACTGGGCCGCGCGCCGCACCGCCGCGCGCACTTCACTTGATGCCGGCGCATCGCCGTTGAGATCGGGCACGGCAAGGATGTCGCCGCGCGTCAACGGCGGTTCGATCGCGCGCTCGAAATCGCGCGGGCCGGATGCAAGGCAGCGCGGATCGGCAGGATCGGCGCCCCATAAGGCTTGCAGTATGGAGGCGGCATCCTGCGCGGTGCGCGCAAGCACGCCGACGCAATCCAGACTCGGCGACAGCGGCATCACGCCATGCGTCGAAATGGCATGCTGCGTGGGCTTGATCCCCGTGACGCCGTTGGCCGCGGCGGGAAGGCGCACCGAGCCACCCGTATCGGAACCCAGCGCACCCGCAACAAGCCCGAGCGCCACCGCGATGCCGCTGCCGCTGGACGAACCGCCGCTCACATGCGCTTCGGACCACGCATTGCGTCCGTGGCCGAGATGCGCGTTCAAGCCCGTGGGACTCATGGCGAATTCAGCCATATGCAGCGCACCGAGATCAATGGCGCCGGCCGCGTCCAGACGTTGCAGCACCGTCGCCGTATGCGACGCACGATGGCCCGCGAGGATGCGACTGCCGCATTCGCTGAGTTCACCGGTGCGAAAAAACATGTCCTTGTGCGCCAGCGGCGCGCCTTGCAAGCGGCCCGCAGGCAAGCCAGCGGCGCGTTGCTGGTCCACCGCACGCGCTTGCGTCAAGGCGGCCTCCTCGCGCAAACGCACGAAACCGCCCCGCACGCCGGCGCGCGCCGCCTCGCGCAACGCGGCTGCCGTGCGCGACTGGCAGGTTTGCTTTGGCGCAGAAGGCGTTTCAGCGCGCATGGCCAGGCTCCAGCGCTCGCAGCGCATGCGTGAAGGTGTCGGTTTCCAGCCAGTCGAGCGCTTGCGCGGCATCGGCCACCGCTTGCGCGGTGGCTTGCGCCGCTTCAACCAGCGAAGCGGCATACGCCGTTTCCGAGCCTGACAACTCCGTCGGCGCCTGCGTCGCCTTGGTCGGATCCATGGAGCTTGCGTTGGACATGTTTGTCTCCGCCGCCATTCAGCGAGAAAAGCCGCCGGGCGTCAGTCGCCGACGCCGTGCCCGCGCCTAGGGATCAGCGACATGCGGATGAACTCCATCACGAGAGTGCCGTCCTGCTTGAAGCTGCGCGTGCGCGTGGTGACGATGCCCTGGGTGGGGCGGCTCCTGGACTCGCGCTTTTCGAGCACTTCCGATTCCGCGTACAGCGTGTCGCCGCAGAAAACCGGCGCGGTCAGCTTGATGTCTTTCCAGCCCAGGTTGGCGATGGCCTTGGCGCTGACGTCGTTGACGGTCATGCCTAGCACGATCGCCAGCGACAGGCCGCTGTTGACTAGCAACTGGCCGAACTCGCTCTTGGCCGCATAGGCGGTGTCGCAATGCATCGGATGCGAGTTCATCGTCAGAAGCGAGAAGTGGATGTTGTCGGTCTCCGTGATCGTGCGCCCAGGGCGGTGCTCGTAGATGTCCCCGATCTGGAAGTCTTCCAGATAGCGCCCGTAACTGGCGCGGATGCGGCGCGCCGGTTGGGCCTGCTCTCGTTTCACGTCCATTGCCTGCGTCTCCTGTTCAGAACAACTTTGCTCATTTTATACATTTGTACGGACAAATACGCGGCCTTGGCTTGTCCTCCTTCCCCCGTATGCGGTGGGAAGGGTCGGATGGGTGCCGGCGGCGCATCGCAAATCCGGTGTTTATTTCAGCGCCGTGCGCCCCCACCCCAACCCTCCCCCGCAGGCGGGGGAGGGAGCAAAAATGGATGACTAGTTCAAAAAATAATAGCTATTTGCCAATAAGTAGTCTGTGTTTTTTTAATTTTTCATGCATTAAACACATGACACGCAAAGGAAAACAGCTATCGATTCAGGATTTTCGGTTCTGCCAAAGTGCTGCGGTCGCGCGGGCGGAACTCGATGATGATGGACGGGGGGACGCGCCCGTCGGTATCGCGGGGGATGGTCTGGGTTTTGTCGATGGCGCGCAGCACGGCTTCGTCCCAGCTCTTGACGCCGCTGGATTTGAGCAGGCGCCGGCTGGTGATGGCGCCGTCCGGGGCGGTGCGCACTTCGACTTCGGCCAGCGGGTTGCCCTCGATTTGATTGGGGAACACGACGTTGGGGTACACGGCGGCGCGCACCTTGTCGCCGTACCCGGCGGAAGGCGCTGCGTTGGCCGCGGCGGCGGTGGCGCTGTCGCGGCCAGCTTGCCGGCGCAGGCGGTCCATTTCGGCGGCATGGCGCCGGTCGGCCTCGGCTTCCTGCCGGGCCGCTTCTTCCTTGCGCCGTTCGCGTTCGGCGGCGACTTTCTTTTCGGCCTCCTGTTTCAGCCGTTCCTGCTCGGCGGCTTGCTGGCGCTGGCGTTCAAATTCGGCTTTGACGCGCCGGGCGGCTTCTTCGGCGGCGCGGCGTTCGGTTTCTTCTTTCTTTTTTTGCTCCAGCACGAGGTCGGCCTGACGGGTCTGGGCGGCAGGTTTGGGTTCCGGCTCTGGTTTTGGTTCCGGTTTTGGCGGTGGCTCTGGCGGCTGTACGGGCGGAGGTGGCGGCGGGGCGGACCACAGTTCGGCCTGGATGTTCTGGTCGCTCGATTGCTGCCGCCAGTTCAAACCCCAGGCCAGCGCCAGCACCAGCAGCAGGTGCGCCAGCAGCGCCAGCATCAGGGCGCTGGCCATGCCGCCGGGCGGCGGCGGGGCGAATTCGTTGCGCGGGGCGGGCGGGGGCATGAGGTTTGGCGTCGAGCGTTTAGCGCAATACGGTTCAGTGAAGGCGTTTCAAGCCGTCATTCCCGCGCAGGCGGGAATCCACTGGGCCTTGGTTATCGCCTGGCGGTGGATGCGCTGCATGGATTCCCGCCTTCGCGGGAATGGCGAAAGGAAAGTCATGCTGCTTTCCTTCAATTCCATCGGAGGTATGTCGCCAATCAGGATAAAACATTTGAAAATCCATGCGCAGCATTGGGTATAGGCTATAAATACCAGAGCAAACATTTTCATGCCGAACGCTCAACCTCATTTCACCCGCAGAGCGATGCGCCGCGCGCCCGCTTCGTCGCGCAGCTTGCTCATGAGGGTGATGACCTGGTGGTAGGGCAGGTCCTTGTCGGCGGCGATGAGCACGGGCATGTCGGGCGCCGGCTGCAGCGCCTGCCTGACGTGGCGGATCAGTTCCGCCTGGCTGGCGGCGCTTTGCTCCGGGGTGTTTTTGCCGGTGTCGCTGCCCAGTTGGCGGCCCGCATAGACGGAGACGGTGATGTAGTTGTCGGGCGGCAGGGACGATTGGCCCGCGCTGGGCACGTTGATGACGCCGGGCGTGATGACGGTGGCAGTGACCATGAAGATGATGAGCAGCACCAGCATCACGTCGATGAAGGGCACCATGTTGATTTCGTTGATGGCGCGGCGGCGGCCGCGGTGTATGACGGCGGGCATGATTTGACCTGGGCGTTCAGTATCCGGCGGGCATGGCGTTTTGCGGGTATTGCTGCACGCCCAGGTTGCGTTGCAGGATGTTGGAGAACTCCTCGATGAAGGTCTCCTGATGAATCCCCAGGCGGTCCAGCTCGCGCGCGAAGCTGTTGTAGGCCACCACGGCGGGGATGGCGGCGAACAGGCCGACGGCGGTGGTCACCAGCGCCTCGGCGATGCCCGGCGCCACGCTGGCCAGCGTGACCTGCTGCAACCCGGCCAGGCCGACGAAAGCGTGCATGATGCCCCAGACGGTGCCGAACAACCCCACGTAGGGGCTGACCGAGCCGACCGAGGCCAGGAACGACAGGTGCGACTCGGCCATGTCTATCTCGCGCTGAAAGCTCGCGCGCATGGCGCGGCGCGCGCCGTCGAGCAGCGTGGCGGCATCCTGAATGCGGCGCTCGCGCAGTTTCTGGTATTCGCGCATGCCGCTGGCGAAGATGCGCTCCATCGGCCCGGACACCTGGGCGTTTTTGGCGGCGGTGGCGTACAGATCGTTGAGGGTGGCGCCGGACCAGAAATCGCGCTCGAACGCTTCATTGAGCGTTTTCATGCGCCGGAAAGAGCGCCGCTTGCTGAACATGATGGCCCAGCTTGCCACCGAGATGATGACCAGCAGCAGCAATACGCCCTGCACCAGAAAGCTGGCGTGCAGCACGAGTTGAACGATGGAGAGGTTTTGATTCATGGGCAAACAAGGCGAAGAACGTCTGGCGGAATGCGCGCCGGCTTCATCCGCGCGGCGTCGATCCAGCCGATGCGGATGCTGGCCTCGCAGCACAACTGTTGGCCGCACAGCAGCGCCTCCTGCGCGAGCAGCAGGCTGGCCTGGCCGGTGTGCTGGAGCCGGACGGTAACGGCAAGTTCATCGTCCAGCCGCGCCGGGCGGTGGTATTTGAGGGCCGCCTCGCTCACCACGAACATGCCGCCGCTGCGCTCGTGCAGCGTTTGCTGGCCCACGCCTAGGCCGCGCAGCCATTCGGTGCGGGCGCGCTCGAAGAACTTGAGGTAATTGGCATAGAACACAATACCGCCGGCATCGGTGTCTTCCCAATAAATGCGCACCGGCAGCGTGAATGCGACCGGCGCTTGGGCGCTGGCGAGCGGGGAGGGGAAAGAACGTCGCATCGAGAAAATCATTCCGTCATGGCCGCTCGCGCGCATAGGCGCTAACCTGGGGCAAGTGCGCGGTTTTCTCCCTCCCCCGCGCGCGGGGGAGGGCTGGGGTGGGGGCGCACGGCGCTGCAACAAACACCGCGTTTGCGATGCGCTGCTGCCCCCATCCCAACCTTCCCCCGCAAACGGGGGAAGGGGCAAAACGCCAGCGATTGGCCCTTAGAACGTGTTTACGATCTCGGCGTGAGGTGTGCGGGAATGACGATTTCCCAAACCGGCGGGTTTTCTCCCTCTCCCGCTCGCGGGAGAGGGCCAGCGGCGCCGGTTGGAGTGACAACGTTTGCGCTGCGCATCCCCTTTCCTTAACCCTCTTCCCAAAAGGGGAGAGGGAAAAATCACATACCGCGCCCAGAAACAAATTTCTATACATTCTGGTGTTGCCTGGCCGCCTTGCTCCCGTCGGCCATTTCCGCCGCGCGCGTTTTTCCGGCCACGCCGTTGAGCACCGCGTTGACGTATTTGTGCCCATCGGCGCCGCCGAAGTCCTTGGCCAGTTCGATGCTTTCGTTGAGTGCCACGCGCCAGGGGATGTCGGGGCAGCGCAGCAGCTCATACGCGCCGATCCACAGGCACCCGCGCTCGATGGGCGAAATTTGCGCCAGCGGACGGTCCAGCAGCGGCACGATCAGCGCGTCCAGATCGGCATGGAGTTCGATGCAGCTGCGCAGCAGCGTGTCGTAAAACACGGCGTCGGCTTTGGCAAAGCCTTGCAGATCGCGCGTGAAGGCGTCCACGCTATCCGCGTCGTTGCCACCGACGATGTACTGATACAGTCCTTGCAGCGCGAATTCGCGCGCGCGCGCGCGCGGCGATTTGGCCGACGACTTGCGCGCGCCTCCTCCGGCGGGCCGGTGCGGGCTGCCGGCCTGTGTTGCCGGTTCGTTCATGGCAGCAGCCCCGCGATCAGCCGCGCCATTTCCACCGCCGTGCACGCCGCGTCACGCCCTTTTTCGCTTTGGCGAGCCATGGCCTGTTCGAGGTTTTCGGTGGTCAAAATGGCGTTGGCGACCGGAATGCGGCGCTCCAGCGCTACGCGCGTGATGCCGGCGGCCGATTCACCCGCGACCAGCTCGAAGTGATACGTCTCGCCCCGGATGACGCAGCCCAGCGCGATCAGCGCGTCGCAAGTCTGGCTGTCGGCCAGGGTTTGCAGCGCCAGCGCAATTTCCAGCGCGCCGGGCACGGTGACGTGGGTGATGCCGGCCTCGGCCACGCCCAGCTCGCGCAGCTCGTGCAGGCAGGCGGCCAGCAGCGCGTTCGTCACCTCGGTGTGAAAGCGCGCCTGCACGATGCCGATGCGCAGGCCGCGGCCATCAGGCGGCGGGGCGGTTTTGGGACCAGTGGTTTTCATGCCGTGTGCTTCTTTATCTTTCTGTTTCGCCCGCGCCGGCGGGCTGGGCCAGATAGCCCGTCACCTCCAGCCCGTAGCCGCCGGCCATGCCCGGCAACCGCAGCGGCGCGCCCAGCACCTGCATACGGCGCACGCCGTGGTCGCGCAGAATTTGCGCGCCGATGCCGTAGCGGCGCAGATCGGTCAGGCCGTGCGGGGCGGCTGGCAGGGCGTGCGGTTTGTTCTGGAACTGCGCCAGCAGTTGATCGGCGCTTTCGCCGCAGTTGAGCAGCACCGCCACGCCGCGCCCGGCCTGCTGGATGTGCGCCAGCGCCGTATCCAGGCTCCAGGTGTGCGCGGCGCGGTCTTGGTCGAGCACATCCAGCACCGACAGCGGCTCGTGCACGCGCACCGGCACCACGTCGCCCGGCTGCCACGCGCCCAGCGCCAGCGCCAGGTGCAGCGCGCCGTTGGTCTTGTCGCGGTAGGCGCGGGCCGTGAACGTGCCCAGCGCGGTGCGCAGCGGGCGCTCGGCCACGCACGCGATCAGCGTTTCGGTGCGGCTGCGGTATTCGATCAGATCGGCGATGGCGCCGATCTTCAGGCCATGCTCGGCGGCGAAAAGCTGCAAGTCCGGCAGGCGGGCCATGGTGCCGTCGTCTTTCATCACCTCGCAGATCACGGCGGCGGGCGTGCAGCCGGCCATGGCCGCCAAGTCGCACCCGGCCTCGGTGTGCCCGGCGCGCGCCAGCACGCCGCCATCGACGGCTTGCAGCGGAAAGATGTGGCCGGGCTGCACCAGATCCTCGGCGCGCGCGCGCGGCGCGACAGCGGCTTGCACCGTGCGGGCGCGGTCGGCGGCGGAAATACCGGTGGTCACACCCTCGGCGGCCTCGATGCTCACGGTGAACGCCGTGCCCATGCGCGTGCGGTTGTGGGCCGTCATCGGCGGCAGGCGCAGACGCTCGCAACGCTCGCGCGAGAGCGACAGGCAGATCAGCCCGCGCCCGAAACGGGCCATGAAGTTGATCGCCTCCGGCGTGACGTAATCGGCGGCCAGAATCAGATCGCCCTCGTTTTCGCGGTCTTGCGCATCCACCAGAATCGCCATGCGGCCCGCGCGCAGCTCGGCGACGATTTCTTCCACGCTGGCAATGGGCGCGGGCGGCTGCGCCACGGCACCGGCAGGAGTCAGGGCGTTGCGGGACAAAGGCGCGTTCATGAGAGACTTTCGGGGGTCGGACGGGGAAGCAGCGGATTATCCGCTGGTAACATGCAAAACCGCCCCTCACGGCGCCAGCCGCTCGCGTACCCACGCGCCGCCGTCTAGCCGGTAGCACAGCCGGTCGTGCAAACGGCTTTTGCGGCCTTGCCAGAATTCCCAGCGGTCGGGTTTCAGAAGGTAGCCGCCCCAGTGCGGCGGGCGCGGCGGGTCGAGCAAAAATTTCGCGCCATAGCGCGCCGCTTCGGTCATCAGCCACGTACGTCCGGCAATCGGCTGGCTTTGCGGGCTGGCCCAGGCGCCGATGCGGCTATCGAGCGGGCGGCTGGCGTAGTATTCATCGCTTTCGGCCTCGCTGATTTTTTCGGCCACGCCTTCGATGCGCACCAGGCGCTCCAGCTCCACCCAGTGAAATTGCAGCGCCGCATACGGGTTGCCCGCCAGTTCCAGCCCCTTGCGGCTGTCGTAGTTGGTGTACCAGACGATGCCGCGCCCGTCGAAATCCTTGATGAGCACGACGCGGGTGGAAGGCCGCAGGTCGCCGCCCACCGTGGCCAGCGTCATGGCGTTGGGTTCAGGCACTTCGCCCGCGCGGGCCTCGTCGAACCATTGGGCGAACTGCCGCAGCGGATCGGCGTGCGAGGCTTGCTCGGACAACTCGGCGCGCTCGTAGCTCTTGCGCAATTGGGCGATTTGCGGATTCATGCGGGCAGTATAGGTTGAGCGTTCCGCGTTTGGCGTGAAAACCTCTCTGCGGCAAGCGGCGTCTCGCACGTTTAGGGCGAACCTGTCGTGCGTCGCCTTTTACAATCCTTGCGCTTCCTTCCGACAAAACGAAACATGCCCGCCAACCACCACGACTCCAACAGCAGCCGAATCGCGTGGCCCGGCGTGGCGCTCGGCGCCATTTTGCTGGCCGTCGCCGTGGCGCTGGGCGTGGGGCCGGTCGAAAGCGGCTTGCGAGAGGCAACCGTCATGACGCCGCCGCCTGATCTGGAGCCGGGCGCCGCCGCGAATCTCTTCCCCAAGAGCGTTGCCGACGTTTTCGTGTCCGAGGCCGCGCATGTGGAGACCGAAGGCGAGGCCGTCGCGTTCTACTTTGCCAACGGCAGCGCGGAATTGCCAGAGGGCGCCGCCGAGGCGCTGGGTGGGATCGTGATGGGCGTGGCCGCCGGTAAAAAGGCGGTCATCGGCAGTGAGCAGGGCAGCCTTGCCAACGATCCCGCCGGGGATTTGCCAAGGCAACGTGCGCTGGCCGTGCAGAGCGCGCTCACGGCGCTAGGCATCGGCCCGGACAAGCTTGAACTGCGCCCGAAGCCGGCCGCCGCTGCCGGCAGCGCCGACACTCCCCAGGCGCGCCGCGTGGAAGTCACGCTGGAATAAAATTGAATTTGATAGCTATATGCCAAGGTCTTGTATACATATTTCTGTAAAAATACGCTATAGATGCATACAATACCTTGGCATGAAGCTATGAATTTTCTAGTGACGCGCTACCACGCTAACGCAAACCCTGGCCTTCGCTGGCGTCGTCGGGGCGCTCGATCAGTTCGATTTTGTAGCCGTCGGGGTCGGTGATGAAGGCGATGATGGTGGCGCCGCCCTTGACCGGGCCTGGCTCGCGCGTCACGTTGCCGCCGGCGGCCTTGATTTTTGCGCAGGCGGCGTGGATGTCCGGCACGCCGATGGCGATGTGGCCGTAGGCAGTGCCAAGCCCATAGCGGTGGGTGCCCCAGTTGTAGGTCAGTTCGATTTCGGCCTGCGCGGGGTTGCCGCCTGCATAGCCAAGGAAGGCCAGCGAGTATTCGTATTCCGGGTTCTCGGAGCGGCGCAGCAACTCCATGCCGAGCACCTTGGTGTAGAAGGTGATCGAGCGTTCCAGATGGCCCACGCGCAGCATGGTGTGCAGCAGTCTCATGGGATCACCTTGAAAAGCCGCCGCGCCGGTTGCCGCCGTCGCCATTGCCGCGTTTGCGCTTGCCGCCGCCCATCATGTCGATGCTGGTGCGCATGGGGTCGGGCTGGCCGGGGGCGCCGCCGTAGCCGGGGTTGCGCGGGGCGTTGCGGCGTCCGTGCAGGTTGGTTTGCAGCGGGTCGATATGGCGCGGCAGATGGTCGGGTTCGCGGTCGTCGTCGCGGTCGCGGTCGCCGTTGTTCTGGTCGCCGCGGCGCTGCTCGCGGCGCTGCTGCGCGGCCTGGTTGCGCGCTTGCCCGGCGCTGCCCAGGAGATCGCCGCCCAGACGGCCGATGCGGCGGCGCCGAGGGCGGGGCCGGTTGTTGCGGTCTTCGCCCGGCGCGCCAGATCCTTCAGCGCCGGCGGGCAGGGCGTTTTCATTGGCCGGGAGGTCTTGGGCGCTCTGGCGCGGCGGCTCGCTGGCGTCAAAACGGGCGCGCCCGCCGGGGCGGGCGTCTTGGCTCTGACGGGGTTTACCCTCGCGGATGCGCTGCATCATCTCCTGCCGCGCGGCGCGGGCGGCGGCTTGCATCACCTCGCGGCCAGGCGGCTGGCCCAGGCCGCCCCACAGGGTTTGGCGGCCCATGGCGATGGGCAGGGCGTGCTCGCCTTCGGCGGGGCCGTAGCCGTCGAGGATGCGCACGGGGATTTGCTGGCGGGTGAATTTTTCGATGGCGTGCATGAAGCCTTCTTCGTCCATGCAGACCAGGCTCACGGCTTCGCCGCTGGCGCCGGCGCGCCCGGTGCGGCCGATGCGGTGCACATAGTCTTCCGGCACATTGGGAATGTCGTAGTTGACGACGTGCGGCAGCTCGTCGATGTCGATGCCGCGCGCGGCGATGTCGGTGGCCACCAGCGCGCGCAGCTCGCCGCTTTTGAATTCGCCCAGCGCCTGCGTGCGCGCCGTCTGGCTTTTGTTGCCGTGCAGCGCCATCGCCTTGATGCCGCGCCGGCACAGGTCGTCGGCCACTTTGTTGGCGCCGAATTTGGTGCGGGTGAAGATCAGCACCTGGCTCCACTGGCTCTGTTCGATCAGGTGCGCCAGCACGTCTTTCTTGCGCTCGCGGCCTACCGGGTAGATGACTTGCGCGATGCGCTCGACGGTGCTGTTGGGGGGCGTGACCTGGATGTTTTTCGGCTGATTGAGCAAGCCGGCGGCCAGCGCGCGGATGTCTTCGCCGAAGGTGGCGGAAAACAGCAGGCTCTGCTTGTTTCTGGGCAGCAGTGCGAGCACTTTTTTCACGTCGTGGATAAAGCCCATATCGAGCATCCGGTCGGCCTCGTCGAGCACCAGAATTTCGACGTGCGAGAGGTCGATGTGATCTTGCTGCTCCAGATCGAGCAGGCGGCCCGGCGTGGCCACCAGAATATCCACGCCCCGGCGGATGCGCTGGACTTGCGGGTTCTGCCCCACGCCGCCGAAGATCACGGTGGACGTGAGGCGCAGGTGCTTGCCGTAGGTGCGCACGGCCTCTTCCACCTGGGCGGCCAGCTCGCGCGTGGGCGTGAGCACCAGGCTGCGAATGGCGCCGTCTTGCCGTGGCGCTCGCGCGCCGAGCAGTTGCAGCATGGGCAGGGTGAAGGCGGCGGTTTTGCCGGTGCCCGTCTGCGCGCCGGCCAGCAAATCGTGGCCTTCGAGGATGGCGGGAATCGCCTGCTGCTGGATGGGGGTAGGGTGCGTGTAACCCTGCTCTTGCACGGCTTGCAGGATGGGCGCGGCCAAGTTCAGTTCTTCAAAGTTCATCAACGGTGGCGCCGGAAATTAACAATGCGGCGCATGGCGATGGGCCTGCCGGCCGAGCGCATGGCCGGCCGCCAGTTGTCAAGACCCATCGGGTTGGAAAGCGGGAGAGCGCGCCGTTGAAACGGGCCGCATCATCCCCAGCAAGAACGCTGACGCTGCGAGCACACTGGGGTCTCGCAGGCGGGGGCTATTATGGCACGGGCGTTCGACGCAAAGCGCGGCGGCGCGAAAGAATTTATGCGCCATGTGGCTTGCCCGCCACGGGTGCGAGTGCGGCCAGGCTCGCGTTGTCGATCACGAAGCGGTACTTGACGTCGCTTTTGAGCATTCGCTCGTAGGCGGTGTTGATCTGGTCGGCGCGGATCAGTTCAATGTCGGCGACGATGCCGCGCTCGGCGCAGAAATCGAGCATTTCCTGCGTTTCGGGGATGCCGCCGATCAGCGAACCGGCAATCGTGCGGCGTTTGAAGATCAGGTTGAAAACTTCGGGCGACGGGTGCGGCGCCGCCGGCGCGCCCACCAGCGTTAGCGCGCCGTCGCGCTTGAGCAGGGCCAGCAGGGCGTCCAGGCTGTGCGGCGCGGCCACGGTGTCGAGAATGAAGTCGAAGCTGTTGGCATGGGCCGCCATTTCCCCGGCGTTGCGCGAGACGACCACATCATCGGCGCCCAGCGCCCTGGCCGCCGCGCGCTTGGATTCGGACGTGGTGAAGGCCACCACATGCGCGCCCATCGCGTGCGCCAGCTTGATACCCATGTGCCCCAGCCCGCCGATGCCGACCACGCCGACCTTCATGCCCGGCCCCACATGCCAGTGGCGCAGCGGCGAGTAGGTGGTGATGCCCGCGCACAGCAGCGGCGCGACGGCGGCAAGCTGCTCTTGCGGGTGGCGGATGCGCAGCACGTAGCGCTGGTGCACGACGATCTTCTGCGAGTAGCCGCCCAGCGTCCAGCCGGGCGCATCCGGCGTCGGGCCGTTGTAGGTGCCGACCATGTGGTCGCAGTAATTTTCCAGCCCGGCCTCGCATTCGGGGCAGTGCTTGCAGCTATCAACGATGCAGCCGACGCCGACCAGATCGCCGGGCTTGAAACCCGACACCTGCGCGCCGGCCGCCGACACGCGCCCGACGATTTCATGGCCGGGCACGCACGGAAAATGCGTGCCCGCCCATTCGGCGCGCACCTGGTGCAAGTCCGAATGGCAGACGCCGCAGAAAGCGATGTCGATCTGCACATCGTGCGCGCCGGGCGCGCGGCGGGTGATGCGCATGGGTTCGAGCAGTTTGTCGCCCATGTAAGCGCCATACGCATTGACTTCTTGCATGATGGGTTCCTTTGGGTTTGGGAGGTTGCAGCAGCAAATTTAGTCCTTTTTGGCCGGAAACGCCAGAGGGGACTAGGGCGCGCTTGGTTACCATCCATGACTTTGCTTCGCACGAGAAGAGAAAGTTCGCCGCATGGCCCAATACGTTTTCACCATGAACCGCGTCGGCAAGATCGTGCCGCCGCGCCGTTCCATCCTCAAGGATATTTCGCTGTCATTCTTCCCCGGCGCCAAGATCGGCGTGCTGGGGTTGAACGGGTCGGGCAAATCGACGCTGCTCAAGATCATGGCGGGCATCGACACGGAGATCGAGGGCGAAGCCACGCCGATGCCGGGCCTTTCGATCGGCTATCTGCCGCAGGAGCCGCGGCTGAACGCCGAACACACCGTGCGCCAGGCCGTGGAGGAGGCGCTGGGCGAGGTCAACGCCGCGCGCAAGCGGCTGGAAGAAATTTACGCCGCCTATGCCGAGCCGGACGCCGATTTTGACAAGCTCAGCGAAGAACAAGGCAAGCTCGAAGCGGTGATTGCCGCCGCCGGAACGGACAGCGAGCATCAGCTCGAAATCGCCGCCGACGCGCTGCGCCTGCCGCCGTGGGATGCCGTGATCGGCCAGCTTTCTGGCGGCGAAAAGCGCCGCGTGGCGCTGTGCAAACTGCTGCTGGAAAAAGATGACATGCTGCTGCTCGACGAGCCGACCAACCACCTGGATGCCGAAAGCGTGCAGTGGCTGGAGCAGTATCTGTACCGCTTTCCCGGCACGGTGGTGGCGGTTACGCACGACCGCTACTTTCTGGACAACGCGGCGCAGTGGATTTTGGAACTCGACCGCGGGCAGGGCATTCCATGGAAGGGCAATTACAGCTCGTGGCTGGAGCAAAAAGAAGCGCGCCTGGAGCAAGAGCAAAAGGCCGAGAGCGCGCACACCAAGGCCATGAAAAAAGAACTGGAATGGGCGCGCCAAAACCCCAAGGGCCGCCAGGCCAAGAGCAAGGCGCGGCTGGCGCGGTTCGAGGAACTTTCGGACTACGAATACCAAAAGCGCAACGAGACGCAGGAAATTTTCATCCCCGTGGCCGAGCGTTTGGGCAACGACGTGATCGAGTTCAAGGGCGTGAGCAAGCGGTTCGGCGACCGGCTACTGATCGACAACCTTAGCTTCAAAATGCCCGCCGGGGCCATCGTCGGCATCATCGGCCCCAACGGGGCGGGCAAATCGACGCTGTTCAAACTCATCCACGGCGAGGAGCAGCCCGACGCGGGGCAGGTGCATTTGGGGCAGACTGTCAAGCTGGCCTTTGTCGATCAAAGCCGCGAGAGTTTGTCCGCCGATAAAACGGTGTGGGAAGAAATCTCCGGCGGGCTGGACATTGTCACCGTCGGCAAATTCCAGATGCCCAGCCGCGCCTACTGCGGGCGCTTCAACTTCAACGGCGGCGATCAGCAAAAGAAAGTGGGCCTGCTTTCCGGCGGCGAGCGCGGACGCCTGCACCTGGCCAAAACGCTGATGCAAGGCGGCAATGTGCTGCTGCTCGATGAACCGTCCAACGATCTGGACGTGGAAACGCTGCGCGCGCTGGAAGACGCGCTGCTCGAATTTGCCGGCAGCGTGATGGTTATTAGCCACGACCGCTGGTTTCTGGACCGCATCTGCACCCACATCTTGGCCGCCGAGGGCGAGAGCCAATGGGTGTTTTTCGATGGCAACTACCAGGAATACGAAGCCGACAAAATCAAGCGCCTGGGCGAAGAAGGCGCAAGGCCCAAGCGGATGCGGTTCAAGGCGTTGAAGTGATACGGGCTGCCACGGTGGGGGCGAAAGATTTTTTGCCCTTGCATCAAAAGAAGAACAGTGCTTTGAACGAGACGCCGCAGGGCGAAAGATTTTTCACCCCTACAAGGCAAAGAGCTAATTTTGATAGCTTATTACCAATGCAAAATATGTATTTATGATAAAAAACAGACATAAATACATGCTGTGTACGTGGTAACAGCTATTAATTTTGAATATGCCCCCAAACGCCCCGATACAGTTCAGTCAAGTGAATTTCGTCATTCCCGCGAAGTCGGGAATCCATACGGCGCGTTCATCGCCCGGCGGTGACCAAGGCCCAGTGGATTCCCGCTTTCGCGCATAGGCGCTAACTTAAGGACAAATCGCTGGCGTTTTACCCCTTCCCCCGCTTGCGGGGGAAGGTAGGGATGGGGGGCAGCGGCGCATCGTAAACGCAGTGCTTTTTTCAGCGCCGTGCGCCCCCACCCCAGCCCTCCCCCGCCCGCGGTGGAGGGAGAAAACCGCGCACTTACCTCAAGTTGGCGGCTATGCGCCTCCGCGGGAATTACAGCTTGAAATGTCTTGACTGAACAGGATTGCTCAACGCTCAACGCTCAACACTCAACAACCTTCCCGCCGCTGCCGCGCCCGTGCCAGTGCCGCTTTGATGACGGCGCGTTTGCGCTCCAGTTCAGCGCCGGTGGCGCCTTTGGTGAGTTCGGGCAGGTGAGCCAGTTTGTGCTCGGCTTTTTCTTGCAGCCGCTGGGCGTGTTCTTGGGCGGTGCGCTGGCGGCGCGCGCTGGCAAATTCGTAGCGGGCGCGGGCCTGAGCGGCTTGCCTGGCGGACCACGCATCCCAGCCGGTGCGCGCGCCGCTTGCGTTTTCCAGCATGATGCAATCGACCGGGCAGGCGGGCGCGCACAGGGCGCAGCCGGTACATTGTTCCTCGATGACAGTGTGCATGCGTTTGTGCGCGCCGATGATGCAATCGACCGGACAGGCTTTGATGCACAGGGTGCAGCCGATGCACCAGGCTTCGTCGATCCAGGCCACTTGCCGCGGCGCCTCCGCGCCGCGTGCGGGATCTAGGGGCAGGGCGGGCTGGCCGGTGAGCGCGGCTAGCCGCCGCACGCCTTCAGCGCCGCCGGGCGGGCACTGATTGATGGGCGCTTGCCCTGCCGCCACCGCTTGCGTGTACGCGGCGCAGTCGGCAAAGCCGCAGCGGGTGCATTGGGTTTGGGGCAGGGCGGTTTGTATGCGGGCGGCCAGGGTTTCCATCTCTGCCGTGTTTCTGTGGAGCATTTTTTATGGGAACTGCGTATTTGACTTTTTCATCGTCATTCCCGCGAAGTTCCCGCCTGCGCGGGAATGACAGGAAATCCATCAAGATTGGTTTCAGCTCATAGGCCGTTATAAGAGGTGGCGCTCATGGATTCCCGCCTTCGCGGGAATGACGGGAAAACGAATGCAGGGAAGTCAAGCAGGTGGTTCCCTTTTTTATTCAGGTGCTGACACTTGTCTATGCGATTCATGGCAGGGTTTGCCTTGCAGGGGCGAAAGATTTTTCGCCCCTACCGACCGGCGGTTTTTTTGGCTGGCGCGGCGCGCTTGGGTTTGGAGGCCGGGGCTAGTTTTAGCGATGAGGCGGATACGAGCGCGCCGCTGATGCCTGCTTGCAAGGGCACCCATTTTTCGCGGTGGATCTGGTTGCTGGCGTGGCGGGCGATGAAGTCGCGCACTTGCGGATAGACCACGGTGCGCCAGCGGCTGCCGCTGAAGATGCCGTAGTGACCGGCGTCCTTGATTTCCAGATGGTGCCGCTCGCCGCGCGGGATGCCGGTGCACAGGTCGTGCGCGGCGCTGGTTTGGCCGCAGCCGGAGATGTCGTCCAGCTCGCCTTCAATGGTCAGCAGCGCAGTGCGGCGGATGTCTTGCGGGCGCACGCGCTTCAACTGGCCATCGGGCGCGCGCACGTCCCACGTGCCGCCCGGCAGGGCGAAGTCCTGGAACACGGTCTTGATGGTTTCCAGGTAGTAGGCGGCGTCCATGTCGAGCACGGCGTTGTACTCGTCGTAAAACCGGCGGTGCGATTCGGCGCTGGACTGGTCGCCCTTGATCAGGTCGGTGAAGTAGTCGTAATGGCTGCTGGCGTGGCGGCTGGGGTTCATGGCGATGAAGCCGGTGTGCTGCAAGAAGCCCGGATACACGCGGCGGCCCGCGCCGGGGTAGTTGGGCGGCACGCGGAAGATGACGTTGTTTTCAAACCATTGGAAGCTGCGCTGCATGGCCAGGTTGTTGACGGCGGTGGGCGAGCGGCGCGCGTCGATGGGGCCGCCCATCATGGTCATGGTGACGGGTGTTTTCGCGCCGCGCGTGGCCATGAGCGCGACCGCCCCCAGCGCCGGCACCGTGGGCTGGCACACGCTGATGAGGTGGCAGTTGCCGTACTTGGCTTGCAGGTGGGCGATGAAGTCTTGCACGTAGTGCACGTAGTCATCCAGGTGAAACAGCCCTTCGGTGAGAGGCACCGTGCGGGCGTTTTTCCAGTCGGTGATGTAAACCTTGTGGTCTTGCAGCATGGTGCGCACGGTGTCGCGCAGCAGCGTGGCGTGGTGGCCCGACAGAGGCGCGACGATGAGCACCGGCGGCTGGCCTTTGAGCTTGCGCAGCGTTGCCGGGTCGTCGGAAAAACGCTTGAAGCGGCGCAACTGGCAAAAGGGCTTGTCCATCTCGATGCGCTCGTCGATGGCCACTTCCACACCGCCGATTTGCACGCGCCGGATGCCGAATTCGGGCTTCTCGTAGTCCTTGCCCAAGCGGTGAAAAAGGGCATACATGGCCGCCGTGCGTTGCGCCAGCGGCATCTGGCCGGGCAGGGTGTGGGGGTTGCCGTAGAGCGTGGCAGCGGCGTCGGCCATGTCGGCAAACGGCTCGATCAAGGCACGTTGCGCCTCGTAGATTTGATAGAGCATGGAGAAAAAATACCCGAAATTTGTTGTTGCAGTTCAAGACTTCAAGTGTATCTGGGTGCTTACAGTATGTGACCGTAAGCGCCTGTCGCAGTCCGCTTACGCTTTCGTGCTTTTGCGTGGAGACGCCATGGGTTTTTTTGCCAAACTGTTCGATGACAAAGGGCGCGAAAAAAAGCCGCCGGGCACTGGGCAGCCGCCGGCACAAGGCTGGCGCGCCACCGTGCCGCAGAGCTTGCCCGTCGCGGCGCGGCGCCGTGCGAGTGCGGTGCAAATTCCGTACAACGCTCATCTGGTCGCCCAGTTGGACATCGAGCACCAGCGGCTGTTGGCGCTGTATACCGACATCAGCCAATCCTTCGCAAAGGGCGACGTGACTCGCGCTGCCACGGGTCTGCGCAAGTTCACCAGTGACATTCAGGCACACCTGCTGACGGAAGATATCGGGCTTTACGTTTATCTGGAAGACGTGCTCGCCGACAACGGCGGCAAGAAAAGCCGCGCCACGGTGCGCGACATTCACCATGCGATGGCCGCCATCGGCCAGGCCGTGATGGGCTTTCTGAACAAATACCGCCTGCTGGACAAAAAGCCGGAGTTGCGCGCGACCTTCGGCGGCGATCTCGCCGGCATTGGAGCGGCCTTGGTGGAGCGCATCAAGCTCGAAGAAACGACGCTGTATTCGCTGTACCAGTCCTCGGCCCCGGCGGGGTAGGGCTTCTTGCTCCTTCCCCCACGCGCGGGGGTGGCAGGTGTCGGGGCAGTCGCGCTTGCATTTGCGCAAGGCTCTTCATTAAGCGCCGCTTGCCCCCATTCCAACCCCTGCCTTCGCGGGGCAAGGAGTAAGCCCAACGCATAATCGGCCCGCATGGAAATCGTGATGCAACTGGCCGACCTCGTTTTGCACGTGGACCGGCACTTGGCGGCGTTGGTGGCGCAATACGGGTTGTGGGTTTATGCGCTGCTGTTCGTGGTGGTGTTCGTCGAAACCGGCGTGGTGGTGATGCCCTTTTTACCGGGCGATTCGCTGCTGTTCGTGGCTGGGGCGCTGGCGGGCGCGGGGCATTTGTCCATCGCGGCGGTGTGCGTGGTGCTGCTGGCGGCGGCGGTGGCGGGCGATCAGACCAACTACACCCTCGGCAGCGCCCTGGGGCCGCGCGTGTTCCGGTGGGAAAAATCGCGCTGGTTCAACCGCGACGCGTTCGACAAGGCGCACCGCTTTTACGAACGCTATGGCGGCATCACCGTGGTGCTGGCGCGCTTCATGCCGTTCATCCGCACCTTCGTGCCCTTCGTGGCCGGCGTGGCGCGAATGGGCCGCGCGCACTTTACCGCCTATAACCTGACCGGCGCGCTAATCTGGGTGCTGGGCATTTGCATGACGGGCTACTTTTTCGGCAACCTGCCGTGGGTACAGGCCAATTTTTCCCTCATCATCTGGGCCTTGGTGCTGGTGCCCGCGCTCATCGCCATCGTGGGCGCGTGGCGGTCGGGCGGTGAAGGTTGAGCGCTTGGCGTTGAGGGATGCTTGTCTTTCGATAGCTTAATGTCATTGATTGGTATATATTTTCGACTAATTTATTTCATAAACGCGTACCACACTGACGACAATCAGCTATTAATTCAGGATTTTGAATTTTTCTTCGTCATTCCCGCGTAGGCGGGACTCCAAGGGCGTTGGTGCAAGAGGTAATGTTCATGGATTTCCGCCTGGGCGGGAATGACGAAGGTAGGGGCGAAAAATCTTTCGCCCTGCAACGCCTCGTTGAGCGCGCCGTTCTGTTTTTACCGTCGCAAGGGCGAAAGATTTTTCGCCCCTGCATCCCAACGTTCACACCACTTTGGTGCGCCCCAGCGGCGGGTTGGCGGTGAAGTATTGGTGGATGCCTTTGACGAGCGCGTCGGCCAGGCTGTTCTGGTAGGCGCTGGTGCGCAGCCTGGCTTCTTCGCGCGGGTTGCTGATGAAGGCGGTTTCCACCAGCACGCTGGGAATGTCCGGCGCCTTGAGCACGGCAAAGCCGGCGCGTTCGACTTGCCCTTTGTGCAGGCTGCCGACCGCGCCGATTTCGCGCAGCACGGCGCCGCCCAGTTGGAGGCTGTCCTTGATTTGCGCGTCGGTGCTCATGTCCAGCAGCACGCGGCGCACGCGGGCATTCTTGGCGTTGACGTTGACGCCGCCGATCAGGTCGGCCCGGTTTTCGCTCTCGGCCAGCCAGCGGGCGGTGGAGCTGGAAGCGCCGTGCTCGGACAGCGCGAAGACGCTGGCGCCTTGCGCTTCGGGCGTGGTGAAGGCGTCGGCATGGAGGCTCACGAACAGGTCGGCCCCCACGCGGCGCGCTTTTTCCACCCGCTGGCCCAGGGGCACGAAAAAATCGGCATCGCGCGTGAGGTAGGCGCGCATGGGGTTGCCGCCAGCGGTGGTGCTGTTGATGCGCTCGCGCAGTTTGAAGGCCACTTGCAGCACCACGTTTTTCTCATACGTGCCGGCGGGGCCGATGGCGCCGGGGTCTTCGCCGCCGTGACCGGGATCGAGGGCGACGATGATGAGGCGGCGCGCGCCCGCGCCGGCAAACGGCGCGGGCGCGGCCTGACCGGGCGCGCTGGCCGGTGCGCCGCCGCGGCGGGCGCGCTCGATCTGTTGGGCGATCAGATCGCCCAAGGGGTCTTCTGCAGCGCCGCCCTGGGCGGCGGCCGCGCCGGGGGCGCTGGGCGGTTGCACGGGCGCTGGGCGGTTTGAATCCTTGATGCGCTCGGCGATCAGTTGTTCCAACGGGTCGCTGTGCCCGGCAATCAGTTGCTCCAGCGGATCGGGCGGCTCGGCCGGGTACAGGTCGAACACCAGCCGGTGCTGGTAGGCGGCGACCGGGGCGAGCGTGAACACCTGCGGCTGCGTGGCGTGTTTCAGATCAAGCACCAGCCGCACCACGCCGGGGGCGTTCTGGCCCACGCGCACACCGGCGATGTTGGGATCGTCCGGCCTGATCTTGCCTACCAGCTCGCGCAGTTCCGGGCTGAGTTCCAGCCCCTCGATATCGACGAACAGGCGCGGGGGCGATTCGAGCATGTGGTGCGCGGTTTTGAGGGCGGCGTCGGACTCGATGGTCACGCGCGTGTAGTCCTCGGCGGGCCACACGCGCACAGCCACGATGTCCGCCCCGCGCGCAATCTGCGTGCCGCCCAGCAGCAGCGCCAGCGCGCCGGCCTGATGCAGCAGGGCGCGCCGTCTCATGCCCGTAGCGCCTCCAGCAGTTGGCGGCCCAGCGGTGTTTCGGCGGTGATGTGGGCGGCGCGCTGGCCGCCTGCCAGCACGTCGATGGACAGTCGCAAATCGGCGGGCGGCAGCGCGGCGGCGGCTTTTTCGGGCCATTCGGCCAGCTTCAGGCCCGCTTGCGCGAACGGCTCGCGCAGGCCGGCGTCTTCCCACTCGCGCGGATCGGCGAAGCGGTAGAAGTCGAAATGCCACACCGGCAGACCGCGCGGCGGCTGGTACGGCTCGACCACGGTGTAGGTCGGGCTTTTGATGCGCCCGCGCACGCCCAGGGCGCGCAGCAGGTGGCGCGCGAAAGCGGTTTTGCCCGCGCCCAGATCGCCGTGCAGGGCGATGAAAGCGCCGCGCGTGCCGGGCAGCGCGGCCAGGCGGCGGGCGAAGGCGGCGGTATCGGCCTCGCGCGCCCACGTCATGCGCAGGGTGGCGCTTTCTACAATCCCCGCGTGATTCGGGCAGGTGTTCACATCAAGGCGACGTTGAATAAGTCCGCGCGCGTGGGCGCGCCTGGGTTCGGAACGGGCTGCGAGGCGCAAAGCGCGACGCCACCCGATGGTAGCGCGAGCCTTTGCGGCGCAGCGGCAAACGCCCCCAAGCCGGGCTGCGGCAACCGCGGCGGACGGGTTCAGCGTGGCCTCGACCCTGGGCCGCTGTTTGCCCGCATGTGCGGCTGGGCGCGGGCGTTGGGGTTCACGGCGCTGGGCGCGGCGGGCGTCGATCTGGCCAGCGCCGAGCCGGGCTTGCGCGCTTGGCTGGCCAGCGGTTTTCATGGCGGCATGGATTACATGGCCGCGCACGGCATGAAGCGCGCCCGGCCCGCCGAACTGCTGCCCGGCACGGTAAGCGTGCTGACCGCGCGCATGGACTACCTGCCGCTAGGCACGCCCGCGAACTGGCAGGTGCTGGAGCGGGCGCGCTTGCAGCTGCCCGATGAAGCCGTGATCTCCCTGTATGCCCGCGGGCGCGACTACCACAAGGTGCTGCGCAGCCGCTTGCAGAAGCTGGCCGGGCGCATCGCGGAAGAAATCGGCCCGTTCGGCCATCGCGTGTTCACCGATTCCGCCCCGGTGCTGGAAGCCGAACTGGCCGCGCGCAGCGGCCAGGGCTGGCGCGGCAAGCACACGCTGGTGCTGGCGCGCGAGGGCGGCTCCATGTTCTTTCTGGGCGAAATTTACGTCGATCTGGCGCTGCCTTTCACGCCGCCGGTGGCCGCGCGCTGCGGCGGTTGCACCGCCTGCATCGAGGCTTGTCCCACGCGCGCCATCGTCGCTCCCTACCGGCTGGATGCGCGGCGCTGCATCTCGTACCTGAGCATCGAACACGCCGGGCCGATTCCTTTGGCGCTGCGGCCCTTGATGGGCAACCACGTTTACGGCTGCGACGATTGCCAGCTCGTCTGCCCGTGGAACAAATACGCCCGCCGCAGCGCGCTGCCCGACTTCGACACCCGCGCCGGTATGAGCGATCTGCCGCTGGCGCACGCGCTGAGCTGGAGCGAGCCAGAATTTCTGCGCCGCACCGAAGGCAGCCCGCTGCGCCGCATCGGCCACCCACGCTGGCTGCGCAACGTGGCCGTAGCCGCCGGCAACGCGCTAGCCCACCTGCCCGCCGGCAACACTCACGCCGCCGCATTGCGGCAGGCGCTGGCCGCCCGCCTGGAGCACCCCAGCCCTCTCGTGCGCGAGCACGCGCAATGGGCGCTGGGACAAGGCAGGGCGGGCGTTTGAACCTGCCTCAACTTCGTCAGTCCCGCGCAGGCGGAAATTCATGAGCGTCACCTCCATCCGGCGCTGGAACGCACGGGCGCTGCCCGGTCATTGACGGTATGCAGGGTGGGAACGTCAATGGATTCCCGCCTGCGCGGGAATGACGGGGAAAGAAAGCGCGGTGGCGGTTAGAGCGGTTTTGGTTCAAGTGTTGACACTTCTATTCGTGGTAAGCGTTACCTTGTAGGGGCGAAAAATTTTTCGCCCAGCAGCGCATCATTCAAGGTGCCGCGCTCTTTCATTGCGGGGGCGAAAGATTTTTCGCCCCTACATCCGGCGGTTTTTTCCCCGCCCCTGGAAGAAAAATGTCATCAACTGGATCAAAATCGCTCTAGCTGACGGCGTGACCGCTGGCGTCAGTGACACGCACCAAGTTGCTCAAACGGTTGCTCGCGTCGGCGTCGAACTTGGCCCTTGCGGGCGGCGCAAGGCAAAACATTCCCATGCAGCCAAGTACAAGCAGGTGCTTGAGCGGAGCAAGGGGGGAACGCATGGGGATGTTGCTTCTTGCGGACGGCGCGGGTCAGGTGGCTTTATAAAACTTCTCTTGTATCGAAATTAATAGTACAATGCCCGCGGTTAGTGTGTGTTTAATGATGTTTTAATATGTAAAACTGTGATGGAATGAGGCTAGGCGCTATCAAATTAGCACGGCAGGCTGGGATGAAGTGAAACGTAATCCCTGCTTCGGGCGGTGTGTGCAGGGATTCCACTTTGTTTCATTCCAGTCTGCCGTGCTAATGCGGATGGGAGAACCGGAGTTTCATTCCGGCACCTTCGATAATTTGCGCAGCTTGGTTGCAGAAGCCTTGAGCCTGCTGACTCGGCGGATACTTGCACACAACATCTATTAATACAGCCCTATCTTTTGCGTTTGGGTATCTCTCCAATAGCTCACCGCTTTCAACGAAACTCAAATAGGTATTGAGTTTTTCTTGTAGCAACAGAAGGTGTTCATTAAGGTTTTCTGACCACATGAGATGATCCGTGATGAATAACACCACATCTCTTGTCTCGTTATCAGTCCCGATGATGTCTACTACATTCGTTTGGTCTATGGACATTTCACCACCTCCTTTTACAGCCTGATTATATCGACCGTGGTCGGAGGTATTTTTGTACCTCCTGGAAAGCCCGGCTTACCCTGACCAACGATTGTTGCACCTGATTTCTGGATTTCAGGAAAGGCGACCGTTTGGTTTTTAGTCAACGGTGCGGTCGGAGACGCTTTACATTCAATGTAAACGATATTCCCATTTGCGTCACGCCCCATTATATCCATACATGTTTTGACCCCACCTTCAGTTTTGAGGGTAACTTGTTGTACAACCTCAGAATGGGTTTGCTGGACTTGTCCAACGACCTGCTTCTCAAACGCATTGCCAGCAGCGTTATTCGCTTGTATCGTACTCTTTGCCCCGGTTCCTCCCTTTGCCTCCTTTGCAACAACCCCAGTTTCCGCCACTACGCTTGCCTGCTGCGCTGGTGGTGGCTCTGCTGTGACGCCAAGTGGCGTCTTCTTCCCAGTCACGATGGCGGGATTCGGAGGACGTTCCTGCTTGGCTGCGTTGGCCAGATTCTGCGCCGTTGGTTTCGTTAGGACAGCCGTGCAGCCGTTCGGAAGAGACAAGTAACGGTAGGAAGATAGAAACACAAAGAGACCCATAGCGGCTCTTGGTTCTTATTTCCTTGCTTCGGCTAAAGCCAGCTTTTTGGCCTCCGCAGGACTAAGACGCTCCCGGATGGAACCATATAACTCAGCCGCCTTCGAGTAATCTCTTCGACGGAACGCATCTTCGGCCTGCGGTCGCAACTGATGTTCCAGGACATCGAGGGCGAATTCTTGCGACCACTGCTTTCGCTGTTCTTCGAGCATTGAGAAGAAATGCGGATCACCATGTAACGCCGCTGCGCCGTAGCATTGCATCAGCACACTCAACTTCTCTATGCCAGCCGCTAATACCTTGGGCGTTGTTGCCATAACATTCCGATAATTCGAAGCCGCTTCAGGATCGCTGACACACACTATTTCTGAGATTGCATAGCAAATTCCAGCTACGGTAATGCCACCTCCAACTTCATACGACAGGCGTTCATGATAGACGTCAACTTCGATGCCACCGTTCCGATATATCACCTGCGTCGGTGACGCCTCAATTTCGGTAAAGCCCTCATCGACAAGGAACGAGAAGAACTCCCGAACCTTCTGTACAAAGTGCAACTGAGATCGATCGGGCGCGTTCACGACATCCCTTTTCATGGTTTAGGAGGCATCCAATAGTTAGTCTTGGGATCAAACGTCCATCCTCGATCCATCAACAAGTTGCGCTCGGCGTTGAGGAATTGACCCGCCGTATTACCAGGCGACGCATCACGAATTGGATTACCAAGACGCATCTCTTCTCGTAAGACGCCTGAGTTCTGTTGCCAATTTGCCTTCGGGCTGCCTTGATTCGGCAAACGGTCAAGCAGTGACTTCTCGCCAGGGCAGAGGTTCTGCAAATCTTTGACGCGACCGATAGCCGTCGTCGTTTCCATTCCCCCCTTTGCCGCATTGCTTATTTGAACCACCGCTCTCCCACCATTGGCCACCCCGGTCTCTGCCGCCACGGTTGCTCTGGTTGCTGGCGCTGCCGTCACTCCCGCCGTGCTCGCGCTTTCTTGCGTGATGGTGCGGTTGCCCGCCGAGATCGCCGCCGTGGGCGTTTCGCGTTGCGCGGCCGCTCGCGTGACTTGCGTGCTCTGGCCGGTGGCCGTCTCCAGTCTGGCTGCCGCCCGGCTGGCCAGCGCCTGCTTGACTGTCGCTTCAGTGCTAACCACCGCTTGCGCGCCCACCGGCACCAGGCCGCCGACGATCGCGCCGGTTTTCATGGCATCCAGCGTGCGGGTCGTGTCGTATTCTTGCTGGATCCCGGCGCCAATGTGCGCCGCTTGGGTGCCCGCGTCGTTGATGGCGCCGCTTACCGCACCGGTGGCCGCTCCCACGGCGGCTTTGGCAATGAGCGGTGCGCCGGCCCGGGCCATGAGCGTGCCGCCTACGCGCCCGGTGACGGCATTGACGCCCACGACCGCCAGGCCGCCGCCGATGCCGTAGCCGACGTATTGCTTGCCGCTGACCCGGCCTTCGTCGTAGGCGTCGTGTACAGGGTCGTGAACGGTGGAGAAACCCAGGGTCGCTACGGTGTACACGCCTTTGAGCAGCGCCCAGCCCATGCAACCCAAGGGGCCGCAGCGTTCAGCGCCGTTGTCGATCATGGTGCTGACCGATTCTTGTCCATCCAGATCGATATAAACCGTCGGATTCCCATACGCATACAAGTAGCGGTGGTAGCTGGCCGGCGTTTCGATGCTTCCGTCGGCCGGATCCATGCTCAGGAACCGCCCGATCTGCGGGTCTTAGTAGCGCGCCTGCATGTAGATCAGGCCGCTTTCCTGATCCATCTGGTGGCCTGTGTAGCCCAGCCGGTTGGCCGGCGGGCCGCTTTCGGCGATGGTGTTGCCCCAGGCGTCAAAGATGGTTTCGCGGTGGATGTTGCCGCCTGTGTCGGTGGTCAGCACGATGGAGCCTAGCCCGTCGGGGTGCAGGCTTTGCGCGCCGTCTTGGGCGTGCAACAGCCCGATGGGTTCCCGGCCCGCAAATTCGTAGCGCGCTACGACGGTGGCGGCTGCGTTGCTTTCCTGGATGGGGGTGTCTTGGTCCCACAGCCAGGTGGTTTTTTGCGGCGGGGCGCCGGGGTGGAGCGGGTCGCTGGCGTGTTTTTCTACGCGCAGGCCCTGCGCGTTGTTGCGGTATTGGCCCAGCAGCGTGCCGTCCTGGCTGACGCTTGTGAGGCGGTCGTTGGCGTCCCACTGGTAGCTGGTGGTTTGCGCCCCGCTTTGTTTTTCGATCAGGTTGCCTTGGCTGTCGTAGGCCAGAACGATGGTTTGGTTGTCGGCGCCGAGTTGCTCGATGCGGGTAAGCTGGTCGCCCGTAATGATGCTGCCTTGCGCCTGCATGGGCGCGGCCAAGCAAAGCAGCCACAGGCAGACGAGCCAGAGGATGCGCTTGGGCAACGCAAGACGAGAAGGCATTGAAATTTGGTTGTTGCGGAGGGTGCGGGTCAGGTGGTTTTATAAAACTTTGAGTGCATCAAAGTTGATGGCTGGTTGCGCTTGACTGTGTGACTTTCCATGTGCTCATGCTTGATTATGTACATACCTCCAGACAAGCACAACCCCGCCGCGCGCTCCTTTCCCGTCATTCCAGCCTGCGCGGGAATGACGGGCAAGGAAGGAGCGCGCGGTGGTGGTTATCCCTGTCTGAGATAGCTACCTAATCAAGCGGTTTTCGGATTTTGTCAAGGTGGTGCAATGACTTGGCGCTCTTGTATCTGTAGCATTCGACAACCGTTTGCTGCGGGTATTTTTCATCGACAAGACTTTGGATTGGGTCCGAAAAATTGTAACTTTTAGTAACTTTTCTGATCTGCGACAACTATCGTCGGGCCGTGCAATTGCACACTGACAGAAATTCAGGTACTATGTTTCATGAGATTGAGCGGTGCATGCTGCCGGATTTTCAGGCGCGGCGGCAAGCCGGGCTTGAACGATATGCCTTGTCCCCAGAAAACGGTTTTTTCCAGCAAGGAGGTTCTTCATGTCTTCTCCCACCATGAATCATCCCGGAGCGAATGCCGAACGCAAATCGCCCATTCCGTATCTCGGCCTGTGGATTGCCCTTGCCGCCGCTGCCGTCGTGGAGTTTTTACCTCTGCCCGGCATTACCGTGGCCGGGCAGCACATGTTGGCTATTTTAGTTTTCGCGGTGATTGTGTGGATTACCGAAGTCATGGATTACACCGTCAGCGCCATTCTCATCAGCGCGCTGATTATCTTTTTGGTCGGCTCCGCTCCCGACATTCAGGACCCTTCCAGAATCATCGGCACCGACAAGGCACTCGGCTGGGCGCTAGCGGGCTTTTCCAATTCCGCCGCCATTCTCGTGGCAGCCGCCACTTTCATCGCAGTGGCGATGACGGTGACCGGGCTGGATCGCCGCATCGCGCTGGTCGTCATGTCCAAACTCGGCGCTTCCAGCGGCAGTGTGCTCATCGGTGCCATTGTCGTTACCATTTTGCTCAGTCTGATCGTTCCCAGCGCCACGGCGCGGGTGGCTTGCGTCGTGCCGATCATGATGGGCGTCGTCGCCGCCTTCAAGGTCGACGGAAAATCGCGCTTTGCCGCTTCCATGATGATCGTCGTCGCCCAGGCGACCAGTATCTGGAATATCGGCATCCAAACGGCGGCGGCGCAGAACCTTTTATCCAAGGGTTATATCGACAAGATTCTCGGCCCCGGCCACGGCATTACCTGGTTTGCCTGGCTATTGGCTGGCGCGCCGTGGGCCGTCATCATGTCTTTCGTCCTCTACTTCGTTGTCCGCAAAATCATGCCGCCCGAAATCGAGCATATCGCCGGCGGCAAGGAATCGCTGCGCGAAGAATTGAAAAAACTGGGGCCGATCACCCCGGCGCAGATTCGCCTGCTCATTATTTCCATCGTTTTGCTTTGCTTTTGGGCCACCGAGAAAAAACTGCACGATTTCAGCACCACATCGACCACCATTGCCGGCTTGTCGCTGATGCTGCTGCCCGGAATCGGGGTGATGAACTGGCAGCAAATTCAAAAGAGCGCGCCCTGGGGCACCATCGTCATGTTCGCCATCGGCATCAGTCTGGGCGGCGCGCTGCTCGATACCCACGCGGCCCAGTGGCTGGCCGATCTCGTGGTCAGGAGCTTCCATCTGGAAACCCTTTCGGCGCTGCCCATTTTCATCATTCTTGCCGTCTTCCTCATCGTCATCCACCTGGGTTTTGCCAGCGCCACCGCGCTCACGGCTTCGCTCCTGCCGGTGATGATCACCGTGCTCACCAAGCTCCCGGCGGGAATCGTCAACGTCGCTGGAATGTCCATGCTGCTGGCCTTCGTCATCAGCTTCGGCTTCATCTTGCCGACCAACGCGCCGCAAAACATGGTGTGCATGGGCACGGAAACCTTCACCGCGCGCCAGTTTGCCCGCATCGGCATCTGGCTGACCGTCATCGGCTTCGTGCTGATGATTGTTTTTGCGCTTACCTGGTGGAAATATCTGGGGTGGATGTAGCCGGGAAATGACCAAGGGGAGCATTCTTTCCCCCGCCCACAGGGGAACGAGCCTGCCTCCGCGCAGGCGCATAGGCACCTGCCTTTCTTTCCCCTCGCCCGCGTGCGGGAGAGGGAGCAAAACCGTGCGACCGTGAACTACACATGCGGTAGGGGCGAAAAATCTTTCGCCCTGCGGCGCATCATCGGAGAGAGCTGTTCTTATGAAAACGCCCAAAGGCGAAAGATTTTTCGCCCTGACACATGATTCGAACCATGCGGTTCAGTTAAGGGCGCGCCACCATGATTTCGTCATTCCCGCGAAGGCGGGAATCCATGCGGCGCATCCACCGCCCGGCGATCACCAAGGCTCAATGGATTCCCGCCTTCGCGGGAATGACGAAAGGGGGACGCGATGGCCCTTTTGCGACACCCTTGATGGATGCAGGGCGCGCCTGTCCGGTGCTACCATGCCGCCCACATGGAAATTTGGCAAAGGAGACTTCTGATGCAAAGGCGAAACCTTCTCTTGGCCGCGGCGCTGGCCGTGGCTTGCGGGGGCGCGGCGGCGCAGAGCGATTACCCGAACAGGTCAATCCGCCTGATCGTGCCGTTTGCGCCCGGCGGCACGACCGACATCATTGCCCGCGTGATCGCCGAGCCACTGGGCAAACAGCTGGGGCAGACCGTGGTGGTGGACAACCGGGGCGGTGCGGGCGGGGCTATTGGCGCGATCGAGGCCGCGCGCGCCGCGCCCGACGGCTACGTGATCAGCGTGGCCACGGTCTCCACGACGGCGGCCAACCCGGCCATCAATTCCAGGATCGGCTACGACCCGGTGAGCGATTTCGTGCCGGTCATCAACATGGCGGCCACGCCCAATGTGATCACGGTGCATCCGGGCTTTCCGGTCAAGGACTACAAGAGCTTCACGGAGCTGCTGAAAAAGAGTCCCGGCCAATACTCCTACGCTTCGATGGGCACGGGCAGCATCGGCCATTTGCTGATGGAGCTGTGGAAGACCAGCACCGGCGCGTTCGTCACCCACATTCCCTACCGCGGCTCCGGTCCGGCGCTGGTGGACGTGGTGGCCGGGCACGTGCCGATCATGATCGACAACCTGCCTTCCTCGCTGCCCTACATCAAGTCCGGCAAGCTCGTGGCCATGGTGGTGGCCGCGCCGCACCGCCTGGCTGACATTCCTGACGTGCCCACCTTCGAGGAAGTGGGGCTGGCTCCGGTCAACCGCATGGCCTATTACGGCATTCTGGCGCCCAAGGGCACGCCCAAGGAGATCGTCGACAAACTCCACGCCGCCACCATGAAGGTGCTGGAAGACCCGGCGGTGCGCAAGCGCATCGAGGAAACGGGGTCGCTCATCATCGGCAACACGCCCGAGCAGTTCGCCCAGCAGATCAAGGACGAATTCGCCATCTATAAAGAGGTGGTGGCCAAGCAGCATCTGAAGCTGGAATGAGCCGGACTGGAACGCCGCCGACCGCCGGGGCCGATGCGCTGATCGACCCTTTCATCGACGCCCTGTGGCTGGAAGATGGCCTGGCCCCCAACACCCTGGCTGCCTACCGGCGCGACTTGCAGCTGTACGCTGTCTGGCTGCGCACCGAGCACGGCCTAGCGCTGCCACAAACGCAAGAGCGCCACCTGCAAGCCTACTTTGCCGCCCGCGCGGCTGGCAAGGCCACATCGGCCAACCGCCGGCTCACCGTGTTCAAACGCTACTTCCGCTGGGCGCTGCGCGAGCGCCTGCTGCCCGCCGATCCCACGCTGCGCCTGCTCACCGCCAAACAGCCGCTGCGCGTGCCCAAAACGCTTTCCGAGGCGCAGGTGGACGCCCTGTTGGACGCGCCCGACACCAACACCCCGCTGGGCCTGCGCGACCGCGCCATGCTGGAGCTGATGTACGCCAGCGGCCTGCGCGTGAGCGAGCTGGTCACGCTCAAAATCTTCCACCTCGGCCAGGCCGAAGGCGTGCTGCGCGTGCTCGGCAAAGGCCGCAAAGAGCGCCTGACGCCCTTCGGCGAGCAGGCCGGCGACTGGCTCGAACGCTACCTTGCCGAAAGCCGCCCGGCCCTGCTCGGTGCGCGCCAGACGCAAGATTTGTTTGTCACCAGCGCCGGGCGCAAACCCGGCACCGCCATGTCGCGCGTGATGTTCTGGCAACTGGTCAAACGCTACGCGCTCCAGGCCGGCGTGCGCACGCCGCTTTCGCCCCACACACTGCGCCACGCCTTTGCCACCCACCTGCTCAACCACGGCGCCGATTTGCGCGCCGTGCAAATGCTGCTGGGCCACGCCGACATTTCCACCACCACCATCTACACCCACATCGCCCGCGAGCGGCTGAAGGTACTGCATGCAAAGCATCATCCGCGAGGGTGAAAAACCTCTGCTGGTTGCTATGTAAAAAGGAGCTGACACCCAAAAATGGGCCTGGAATAACGGCCAAAAAAGCTTAAAATAAGAACCAACACCGCAGCAGCACACTCGGCCCATGAGCGGATTCCATTTTGATCGCCCGCAGATCGGCTGCCAATGCGTGCATCATCGAGGCGACAGCAATCAGGGCAAAATAGCTGGAAATTTTGTTGGGACTGACAGGCAAAATTACCGATCAATCGTGAAGGACAAGAACAAGCCATGCCGTTTCTCGACTGGGTGAACAAGAACCAGGCCAAGGGGGCCGCTAGGACAGTTCCCTACCACTTGCTCAAGCATGAGGCGTCGCATGGCGATGTAAGCGGCGGGAATGCCGGCAACCTGCTGATTCAGGGCGACAACCTGCTGGCGCTAAAGGCGCTGATTCCGTTTTACGCCGGGCAGGTCAAGTGCGTCTTTATCGACCCGCCCTATAACACGCAAAGCGCCTTCGAGCACTACGACGACAAGCTCGAACACAGCCAATGGCTGTCAATGATGTATCCCAGACTGGTTTTGCTGCGCGATTTGCTGGCTGAAGATGGGAGTGTTTGGATCACTATTGACGATAATGAGGCACAGTATCTGAAGGTGTTGTGTGATGAGGTGTTTGGGCGGGTAAACTTTTTATGTGATATTGCTTGGGAGAAAAGATTTTCTCCACCACCAGATACGAAAGATTTTGGTTACGTTCATGATCATATTTTAGTGTATAGAAAAACATCAATATTTGTTAGAAAATTATTACCATTGACAGAAGATCAATCTGGTCGTTATAAAAATCCAGATGATGATTTTCGCGGCCCATGGCAATCAATGGATTATACATGCCGTTACACTGCTGATGAGCGCCCAAATCTTTTTTACTCAATCCTTCAACCTAAAACTGGGGAAGAAATATGGCCGAAGAGAACTCGTGTTTGGGCAATGTCCAGAGAAATACATGAGCGAAATGTTCGTGAGAACCGGATTTGGTGGGGTGCAAAGGGGACTCAATCGGTACCTCGTCTAAAGAATTTTTTTTCTGAAATTCAACAAGGCATGATGCCTATGTCGTTTTGGAAACATACCCTTGCAGGGCATACCCAAGAAGCTGCTAAAGAAATGCTGGCGCTTTTTGGAGTGGACAAATTTTCTACTCCAAAACCTGAACGATTAATTCAAACGGTTATGCAGATTTCCACCAACCCTGATGATCTCGTTCTTGATTCATTTCTTGGTTCCGGCACCACCGCCGCCGTTGCTCACAAAATGGGCCGCCGCTACATCGGCATCGAAATGGGCGATCATGCTCGCACCCATTGCCTGCCGCGTTTGCAAAAAGTGATTGAAGGCGAGCAGGGCGGCATCAGTCAAGCTGTTGACTGGCATGGCGGCGGGGGCTTTCGTTTTTGCACGCTGGGCAACGCGGCTTTTGACGCCGATGGCCGCATCAATAGCCAAGTGAAGTTCGCTACCTTGGCTGCCTATCTCTGGCACTTCGAGACCGGCGAGCCGGGCCGCCAGGTTTTCGATTCGCCGCTGCTGGGCGTGCACAACGGCATTGCCTATTACCTGCTGTTCAACGGCATTCTGGGTGACCGCAGGCCAGCGGGCGGAAATGTGCTCACGCATCAGGTGCTGCAAGCCATCAAGACGGTGTTGCCGCACGAGGGGCGGCGCGTGGTTTATGGCGAGGTGTCGCGCTTAGGCGCGGCGCGGCTGGCGGCGGAGGGCATCACGTTCAAGCAGATGCCCTACGACATCAAGATGCGCTGAATCCAGGGAGAGAAAAAGAAGATGTTGACCTTGAAGACCTATCAGCAGACCGCGCTGGAGATCTTGGCGGAGTTCCTGACCGCTTGCCGCAGCAAGCCCGTGGCCGAAGCTTATGCTGCATTGCTGGTCCGGCAAGGGCGCGCCGGCGAGCCGTATCAAGCCCTGTTTGGCGATACGCCAGCGGTCTGTCTGCGGGTGCCCACGGGCGGCGGCAAAACCATCATGGCTGCACACGCGGTGGCGCTGGCCGGCAAGACGGCGCTGGATACCGACGCCCCTGTAGCTCTGTGGCTTACGCCCTCGGATACGGTGCGGGCGCAGACCATCGAGGCTTTGGACAACGCCCGGCATCCGTACCGGCAGGCCCTGGCGCATTATTTTGGGGATCGGGTGCGGGTGTGCGATCTGGAGAGTTTGCAGACCATCAGCCCGCACGATGTGGGCAAGGCCGCCATCGTGGTGGTTGCCACCATTCAGGCGTTCAACGTTACGGACACCGCCAAACGCAACGTCTATTCGTTTTTCGAGGAACTGGCGCCGCACTTCGACGGTTTGCCGCCGTACCTGACGCCGGGCTTGGAGACGGTTGGCGAAAGCGACTTGGCGGCGCAATCCTATCTGACGGCCAAAGACCTCGGGCGCGTGAAGTATTCAGTGGCAAACTGGCTGCACTTGCAACGCCCCATTGTGATTGTGGATGAAGCCCACAACAACCGCACCGACCGCTTTTTTAAAACACTGGGGCGTGTGAATCCAGGCTGCATCATCGAATTGACGGCCACGCCAGTTCCCGGCAACAACGTGCTGTATCACGTGGCCGCGACGGAGTTGAAGGCCGAGCAGATGATCAAACTGCCCATCGTGCTGGCCGAGCATCCCCAAGGCTGGCGCGAGTGCTTGCGCGACGCGGCGCTCCACCGCGCTGGCCTGGAACTGCTGGCACAGAAAGAGCCGGATTACATGCGCCCCATCGTGCTGGTGCAAGCCCAGCCCAAGGGCGGCGAGGCTGTGGTTGAAGCCGTGCGCCAGCACTTGATCGTGCAGGAACGGATACCTGAAAACCAGATTGCCGTGGCTACCGGTGCGCAAAAGGAACTGGACGGCATCAATCTGTTCGATCCGGCTTGTCCCATCCGCTTCGTCATCACGGTTGAAGCTTTGAAGGAGGGCTGGGACTGCTCGTTTGCCTACGTGCTGGCCAGCCTGCAATCGGTGAAATCGGCCAAGGATGTAGAGCAGTTGCTGGGCCGCGTGCTGCGGATGCCTTATGCCCGCAACCGCACCCAGGGGGAGTTGAACCGCGCCTATGCCCACATCGTCGCGGAGAACTTCGCGCAGGCGGCGGCGGCGTTGAAGGACCGCATGGTTCAGAACATGGGCTTTGAAAAGCTGGAAACGGCCACGATGATCGTGCCCCAGCAGCTCCTGCCTCTGGCAGGAGGAGGCGAGGCAGCCGCTTCATCCAGCCCACAAGCAGGCGCTGCCGCTACGTCCGCGCCGCTGCCGGATTGCCACATTGATCTGCCTGCCGCGCCCGATACTGAGCACTGGCCCGCCCAGATCAAAGCCGTGGTGCGGATCAGGCAAACCAGCCAGGGCGCGACGGCGCTGCTGTCCGGCGATGTCAGCAGCGAAACACTGCAACAGGCTGAAGCGTGCATCAGCCAGGCACTGCCGCCCAAGGAACGCGCCAAGGTCAAAGAACAATTCGATGCTCACCGCGCCATCCGGCAGGCCATGCGGGCGCCGGCCCAACTCGGCTTGAGCTTCGCGCCGGTTCCGCAGCTTTGTCTGGAACTGGACGGATATCTGGAAGTCGTGGAGCGCGAGACGCTGTCCAGCCTGGGCGATTGGAACTTGCTGGATCAACCGGTGCAACTTGCCCGCTTCGACATTACCGAGACTGTCAACACCTTCGAGATCGACGTGAACGGCGAGAAAGTCAAGTACCGTCACATCGATGCGCAGCAACTTCATCTGAACGAGGTGAACAGTCAAATCAGCCAGCAGGATCTGGTGCGGTGGCTCGACGGTGAATTGCGTCAGACCGACATCGGCCAGAATCAGATGCAGGCCTATCTGGTCAAGATGGTGACGCACCTTACGGCGGATCGTGGCTTGTCGCTGACGGCGCTGGTGCGGGCCAAGTTTCAATTGGCGCAGGCCTTGCGGCAGGAAATCGCCAGACTGCGCCAGATAGCGATGGCCAAGGGTTTCCAGTTGCGGTTAGTTGATATGGCAGTGCCGACGGTGGAACAAGTGGCGCATTACAGCTTCCACTTCCGACCGGGTCAATATCCGGCGCGGCAACCTTACCAGGGCGGCTTTGAGTTCAAGAAGCACTTCTATCCGGTCATCCACGACCTGCGCGAGAAAACACAGGCGGGCCAGGACTCCGAAGAATTCATTTGTGCAACGGCGATTGAAGGTTGCCCCAAGGTCAAGCGGTGGGTGCGCAACATTGAACGGCAGGAGAAATTCTCGTTCTGGTTGCCGACATCTACCGACTATTTTTACCCTGATTTCGTGGCCGAACTGGAAGATGACCGGGTTCTGGTTGTCGAATACAAAGGAGAGCCTTACAAGACCAACGATGACTCGCGCGAGAAGCAGCAGGTTGGGCATCAATGGGAACAAACAAGCGGCGGACGCTGCCTGTTCCTGTTTGCCGTCAAGCGCGACGATCAGGGGCGCAATGTGTTCAGGCAGATCGCAGACAAGCTGGCGTGAAAAGGAGAGGCAATATGCAATCGAAGAAAGTGACAGAGCGGATCAAAGACAAGGCATTCGAGCTGTTGCAGCAGCATCCTGAAGGGCTTCGTTATTCAGAGCTGCGCAATAAAATCCAGGAGTTCGATCCCGCCTTTAATGGCAATACCATCAATGGCTCGATCTGGAATCTGGAGATTGCGTTTCCTGACAAGGTTTATAAACCGTCCAAGGGCCTGTTCAGGTTGCTGGCGTTCAAGAATCAAGAGCAGGGCGCGCCAGCGACGCCAGGATCTTTGGCGCTGGCGGCTAGCAAGATCAAGGAAGAAGATTTCTATGCCCCGTTCGCCGATTGGCTGAAAAATGAAATTGAGGATGTGACCCACGCTATTCCCTTGGGCGGTAATATATTCAAGGACAAATGGGGCACGCCGGATGTTGTCGGCAAAAAAGAGTCCCGGCGCAGCGATGTTATCAAGGGGCCAACCGAGATCGTCTCGGCCGAAATAAAAACCGATTCCAATCAACTCATCACTGCATTCGGCCAAGCTTGCGCCTATAAGCTGTTCAGTCACAAGGCTTATTTGGTAGTGCCTGGGCAGTCAGCTGATGATGAAATTTCACGGCTGGATTCACTTTGCCAAATCTTCGGTATCGGTCTCGTCACCTTTGACGCAACAAAGCCGGCTAATCCAGATTTCCGCATTCTGGTTCGCCCATCCAGGCATGAACCGGATCTTTTCTATACAAACAAATACATGATGCGGATCGAAAAAGAGTTATTCGCTTGATGCACGGTGCAATTTTTGGGAACTACATACTTGACTTTCCCTGCATTCTTTTCCGTCATTCCCGCGTAGGCGGGAATCCATGAGCGTCACCTTTTATAGGAACCCATGAGCCGAAACCCAACCTCGATGGATTCCCGCCTTCGCGGGAATGACGATGGAAAAGTCAAGTATGCAGTTCCCAAATTTTGCGTCCAAACGATCCATCGCTCGGTTGCTACGTTGTTGATAGCTTGCAACCCTTATATAACAAGGTGTTCAGGCTGTTTTGTTCTGAAATGCGGTGGCTTTCAGTCCGGCTGACCGCCGGTCTGCGGGTTGCGCAGCATGACGTGGGTGGGGTAGGCGATCTCGATGTGCGCCGCGTCCAGCGCGTTTTTGACGGCGACGATGACCGCGTCGGTGGCGGTCACCATGTTGCGGGCGCTGCCGCCGGCGGTGTCGATCCAGAAGCGCACCGACAGCATGATGCTGGACGGGTTTAGCCCGGTGGCATACACGCCGGGCGCCGGTTCGCGCTCCAGTTGCGGCAGATCGGCGATGGCCCCTGTGATGATTTGCTTGACCTGCTCGATATCCGCGCCGTGGCCGATGCCTAGCGTCACTTCGCCGCGCCGCGTGGGTTTGGAGGTGAGCACGATCACGCGGGCGGTGTACAGATCGCTGTTGGGGATGACGATCAGCCGGTTGTCGTAGGCGCGCACCAGCGTGGCGCGCATCTGGATGTCTTCCACCGTGCCTTCGTGCGGGTCGCTGACGATCACATCGCCGATGTGAAACGGGCGCGTGAGCAGCAGCAGCAGGCCGGCGGCCAGGTTCTGGAAAATGTCCTTGAAGGCAAAGCCGATGGCCACGCCGCCAATACCCAGCGCGCCCAGCAGCGCGCTGGCATGAAAGGACGGCACGGCGATGGTGGCGGCCACCAGCAGACCCAGCACCATCACGGCCCAGCGCGCCAGCCGCCCCAGCACCAGCGCCACCTTGGTGGGCCGGTCGGTTTTTTCGGCGATACGCCGCACGCCCCGGTCAGCGCCGAGGGCGGCCACGTGCATCAGCAGCAGCACCAGCGCGGCGATGATCAAATTGGGCAGCAGGGCGGCGAAGGCGCGGCTCATCTGTTGCAGGGATTGGAAAGAGGCGGTCAGTTCGGGCGGCATGTCGGCGGATAGCGCAGATGAAACTGATTTTCAGCGGGCGGATAAGATTTTTGCGGGGCGAAAGTGTTCAGCCATTCCGCCAGTCCACGATCTGAAGGCCGTCCACCCTGGCAAACTCCCGTGTATTGTTGGTCACCAGGATGCAGTTTGCAGACAGGGCGTGGCCTGCAATGGCCGCATCATTTTCGCCGATGGGCGTTCCCCGGCGGGCCAGCTCTTTGCGGATTTGCACGCTCATATCCACCGCCTCGGCATTCCACGGCAAAATGTCATCGAGGCGATTTATGAAACTGCTGACCATGCTTTCTATTTTTTTCGGTGCCTTGGGGCTGGCCGCTCCATAGCGCATTTCAGCGTAGGTGATGGCTGAAATAACGATCCTGAACCGAGCTTTCACGGCCGCTTCAAGATGCTGGATAACCGACGCCGAATGTTCCCGCATGATAAAAGAACAAATATTTGTGTCCAGCATGTAGGCTTTCATTCAAAGCCTTTCAGGAAGCGGGTTTCATCAATGACGGCAGGGCGCTCTGTCAAAAAATCCGCATCCGCTTTCGGCTCGTCAAGCAGCGAACGCCACGACGAACGCACCGGACGAAGAATCAGGCAATTGCCTTCTTTGAGTATTTCCAGCTCGGAAATTCCTTTGAATTCCAGTTCTCTCGGAATACGTACTGCCTGATTTCTGTTGTTTATGAAAATTGAAACGGTGCGCATGACGGAACCTCTTGGGCTGGTGCGATGGCGCCATGATAGCATATGTTTTGCATATGTCGATCATGGCAAGTTGGAGAAACAGACAGGAGCTTTGAAGACAGGGGCCGGCGCGGTCGCGCTGTCGTTGCGGATAAGGTGGAGCATTGCGCGTGTGCCTCACAATAGCGCCATGCGTTTTCAGGATGAACCGGCGGTGGAGCAGGACCAAGGGCCGTGTGTAGGCGTGTTGCTGGTCAACCTGGGCACCCCGCAAGCTCCCGCCACCGCCGCCGTGCGGCACTATCTGGCCGAATTTTTGAGCGATCCGCGCGTGGTGGAGTGGCCGCGCCTGCTCTGGCTGCTTATTTTGCACGGGGTGATTTTGCGCACCCGCCCGGCGCGCTCGGCAGCCAAGTACGCCAAGGTGTGGACGGCGGACGGCTCACCGCTGGCGGTGTGGAGCGCCCGGCAGGCCGTGCTGCTGCGCGGCTATCTTGGCGAGCTTGGAGCCAAAGTGCATGTGCGCGCGGCCATGCGCTACGGTCAGCCTTCCATCGCCAGCGGGCTGGACGAATTGAAGGCGCGCGGCTGCCAGCACATACTGATTTTGCCTTTGTATCCGCAGTACGCCGCCAGCACCACGGCCAGCGCGGTGGACGCGGTGAGCGCCTGGGCGGCCCGGCAGCGCCGCCTGCCGGAGCTGCGCCTGGTCAACCAGTTTCATGACGACGCGGGTTACATCGCAGCGCTGGCCGCGCGCATTCGCGGCTATTGGCAAGAGCATGGCCGGCCGGACCATCTGGTGATGAGCTTTCACGGCCTGCCCGAGCGCGCCGCCCGGCTGGGCGATCCGTACCCCGAACAATGCCGCCAGACCGCCCGCCTGCTGGCCGCGCGCCTGGAATTGGAAGAAAGCCGCTGGCAGCTGGCCTTCCAGTCGCGCATGGGCCGCGCCCGCTGGCTGGAACCGGCCACGCAGCCCACGCTGGAGCGGCTGGCGCGGCAGGGCGCGAGCCGGGTCGATGTGGCGTGCCCCGGCTTCGTCAGCGATTGTCTGGAAACGCTGGAAGAAATCGGCCTGCAAGCGCGCGCCGCGTTTCAGGCCGCCGGCGGACGCGAACTGCACGCCGTCCCCTGTCTGAACGACTCTCCTGCCTGGATTGCCGCGCTGACGCAAATCGCGCAGCGGCATTTGCAGGGATGGCCGGTGGAGGGGTGAGCGTCAAAACCTCTTTCTCCGGCGCGCCGGCTGCTTTCTTGTCCCTCGCCCGCTTGCGGGAGAGGAGCAAGGGAGAGGGAACAACAAAAATCCAAACCGCGCTCACCGCGAAACGATCCATGCTCCATAACATTCCCTGCCTGTTGCCTTCCGGCCAGCGCGCGCGCCTGGCCCGTGGCGAGCGGCTCGTCACGTCCGTGCATACCGCCAGCGGCGGCCTAGGGGAACTGGTGTGGCATCGCTGGCAACCCGAAGCCAGCGCACCCCGTGCCGAGGCGCCGCCGCTCGTGCTCTTTCACGGCGGCAGCGGCAGTTGGACGCACTGGATCAAAAACATCGCACCGCAGCTCGATGCAGGCCGCACCGTGCTGGCCGTTGACCTGCCCGGCTTCGGCGATTCAGCCCTGCTCGAAAACGGCAGCGATGCCGACGCCATCGCCCCCGTGCTGGCCGCAGGGCTGCGCGCGCTGCTGCAAGGGCAAAGCTGCGATCTGGTTGGCTTTTCCTTTGGCGGCCTCACGGCGGCGCTCATGCTGGCCGATGCGCCCGAGCTGGTCCGCCGCCTCGTGCTGGTGGGCGCGCCCGCCATGGGCGTGGTGGCCAAACGCCAGTTCGAGCTGAAAGCCTGGCGCTATCTGGAAAGCGAGGCCGAGCAGGAGGCCATGCACCGCTACAACCTGGGCGCGCTCATGCTGCACGATCACCGCCTGATCGACGGCCTGGCGCTGCAAGTGCACATCGCCAACGTGCGGCGCGACCGCGCCCCGCGCCGGCGGCTGGCCCGCACCGACATCCTGGCCCGCACCCTGCCGCGCCTGCCATGCCCGGTGCACGCCATCTATGGCGAGCACGACGTGCTCTACCGCGGCCACCTCGACCCGCTCGCACGCGCCTTCACCGCCGCCCCCGATTTCCGTGGCCTGACGCGCATTCCCGATGCCGGCCACTGGGTTCAGTTTGAAGCGCCCGATGCTTTTGATGCCGCTTTGCTGCTTGCTTTGGAGTGAGAGGAGGTTGTCTGTAGGGGCGAAAGATTTTTCGCCCTTGTGGTCAAAGGGAGACGGCGCTTTGAATGATGCACCGTAGGGCGAAAAATTTTTCGCCCCTACATTGGAAAACTACGTTTTTGATAGCTGAAATCCAGTGTATTGTGTGTATTTATTATATAAATATCTAAAATATACATATGTAAAATTGAGTAGAAAGCTATCAATTTTGATTAAAAAACTCCCGCAAGCTCGCGGCCAGTTGGGGGTATTCGAGGGCGAAGGGTTCGGGGCACACGAAATGCGCTTCGCAGGCGACGGCGAAGAATTCCGCCGGGGCGGTGGCGGCGTAGGGGTCGAGCCAGGGGTAGGGCGCGCCAAAGCGGTCGGCCAGCGTGAGCTGTTCGCAAAAATACCGGTAGGCCGGCTCCCACAGCGCGGCCCACAGGCGCCGGGCATGCGCGGCGCTGTGGCTGCCCAGCATGCCGCGGCGCAGCGGGGGGCAGCCGTCGGCGTAGCCGCTGCGCATGTCCATCTTGTGCGCGCATTCGTGGATGACGACGCTGCTGCGGTCCTGCGCGCCGCCGGCCTGTTGCACGGCGGGCCAACTGAGCATGAGCGGGCCGCGCGGCATGGCTTCGCCGATGAGCACTTCGCTGTACTGGTGCACCAGGCCGGCGCTATCCATGCTTTCGCGGCGCGCGATTACCTCGCCGGGTTGGAGCACGATGCCGACGAAGTCGTCGTACCACAGAAGCGCGGTTTCCGGCTTGTGCGGGCGGCCCAGCCACAGCAGCGGCAGGCAAGCTTGCGCGGCGATGGCCACGGCCATGGCGTCGGTCACGCGCAGATCGTGCGCGCCGGTGAATTGCTTGTCGGCCAGAAAGTAGCGCGCCAGCCGCTCCAGCCGCGCCAGCGCGGGCGCGGGCAGGCGGGCGATGAAAGGGTAGTGCGCCACGGCGCTTTGCCACAATGCCGGGGGTACCGGCGGCGGAGCCGACAGGCCGCGCAGCCAGCGGCTGGCGCGGTGCAGCAGGCGCGGCAGGTTCACTGGATGGCCTCGGCCAGCAGCAGGCGTTGTAAGCCGTCCGCATCCAGCCGCAGCACCTGGGCGTGCAGATTGCCGTCTTGCAGTTGCCAGTCGGCCAGCGCCACGCAGCGCAACGGCGGGTTGCCGCTGCCCGCCAGCACGTGGTCGGCGGGGCGGTGCGTGTGGCCGTGAATGAGCGTGCCAGCGCGGGCGGCGCGCAGCCACGCGATGGCCGCGGCGGTATCCACATCGGCGCTCTGGTAATCATCGGCGTGCTGGTGCCGCGTGCTGTGCGCGCGCATTTGCCGGGCCACGGCTTCGCGTTCGGCCAGCGGGCGCGCCAGCATTTGCGCCTGCCACGGCTGGCTGCGCACCAGGGCGCGGAACTGCTGGTATTCGGTGTCGGCCAGACACAGCGCGTCGCCGTGCGAGAGAAGCCAGCGCCGGCCGGCAAAGGCCAGCGCCGTGGGGTCCGGCAGCATGTGCACCTGGGCTTGCTGGAGAAAGGCGGGGCCGACCAGAAAATCCCGGTTGCCGGGCATGAAGTACAGCGCCGCGCGCGCGGCGGCGGCGTGCAGCACCTGGCCGCAGTGAAAGGCAAAGCTCTCGCGCGGGAGGGCAGCGTCGTCGCCCGCCCAGACCTCGAACAGATCGCCGAGGATGAATACGGCGTCCGCCGGCGTGCCCAGCAAGTACCGCTGCCAGGCATGCGCCACATCCGGTTCACCGGCGTGCAAGTGCAGATCGGCGATGAAGTCCACACTGCGCCAGTTGGCCGGGGCGGTCAACTCGAATGCGGCGGGGGGGCAAAAGGGGAGCGCGTTCACAAGCAATGTGGAAGGGATGGGCCGAGCGCAATACAGTTTAGTCAAGGCATCTCAAACCGTCATTCCCGCCAAGGCGGAAACTTGGCAGATCGGCCTTTAGCCAAAGCAGGGTCTAGGGGTAGAGCTATGGTTTCGGGATTAATCGGGCATGGGGTGGCGTGCTGGCAGGAGACTATTACCCGCCGCCGTGATGAGCGGCGTGCAGCATCACCAGAAAGCGAGCGGAGCAGCATATCCATCTTGGGTGGTAACCACGGCTCAATGGATTTCCGCCTTCGCGCATGGGCACTAACCTGGAGCAATCGAGAGCATTTTGCGCCGCTGGCCCCCACCCTGCCCCTCTCCCGCACGCGGGGGAGGGAATCTGATCCAGGTTAGCGCCTATGCGCCTTCGCCGGAATGACGGTTTGAAATGCGCGCACTGAACCACTGAACCGCGTTGGATATTGGAGTCAGGCGACCACGGCTTTTTCGATCACCACGTCCTCGCGCGGCACGTCGTCGTGAAAGCCTTTGCGGGTGGTGGGCACGGCTTTGATGGCATCGACCACGTCTTGGCCGCCCACCACTTTGCCGAACACGGCGTAGCCCCAGCCTTGCGCGGTGGGTGCCTTGAAGTTGAGAAAGTCGTTGCCGGCCACGTTGATGAAGAACTGCGCGGTGGCTGAGTGCGGGTCGTTGGTGCGCGCCATGGCGACGGTGTAGAGATCGTTTTTCAGGCCGTTGCCGGCTTCGTTGGCGATGGGGGCGCCGGTGGGCTTTTGCTTCATGCCTGGCTCGAAGCCGCCGCCCTGAATCATGAAGTTGCCGATGACACGGTGGAACACGGTGTTGTCGTAATGGCCGCTTTTCACGTAGCCGAGGAAGTTGGCGACCGAATGGGGCGCTTTGGCTTCGTCCAGCTCCAGTGTGATGACGCCTTTGCCGGCGATGTGCAGTTGGACCTTGGGTTGGCTCATGGTAGTGTTTTCCGGTGATGGTGGAGAGAGGTTGAGCGTTTGGCGTTGAGCGTGCGGGATGCGGCTGGTTTTTTTACGCAAAACGCTCAACGCGCAGCGATTTTCAATTGACGATCCGGGCTGATTCGATGACGATGATTTTCTGCGGCGCGTCGGACGGGAACGGTCCGCCGGGGCCGGTAGGCGCGTTGCGGATTTTTTCGACCGTGTCCATGCCGCTTACCACCTTGCCGAACACCGCGTAGCCCCAGCCTTGCGGCGTGGGCGCCCTGTAGTCGAGCATGGGGTTATCGACCACGTTGATGAAGAACTGCGCGGTGGCGGAATCGGGATCGGGCCGGCGCGCCATGGCCATCGTGCCGGCGGTGTTCTTCAGGCCGTTGTCGGCTTCATTCTTGATGGGCGCGCGGGTGGGTTTTTCCTGGTAGTCCTTGCCGTAGCCGCCGCCTTGCACCATGAAGCTCTTGATGACGCGGTGGAAGATGGCGCCGTCGTAGTGCTTGTCCTTGACGTATTGGAGGAAGTTTTCCACCGTCTTGGGCGCTTTGCCAGGATAAAGCTCGACGGTGAAGCTGCCTTCGCTGGTGACGAATTTCACCTTCGGATCGGCAGCGGCGTGGGCGGGCAGGGCGGCGGCGCTCAACGCGGCGGCCAGGCCCAGGGCGGTCAGGGTTCGGCGGGAAAGGGACATGGCAGCTTGGCTCCTTGTGGGGTGGATGGAAAGAAAAACGGGATTCGTGTGCATCAGGGTTGCGCGCTGGCGGGGCTGCTGGCGGGGGCGGCGGCGGGCGCGAGCAGTTTGTCCAGCGCCTCGATTTTCGGGGCGAGCCGCGTTTTGCCCGCCGGATCGCTTGCCTGCGCCTGCTGCCAGGCGCGGTGCGCGAGCGCGGCGTACACATCGCCCAGGTTTTCGCGGGCGGTGGCGTATTTCGGGTCGATGCGCAGCGCCTCTTGCAACGCCTGGCGGGCCAAATCCAGTTCGCCGCGCCCGGCATAGAGCACAGCCAGGTTGTTGTACGGCTCGGCCAGTTCAGGGTAGTCGCGCGTGAGTTGCAGCAAGATGGCCTCGGCCTGATCGGCGTGGCCGGTTTCACTGAGGGCCGCCGCCTTGATGAAGCGCATTTGCGGGTCTTTGGGGTTGGCGGCGATGTAGTCGTCGGCCTGTTGCAGCGCCTGGGCGCTCTGGCCTTGCTGGAGCAACTGCCGCACCTGCGCGTAATCGTTCGGGGTGTTCCGCGAATTTTGGGCCTGGGCGGCGCTCCAGACGAGGCACGCGGCGCACAGCGCCAAAGCGGCAAGCAGCCGGGGCAGCGGAAGGGGGCGTGCGGTCATGCGGGCGGGCATCGATATACTGGCAGGCGATTCTAAAGAAGGTTTAGGGCAACGCCCAACGTTCAACGCCCCCATGACCCTGCGTATCCACAACACGCTCACGCGCGCACTGGAACCGTTCGCCCCCATCGAGCCGGGGCATGCGCGCATGTATGTGTGCGGCATGACCGTGTATGACCTGTGCCACATCGGCCATGCGCGCTCGGCGGTGGCGTTCGACGTGGCGCGGCGCTGGCTGCAAGCGCGCGGGCTGCGCGTGACTTTTGTGCGCAACATCACCGACATCGACGACAAAATCATCCGCCGCGCGCTGGAAAACGGCGAGCCGATCGGCCAGCTCACGGCCCGCATGATCGCCGAGATGTACCGCGACTTCGACGCGCTGGGCGTGCTGCGCCCGGATCACGACCCGCGCGCCACCGATTACATACCCCAGATGCTGGATTTGGTGGGGCGTTTGCAGGACAAGGGGCTGGCCTACGCCACCCCCGGCGGCGACGTGAATTACGCGGTGCGCCAGTTTCCCGGCTACGGCAAGCTCTCCGGCAAAACGCCCGACGAGTTGCGCGCGGGCAGCCGCGTGGACATTAGCGAGGACAAGCGCGATCCGCTCGACTTCGCGCTGTGGAAGGCGGCCAAGCCCAGTGAACCCGATGAGGTCCAGTGGCCTAGCCCCTACGGTTTGGGGCGGCCCGGCTGGCACCTGGAATGCTCGGCCATGAGCTGCGCGCTGCTGGGCGAAACTTTCGACATTCACGGCGGCGGGGCCGATTTGCAATTTCCGCACCACGAAAACGAGATCGCGCAAAGCGAGGGCGCCAGCGGAGCGCCGCTGGCTCGCTGCTGGATGCACAACGGCTTTGTCAACATCGACGGCGAGAAGATGTCCAAATCGCTGGACAACTTCTTTACCATCCGCGACGTGCTCCAGGTGTTCGACGCCGAAACGGTGCGCTTTTTTCTGCTGCGCACCCATTACCGCAGCCCGCTCAACTACAGCGACGTGCATTTGCAAGATGCGCGCGCGGCGCTCAAGCGCCTGTACACCGCGCTGGAGAGCGTGCCACCCCAAGGAGCGGCCCCGGTGGACTGGGCGCACCCCGTGGCCGCGCGCTTTGCGGCGGCGCTGGACGAGGACTTCGGCACGCCCGAAGCGGTGGCCGTGCTGTTCGATCTGGCGAGCGTTGTCAACCGCGAGCGCAAGCCGCAAGACGCCGGGCTGCTCAAGGCGCTGGGCGGCGTGCTGGGCCTGCTGCAAGGCGATGCGCGGGCTTTTCTGCGCGCCGGCAGCACGCTCGGCGAGGCGGAGATTGCCGCCCGCATCCAAGCGCGCGCCGCCGCCAAGAAAGCCGGCAAATTCGCCGAGGCCGACCGCATCCGCGCCGAACTGCTGGCCGCCGGCGTCACGCTCAAGGATTCGCCCGCCGGCACCACATGGGAGGCCGTGCGGTGAAAAAACTTCAAGCTTTTATGCCTGATTAGCAACATACCTCAGATGGAGTCAAAGAAATCTTTTCTTCGTCATTCCCGCGCAGTTCCCGCCTGCGCGGGAATGACGGGGAATCCAGGAACTTTTCCTCGATCCGGCGTTTGTCTTGTGGTAACCGCCCATGGATTCCCGCCTTCGCGGGAATGACGAATCTGAGGTATATTGCCAATCGGGTCTTTCTGGCCTCTAGACCATATGTAGCCTGGGATGGAAGCTATTAAAACCATAATCAAAAAGCCAGCCTGCGTTCCCGCTGTGGCGGATGCGCCGGCCTACTGGCAAGACGCTTGCGCGCATCTGGCCGGGCGCGACCGGGTGCTTAAGCGCCTGATTCCGCATTTGGGCGATACCTGCCTAAGCTCGCGCGGCGACGCCTTCGTCACGCTGGCGCGCTCCATCGTGGGGCAGCAGATTTCGGTCAAGGCCGCGCAGTCGGTATGGAACCGGTTCGCGGCGCTGCCGCAGCGCATGACCCCGGCGCTGGTGCTCAAGCTCAAGGTGGACGACATGCGCGCCGCCGGCCTGTCGGCGCGCAAGGTGGAATATCTGGTCGATCTGGCGCTGCACTTCGACGGGCGGCGGCTGCACGTGGACGACTGGCCAGGCATGGACGACGAAACCATCGTCGCCGAACTGGTAGCCATCCGCGGCATCGGCCGCTGGACGGCGGAGATGTTCCTCATGTTTCACCTGCTGCGCCCGGACGTGCTGCCGCTGGACGACGTGGGCCTGCTCAAGGGCATCAGCCAGAACTACTTTTCCGGCGAACCCGTCAGCCGCAGCGAAGCGCGCGAAGTAGCCCAAGCCTGGCAGCCCTGGCGCAGCGTGGCCACCTGGTACATGTGGCGCTCGCTGGAGGCCGAGCCGGTGGTGTATTGATAGCGATGGGGTAACATCGCCCGTCGCGGAACTTTGAGGAGCGCCACTTGGCGAAACGAACGTTTCTGGATTTCGAGGCGCCGATTGCCGAACTCGAAAACAAGATCGAGGAACTGCGCTACGTGCAGTCCGAAAGCGCGGTGGACATCACCGAGGAAATCGACCAGCTCGACAAAAAGAGCCTCCAACTCACCAAGGACATTTACTCGTCGCTCACGCCGTGGAAGATCACCAAGATCGCCCGCCACCCGGAGCGGCCCTACACGCTGGACTATGTGCAGGGTGTGTTCACCGGCTTCGTCGAACTGCACGGCGACCGCCATTTTGCCGACGACCAGAGCATCGTCGGCGGCTTGGCGCGCTTCAACGGCAACGCCTGCATGGTGATCGGCCACCAGAAGGGGCGCGATACCAAGGAGCGCACGCTGCGCAACTTCGGCATGACGCGCCCCGAAGGCTACCGCAAGGCGCTGCGCCTGATGAAGACCGCCGAAAAATTTAAGCTGCCGGTCTTCACCTTCGTCGATACGCCGGGGGCGTTTCCGGGCCTGGACGCCGAAGAGCGCGGCCAGTCCGAGGCCATCGGGCGCAACATCTACGAAATGGCGCAGCTGGAAGTGCCCATCATCGCCACCATCATCGGCGAAGGCGGCTCCGGCGGCGCGCTGGCCATTGCGGTGGCCGATCAGGCGCTGATGCTGCAATACGCCATCTACTCCGTCATCAGCCCCGAAGGCTGCGCCTCCATCCTCTGGAAGACCAGCGACAAGGCGCAAGAAGCCGCCGAGGCGCTGGGCATTACCGCGCATCGCCTGAAGGCGCTGGGCCTGGTGGACAAAATCGTGAGCGAGCCGGTGGGCGGCGCGCACCGCGACGCGCGCCAGATGACCGCCTTTCTGAAGCGCGCTCTGGGCGACGCCTGGCGGCAAGTGGCCGACCTCAAACCCAAAGAACTGCTCGACCGCCGCTACGAGCGCCTGCAAAGCTACGGGCGCTACAACGATACCAAGGCGGAACGCTGAAGCGGTTGTTGGTCAGTCGTTCACGTTTGTGCGGTTTTTCTCCCTCGCCCGCTTGCGGGAGTGGGTTGGGGAGAGGGCTAGCGGCGCTGGTTGGAATCACAACGCTTGTGCCGCGCACCCCCTCTGCCTAACCCTCTCCCCAAAGGGGGAGAGGGAATAACAAAACCAAAACCGCTCTAAAGCGCCGCCTGTTCTACCCCGCCGCCGCTTGGCCAGCCGTGTATAACACGCTCTGGAAAACAGGAAAACGGCATGACGGCAGCAGCACTCATCGTAGGCCATATGAATGCGCCATACGGCCACGTACTCGACGAGCAGGCCGTATGGAACTCGCTGCGCAACGGCAAGTTGTCCACTGGATCGGAGCGGGCTGACGCAATCCTGGGTGCGATGTTCTGTGAAATGGAACCGCAACTGATCGTGCGTTGCGCTGTTGAGATCAAGGTTCCTATCGCCCAAGTTAACCGCCTTTACCAAGACACGCTTGCTCGCGGAAACATGCGGTGTCCTGCGTGGGAGCGGGCAATGGAGGCACTGACGTGACCTTTATCTCCCAATCTGAAATTGACGATATGGTTGCGCATGGCCCCTGGCGCGAACTGGAGCGGATCGCCGCTCTCGCGGTCGCGGATGCGGAAAGAGCCGCCCACTCGGTGATGGGCATGAACCCGGTTCTCGGCGGCGGAACGCGGCTGATGCTTGCCATGAAGCACCGGATCAGCGACGGCGTGGATTTGTTCATCCACGATGTGCAGTGGATCGGGTATTTGACACCAAGGAAAAACGATTTTCTGGAAGATCGGATAACCGGCTACGAAGAAGGCGGCTCTTCACTGAAGCTTCGCTTCAAGGAAGGTCAGATTGACTTCATAGCGCGAACGTACTTGTTGGACGGATTGCCAAGCGAAAAAACGCCAGACTGCCGTTTTGAACTGGAACACCCGGCAGAGGTTCTTGCAAAAAAACTCTTCCACAGGGGCTGGGCGCTCACACCACGGGATTTGTTCGATTGGAAAGCCTTGGAAGATCGGTACACGCCAGAAGAATTGCATATTGAAGACATTGCAAAGCTCTTGAAAGGGCAGGCAAAGCTCGACTTGATCGAAACTTCCTTGAAGGCTATCAAGGACTCTTCCGAGAGCAAAAGACGTTGGGAAGACATCCGCACACCTTCTTTGCCCAATTACGAAAAAACCATCGACTGGGCGCTATCCCGTCTTGAACAGTTCAGACTTCTCCATGCCTCACAAAATGCCGGCAAGCAGTCAAAGCCGTCACGCGGCTAGCGCGGTTTTTCCCCTCGCCCGCTTGCGCCTTGGAACCGGCTTGCGTCCGCCGCGCAACTTTTCCATCGTAGGGGCGAAAAATCTTTCGCCCTGCGGCGCTTCGTTCGGAGCATCGTTGTTTTTCGGCGTAGCAAGGGCGAAAAATTTTTCGCCCCTACCCAACCCATGTGCTACGTTAGAACGTGTTTACGATCCCGCCGCGGGCGTGCGGGCGCGGGCTTGGGCGGTCTGCGGCGTTGCAATCCTTGCCAATGGCACTGGCCATTGGCGGCGGCTTGCGCCTTGCAGCCCATCCCAATCCGCATCCCACACACCTCGCGCCGAGATCGCAAACACGTTCTTAGAGAGGCCCCTGGGTAGGGGCAAGAAAGAGGGCTGGCCGCAGGCCGGAGAGCGCAACATGGACCTTGCGCCATGCCCGCGGTGACTTCCCTTCCGCCCGGCGCGCCAGAATGGGTGGACGCCGCCATCGCCCGGTTTGCCGCCCAGTCACCCGCGCTGCCGCTGGCAGTCGCCCTGAGCGGCGGGGCGGATTCCACCGCGCTGCTGCTGGCTTGCGCCGGGCGCTGGCCGCAGCAGGTGCAGGCTTGGCACGTGCACCACGGCCTGCAAGCCGCCGCCGACGGGTTCGAGCGCCATTGCGCCAGCCTGTGCGTGCGCCTGGGCGTGCCGCTATCCGTGCGCCGGGTGAATGCGCGCCACGCGCGCGGCGAAAGCCCGGAAGATGCCGCGCGGCGCCATCGTTATGCGTGCTTTGATGCGCTGGCGCTTGAAGCCTCCATCCGCACTGTGCTCATCGCCCAGCATGCCGACGATCAGGCGGAAACCATGCTGCTGGCCCTCTCGCGCGGCGCGGGGCTGCCGGGCTTGGCGGCTATGCCTACGCACTGGCGGCGCGGGGCGGTTGACTATTGGCGCCCGCTGCTTCGTGTGCCCGGCCCCGCCATCCGCGCCTGGCTGCACGTGCAAGGCACGGCGTGGGTGGAAGACCCCAGCAACGCCGACCCGCGCTTTGTGCGCAACCGCATCCGCGCCCGGCTGCTGCCCGCTATTGAAGCCGCGTTCCCGCACTTTCGCGCCACCTTCGCGCGCAGCGCCGCGCACGCGGCGCAGGCGCAGCAACTGCTGCAAGAACTGGCCACGCAAGACCTGCAAACCACCGGCCAGCCCCCGCGCATCGCTGCGCTGCAACAGCTTACACGAGCGCGCCAGGCCAACGCGCTGCGCCAGTGGCTCGCCACGCAACACGGCTGCCGCCCCAGCGCCGCGCAACTCGAAGAACTGCTGGACCAAATCGCCCACTGCACCACCCGCGGCCACCGCGTACGCATCAAGATCGGCGGCGGTTTCATTGAGCGGCAGGGTGCACTGTTGCGGTGGAAAGAGGTTGAGCGTTTCTTCTCCCTGAAATGAACCAATCTTTTCTCCTTCCCCCGCGTGCGGGGGAAGGCTGGGATGGGGGCGGCGGCACATCGTAAACCCCGTGCTTGTTCCAGCGCCGTGCGCCCCCACCCCAGCCCTCGCGCCCGTTCCCTTTCCACGCGCAGGTGGGAAAGGGTTTTTTATTGGCGCTTTCACATTTGCGGGAGAAGGAGAAATTCAAAGTTCATAGCTGGTTCCCTTATTACTATATAGTTTTATGAAATTTTTTCACATGAAAACTATGTCATGCTGCGGCAATCAGCTATTAAAGCAGTAGTCTCCTATCGTAGGGGCGAAAAATCTTTCGCCCTGTGAGTTCTCATTCGGAGCATCGTTGTCTTTCGGCGTAGGGATGAAAAATTTTTCGCCCCTACCTCACCCATGCGCGGCGCTTGCTTGCTGAATCGGCGGAGCACAGAGAGCTTGGCGGCAAGTCTTAAAATCACCCCTTTTTTGCATCTTGCATTCCTGCTCTCATGGCATTGATCGTTCATAAATACGGCGGCACGTCGATGGGTTCGACCGAGCGCATTCGTAACGTCGCCAGGCGCGTGGCCAAGTGGGCGCGTGCGGGCCACCAGATGGTGGTGGTGCCCAGCGCCATGAGCGGCGAAACGAATCGCCTGCTGGCTCTGGCCAAGGAGCTGGCGCCGCCCAAAACCACGCGCGAATACTTCCGCGAGCTGGACATGCTGGCGGCCACGGGCGAGCAGGCATCATCCGCGCTGCTGGCGATTGCGCTGCAAGCCGAGGGCATGGCGGCGGTGAGTTATGCTGGCTGGCAGGTACCCATTCGCACCGACGATGCCTACACCAAGGCGCGCGTGGACAGCATCGACGATGCGCGCGTGCGCGCCGATCTGGCGGCGGGCAGGGTGGTCATCATCACTGGCTTTCAGGGCGTGGATGCGCAGGGCAACATCACCACGCTGGGGCGCGGCGGCAGCGACACGTCGGCGGTGGCGGTGGCGGCGGCGCTCAAGGCCGCCGAGTGCCTGATCTACACCGACGTGGATGGCGTGTACACCACCGATCCGCGCATCGTGCCCGAGGCGCGGCGCCTGACCAGCGTGAGCTTCGAGGAAATGCTGGAGATGGCCAGCCTGGGCAGCAAGGTGCTGCAAATCCGCTCGGTCGAGTTCGCCGGCAAATACCAGGTGCCGCTGCGCGTGCTGTCGAGCTTTACGCCGTGGGATATCGACCTTGGCGACGAGGCCAGGTCGGGCACACTGATCACTTTCGAGGAAGACGAACATATGGAAAAAGCCATTGTTTCCGGCATTGCCTTCAACCGCGACGAGGCCAAGATTTCCGTGCTGGGCGTGCCCGACACGCCGGGCATCGCCTACCGCATTCTGGGCGCGGTGGCCGACGCCAACGTGGAGGTGGACATGATCATCCAGAACATCAGCCACCACGGCAGCGCCGATTTCAGCTTCACCGTCAACCGGGGCGACTACGCCAGGACGGTCGATCTGCTCAATAGCAAAGTGCTGCCCACCCTAGGCGCGACCGAGGTGGCGGGCGACACGCGCATCTGCAAAGTCAGCATCGTCGGCATCGGCATGCGCAGCCACGTAGGCGTGGCCAGCAAGATGTTCCGCACCCTGAGCGAGGAAGGCATCAACATCCAGATGATCTCCACCAGCGAGATCAAGACTTCCGTCGTCATCGACGAAAAGTACATGGAACTGGCCGTGCGCGCCTTGCACCGCGCCTTCGATCTGGACCAGCCCGGTGCCTGAAACCGATGGCATAATCACCAGCTTGCGGAGACGTGACCGAGTGGCCGAAGGTGCTCCCCTGCTAAGGGAGTATGGGGTGTAGAGCCTCATCAAGGGTTCGAATCCCTTCGTCTCCGCCAAGACAAAAGCCCCGCCATGCGGGGCTTTTTGCTTTTGGCTGCACACTGCGCTGGCGGAGGCGGTGAGATTCGAACTCACGAACGGTTGCCCGTTGCCGGTTTTCAAGACCGGTGCGATAGACCACTCTGCCACGCCTCCGCTGTGCGGGCGATTCTAACGGCGCAACGCTCGCGCCGGCACCGCGCCTGCCGCCCAAGGAAAAGCCCGCGCGGGGCGGGCTTTTGGGAGGAAGGTAGGGGGTGCTTGGGCCTTGAACTTACTTCAGCTTGATTTCCTTGTATTCGACGTGCTTGCGGGCCTTAGGGTCGAATTTGAGGATGGACATTTTTTCCGGCATGGTCTTTTTGTTCTTGGTGGTGGTGTAGAAGTGCCCGGTGCCGGCGGTGGATTCCAGCTTGATCTTTTCGCGTGTACCTTTGGTGGCCATGGTGTTTTCTCCTTCAGGCTTGGCCGCGGGCGCGCATGTCGGCCAGCACGGGGTCGATGCCGTTCTTGTCGATCAGGCGCAGCGCGGCGCCGGAGACGCGCAGGCGCACCCAGCGGTTTTCGCTTTCGACCCAGAAGCGGCGGTATTGCAGGTTCGGAAGGAACCGGCGCTTGGTTTTGTTGTTGGCGTGGGAAACGTTGTTCCCGACCATGGGCTTCTTGCCCGTGACTTCGCACACGCGTGCCATTGTGAAGGCTCCGATTTTTTCGCGGCGCGGGCCATGATGCACCGCGCCTCACCTCGCCAGAAAGGGTGGCGGTAACCCGTCAGAACCAAATATTATAACCCGTGCTGCTCCAGAAAGCGTTGGGCATCCAGCGCAGCCATGCAGCCGGTGGCGGCGCTGGTGATGGCCTGGCGGTACACGTGGTCTTGCACGTCGCCAGCGGCGAACACGCCGGACACGGAGGTCCGGGTGGCCGCGCCTTGCGGGTCGATCCGGGTGCGGATGTAGCCGCCTTCCATCTGGAGCTGGCCGGCAAAAATTCCGGTGTTGGGGGCGTGGCCGATGGCGATGAAGCACCCTTTCAGGGCGATGTCCTCGCTCTGGCCGCTGTCCACGCGCTTGACGCGCACGCCGGTCACGCCGCTGGCGTCGCCCAGCACTTCGTCCAGCACATAAGGGGTTTTCAGTTCGATCTTGCCTGCGGCCACTTTTTCCATCAGGTGGTCCACCTGAATCGGCTCGGCGCGGAATTTGCCGCGCCGGTGCACCAGCGTGACCTTGCGGGCGATGTTGGCAAGGTACAGCGCCTCTTCGACCGCGCTGTTGCCGCCGCCGATCACGCACACGTCTTCATTGCGGTAGAAAAAGCCGTCGCAGGTGGCGCAGGCCGATACGCCCTTGCCCCTGAACGCGGCCTCCGACGGCAGGCCTAGATACCTGGCCGAAGCGCCGGTGGCGATGATGAGCGCGTCGCAACTGTAGCTGCCGCTGTCGCCTTGCAGTTTGAAGGGCCGCTCGCCCAGCGTCACGGCGCTGATGTGGTCGAACACGATCTGGGTGTTGAAACGCTCGGCGTGCTGCAAAAAACGCTGCATCAGCTCCGGCCCCTGCACGCCGCTTGGGTCGCCGGGCCAGTTGTCCACTTCGGTGGTGGTCATCAACTGGCCGCCTTGCTCCATGCCGGTAATCAGCAGCGGTTTCAGGTTGGCGCGGGCCGCGTACACGGCGGCGGTGTAACCCGCCGGGCCGGAGCCTAGGATGATGACTTTTGCGTGCTGGGTGCTGCTCATGGGTGCTCCCGGAAGTGAGTGGATGGGAAACGGCAAATAAACAGTATCGCATTCCTCGGGCGATGCGGTGCGCGGGAGAGTTCGTGCAACTATGAATTTGATAGCTTCTTGCCATCAATGAATATATATTTAATATATAAAATACTTTTAAAAACATATATACCTTAGGCAGCAAGCTATGAATACAGCAGCATAAATCCCTACAAAGTCTTGTGGTTTTTATAAAGTTGCGTTGACAATATTTGCACTTGCAAATAAATTACACCGCTTCGCCGATCCGCCGCCCGCAAAAGGGTGCGGGGCTAATTGCAGAAATTCCGATTCGCATGACTTCCGCTGCCATGGCGCGTGCGGACGCTGCCTTGCGCAAGCCGCGCCGGGCCGCGCCCGCTGCCGCGTTTTTCACGCCAGAGACCTTTCGCCCCGAACAGGGCGTGCTCTACCTTCTGCGCAAGGCGATGGTGCGGTTGAGCCAGAGCGTCAACCGCGAGATGGCGATGGAAGAATCCACGCTGCCGCAGTGGCTGCCGCTGTTCAAGGTCTGGAAGTGCGACGCCAGCACCGTGGCCGATCTGGCGCGGCAGTGCTGCATCGACGTGAGCGCCATGACGCGCCTGCTCGACCGGCTGGAGAAAAAAGGCCTGGTGCGGCGTGCGCGTTGCGCCGCCGACCGCCGCGTGGTGCGCATCGTCATCACGCCCGAAGGCCAGGCCGTGGCCGAGCGCGTGCCGGCCGTGCTGTGCGGCGTCTATAACCGCGCGCTGGCCGGTTTCACCGCCCAGGAATGGGCGCAGTTGCAGTCGCTGGCCGAGCGCCTGCGGGCCAACGCCGAGGCCATGGCGCAGGAATTGGGAGTGCCAACATGAAAACTGTGCCCGGTAAATTTCGCGCGGCAGTGGCCGCCGCCGCACTGACTTTGCTGACCGCCTGCGCCGGCATGAGCGGCATCGGCTCGCAGGCGCATCTGGCCGATGCCGCCGCGCTCGGTTTGCCCGAAGGGCAGACCCTGGCACCCGCCGCCCAGTGGTGGAGCGCGCTGGGCGATCCCCAACTCGACGCTCTGGTAGCGCAGGCGCTGGAAGGTAACCCAAGCTTGCGCGCGGCGGCGGCGCGCGTGGTCAAGGCGCAAAGCGCCATCGGCATGGCGCGCGCCGACGGTTTGCCGCAAATCGAAGGCGAGCTGGACGCGCAGCGTATGCGGTTCCAGGAAAACTACATCTACCCGCCGCCCTATGGCGGCAGCCAGTTCAACATGGGCACGCTGCAACTCAACGGCAGGTGGGAGCTGGATTTTTTCGGCAAGCATTCGGGCGCCATTGCCGCCGCCGTCGGGCAAGCGCGCGCCGCCGAGGCCGAAGCCGACGCCGCCCGCGTGCTGCTGGCCGCCAACGTGGTGCGCGCCTATGTGCAGTGGGCGCGCATCGAGGATCAGCGCGCCGTGGCCGCTCGCATGTTGGCGCAGCGCCAGCACATGCTGCAACTGGTGCACGAGCGCCGGCAAGCCGGTCTCGATACGCAAATGGAAGTGCGGCAAAGCGAAACGGGCCGCGCCGATTCGCGCACCCAAATCACCGCGCTGGAGCAGCAGGCCGACGCGGCGCGCAACGCGCTGGCGGCGCTGCTGGGCCAGCCCCGGCTGGCCGATGGCATTGCCGCGCCGCGTCTGGCCGGCTTTAAAACGCTGGCGCTGCCTGACGAGTTGATGGCCGACTGGCTGGGCCGCCGCGCCGACATCGTGGCCGCGCGCTGGCGCGTGGAAGCCGCGCGCGGCGGCGTGCAGGCGGCCCAGTCGCTGTTTTATCCCAACATCAACCTGGTGGGCGCCATCGGCTTGCAGTCGCTGGGCTTTGGCAACTGGATCAAGAGCGGCAGCCTGGAATGGAACGCCGGCCCCGCGATCAGTTTGCCGATTTTTGAAGGCGGCAGGCTGCGCGCCAACCTGCGCGGCCAAACGGCGGAACTGGACGCGGCCATCGAGGACTACAACGCCGCCGTCATCCAGGCGATGCGCGATGTGGCCGACCAGGTGCAGGCTGTGCAAAGCCTGGATATTCAGCGCACGCAGCAGGCGCAGGCGCTGGCCGCCGCCGAGGGCGCTTACGCCATCGCGCAAGAGCGTTACCGCGCGGGTCTGAGCGCCTACCTGAACGTGCTCATTGCCGAAACCACCGTGCTGGCCCAGCGCCGCCAGCAAGTCGATCTGGCGGCGCAAAGCTTGAACGCCCAGATTGGCTTGGCGCAGGCCATGGGCGGTGGCTGGCAGCCCACGGCCGAGCAGGCCGCGCTGCCCCAAGCCACCACCGCCGCCGCGCATTGACAAGCGCCCGCACCCAGACACCCCGGAACATTGCAGGAAACCAACATGCCCGACACGAAAACGAACGAAGAACCGTCGCAGCCGGCGCCGCCGCGGCAGCCGCCGCGCGGCGCGTCTTCCGTCGAAATCGAAAACGCGCCGCCCTCGCGCCGCATGAGCTTCGGGCGCAAGCGCGCCCTGACGGGCGTGGCCGCCGCCGTCGCGCTGGCGGGCCTGGCCTGGTTCGCCTACGACTGGCTGGTGCTGCGCCACTACGAGGAAACCGACAACGCCTACGTGCAGGGCAACCTCATCCAGATCACGCCGCAGGTCGGCGGCACCGTGACGGCCATTTATGCCGACGAAACCGACCTGGTGCAAGCCGGCCAGCCGCTGGTGCGCCTGGACCCCGCCGATGCCGACGTGGCGCTGGAGCAGGCCCAGGCCGCGCTGGGCCAGGCGGTGCGCCAGGTGCGCACGCTGTACGCCAACAACGCCTCGCTGGCCGCGCAAGTCAAACTGCGCGAGGCCGACGCGGATAAGGCGCGCACGCAACTGGCCACCGCCGAGCAGGATCTGGCGCGACGGCAAGATCTGGCCGCCGGCGGCGCGGTCTCCGGCGAAGAACTGGCGCATGCCAGCGCGCAGGTCACCGCGGCGCAAAGCGCGCTGGCCGCGGCGCTTGCGGGCGTGGCGGCGGCGCGCGAACAACTGGCGAGCAACCAGGCGCTGACCGATGGCACCGAGGTGCAGCAGCACCCCAGCGTGCTGGCCGCCGCCGCCAAGGTGCGCGAAGCCTGGATCGCCGCCCACCGCATGGTGCTGCCCGCGCCGGTGAGCGGCTACGTGAGCAAGCGCGTGGTGCAGCTTGGCCAGCGCGTGGCGCCCGGTATGCCGCTGCTGTCGGTGGTGCCGCTGGAGCAGGTCTGGGTGGACGCCAATTTCAAGGAAAACCAGTTGCGCGATATTCGCGTGGGCCAGCCCGCCAAGCTCACCGCCGATCTGTACGGCAAGAAGGTGGTCTATACCGGCACGGTGGCCGGTCTGGGCATCGCCACCGGCGCGGCCTCGGCGCTGCTGCCGGCGCAAAACGCCACCGGCAACTGGATCAAGGTGGTGCAGCGTGTGCCCGTGCGCATCCGGCTCGATCCCAAACAGTTGGCCGGCAACCCGCTGCGCGTGGGCCTGTCGATGCTGGTGGAGGTGGACATCGACGACAAAAGCGGCCCCAAACTGGCCGCCGTCCCGCGCAAGGAACCGCTGGCGCAGACCACGGTGTTCACCCTGGACGGCGAGGGCGCCGAGGCGCTGATCCGCGACATCATTGCGCGCAACATGGGCCGCAAATAAGGTTGAGCGTTTGACGTTGAGCGTGGGAAGCGAAAAATTTCACGCTAAACGCAAAACGTTAAACGCCCCATGCCATGAGCACCCAAGCCACCCACATCGAATATCCGCCGCTGCAAGGCGTCACGCGCACGCTGGGCACGCTGTCCCTGGGGGCGGCGACGTTCATGACGGTGCTCGACACGTCCATCGCCAACGTCTCGCTGCCCGCTATTTCGGGCGACCTGGGCGTCAGCCCGACCCAGGGGACCTGGGTCATTACCAGTTTTGCGGTGGCCAACGCCATCGCCGTGCCGCTGACGGGCTGGCTCACCCAGCGCATCGGCCAGGTGCGGCTGTTCATGACCAGCGTGCTGCTGTTTTCCATCAGTTCCTGGCTGTGCGGCATGGCGCCCAACATGACGATGCTGATCGCCTTCCGGGTGTTGCAGGGGTTCGTCGCCGGCCCCATGATTCCGCTGTCGCAAACCCTGCTGCTGGCCAGTTATCCGCGCGCCAAGTCCGGGCTGGCGCTGGCCATCTTTTCCATCATCACGCTGGTGGCGCCCATCACCGGGCCGCTGCTGGGAGGGTGGATCACCGACAACATCGCCTGGTCGTGGATCTTCTTCATCAACGTACCGGTGGGCCTGATCGCGGTCGCCGGAATCTGGAGCATCTACAGCAAGCGCGAATCCGAAATCCACCGCCTGCCCGTGGACGTGGTGGGGCTGGCGCTGCTGGTGATCTGGGTCGGCTCGTTGCAGATCATGCTCGACAAGGGCAAGGAACTCGACTGGTTTTCCTCGTCCCTGATCATGGCGCTGGCCGTGGTGGCCGCCATCGGCTTCGTGGTTTTCCTGATCTGGGAGCTGACCGAAAAGCACCCGGTGGTGGACCTGTCGCTGCTCAAGGGCCGCAACTACTGGACCGGCACGCTGGCCATTTCGGTCGGCTACGGCCTGTTCTTCGGCAACGTGGTCATCGTGCCTTTGTGGTTGCAGCAATACATGGGCTATACCGCCACCGATGCGGGCATGGTCATGGCGCCGGTGGGGATTTTGGCCATCATCATCGCGCCCGTGGTGGGCCTGACGGTCAACCGCATCGACGCGCGCCGCTACGCCAGCTTTTCGTTTGCGGTGTTCGCGTTCGTGTTCTGGCTGCGCTCGCACTTCACCACCGACACCGACTTTGCCACGCTGATGACGCCCACCATCATTCAGGGCATCGCCACGGCGACCTTCTTCATTCCGCTGTTGACCATTTCGCTGTCGGGCTTGCCGCCCTGGCGCATCGCATCGGCCTCCAGCCTGATGAATTTCGTGCGCATCACCGCGGGCGCCATCGGCACCTCGATCAGCACCACGCTGTGGGAGCACCGTTCCGATCTGCACCACGCGCAGCTAGCCGAAACCATCAACACCGGCAGCCCCGCCGCCATGCAAACCCTGCAACAGTTGCAGGCCGGCGGCATGACGCATGAACAGGCGCTGGGCTTCATCAACAACCTGGTCACGCAACAAGCGTTCATGATCTCCTCGCAGGAAATCTTCCGCGGCTCGGCCATCCTGTTCCTCGCACTCATCGCCCTGGTCTGGCTTTCCAGACGCCCCGGCGGCATGGCCGACCACGATGCAGCAGCGGGGGCGCATTAGAACGGTTGTTGGTCAGTCGTTCGTTTTTCTCCCTCTCCTGCTTGCGGGAGAGGGTTGGGGAGAGGGCTAGCGGTACCGGTTGGAATCACAACGTTTGCGTGCCGCGTGGCGCATATAGTTGACTCTTGAATAAATCAGACATATACTAAAGACTGTATCCATTCAAGAGAATGTCATGGGCCTACAGTCAGGACTTGAAACGGCGGGTGCTGGCCTTTGTGGCTGCCGGAGG